>JAHDSC010000106.1 GCA_018432925.1 Desulfobacterales bacterium | reverse complement strand
GAAAAAGCTGAATCTGAGCTTGACGGCGCTTAAATCCGAGATTAAGAACCGCGTAAAAGAAAACAAACACCTGGTCGAAGAATGCCTTGAGGTGCTGGATGAACTGATCGGCATCATCGCCGGTGCCGGCCGGAAGGAATCCGTTTATGATAACGGCCGTCCCGCGGCAAAAACAAAAACCAATCTGCTTTTGCACAAAGAGGTATAGAGATGTCCGGAATCGGGATGGTTTTAAATACCGCAAAAGGCGCTATCGCGGCTCAGCAGATCGGCCTGAATGTGACGGGTCATAACGTCGCCAACGTGAATACCTCGAATTACTGCAGGCAGGTTGTTTCCTATTCCGCCGAACAACCGGTAAAGTATGGCGGTGTGCTTCTGGGTACCGGTGTGGATGTGCAGGAGGTACAAAGAATCTGTGATCAGTATCTGGAAAACCGCCTGGAGAGCGAGAAATCCGATTTGTCCGCCTTTGAGGAGATGGCCGCTTACATGAACATCATGGAAAGCCTTTTTAATGAGAATTCCGGGAGCAGTCTCAGCACGATGATGTCCGAATTCTGGAACTCCTGGCAGGATCTTTCCAACAATCCGGCAGGATCTTCCGAACGGATTGCGGTATATGAAAAAGGATCCCGCATTGCCGAACAATTCGATTTCCTGAACGCAGAACTGATGCAGCTTGAAAGCGAACTTACCCAGGAGATGGAGGCGGCTGTTTCGGAAGTCAACAGTCTTGCGGATCAGATCGCGGCGATCAACAATGAGATTGTCGGCTTGGAAGCCACCGGGACCGCCAACGATCAAAGAGACAAGCGGAACACTCTGGTTACGAAGTTGTCGGAACTGATCGATGTCAAGACATTTGAGCAGCCGAATGGTTCCCTGACCGTTATGACGGCAAACGGGTATGTGCTGGTAAACGGAACGGACACCTATTCCCTTGAGTTTCAGGAAGGAAGGGTGAAATGGGAGGCTTCCTATGGCGGGAAGGTGGATATCACCGATAAAATCCAGGGAGGAAAAATCGGCGGGTGGCTGGAAATGCGGGATGAAATTATTCCCAAGTACATCGCCGAACTGGACGGGCTTGCCAGGGATTTTGCCTGGACGGTCAATCTGCAGCACAGCCAGGGCGTTGGGCTTGAATATTTCAGCACGGAAATGACCGGCACTCAGGCGACGGATTCAAGCGGTCTGTTATCCACGCTTTCCAACGGAAACCGAATCGATTATTCAAAAGATTTTAAGATGTGGATTAAGGACGCTTCGGGCGTAACCGCTTCGGTTGTTGTTGACATGGACAACTCGAGCCTGACCGTTCCGCCACCTTCTTTCACCGTGACCGGACAGGCCAACAGTATTCTGGATACCTACCGGTTCACCGTGATCTCCGGGGGATCGATCGATTCCGGAATCGAGGTAAGATGGTCGAACAGTGTTACGGACGGCACTTTCACGCTGGAAGCGGGCGGGCCCTACTCGGTGGAAATTGACGGCATGACGGTTGATTTTACGGATCCGGGGGAAATTTTAAGCAACGGGGATGTGTTCACCATCACGACCGATGAAAACGGGACCCCTTCGGGGAATCCGGCCGATAATTTATACTGGACGCTCGAAGAATTTCGGGATCGGTTCAACGCGGCCGCACTGACGGCCGGCGGCGGCGTCACGGCATCGATAACGGACAACCGGATCGTATTCACCCCTGACGCGGGTTACAGTTTTGCCTTTTCGGATGAAACGAACGAAGACTGCGGGCTTGCGGCGGCGCTGGGTATCAATACCTTTTTCCAGGGTGAGGATGCGATGACCATTGAAGTCAACCCCCTTCTGGCCGAAACCAAATATATCGCAGCGGCCCGTCTGGACGCGACCGGAGATTACGGAACCGGAGACAACAGCAATGCACTAACCCTTGCGGATCTGCAGTATGCAAAGCAGACAATGGTTCAGTGGGATTTCGAAAGAGGAAGCCTCAGCCGTTCCAGCGCCCTTGAAGCCACCCTGGAAGGTTTCTATCATTCCATGATCGGATCGATGGGGATCGAATCGGTACGGATAGACTCGGCAAGAGATTTCAGCGAAATGATGGTCAATAAAATCAGCGAGCAGAGAGATTCCCTTTCCGGCGTATCCCTCGATGAGGAAATGGTGAATATGATCAAATATCAGCATGCCTTTTCGGTGGCCTCCAAGCTCCTTACGGTTGCCGATGAGATGCTGAAGACGCTGATAGAGGCAAGATAATTCCCATAAGCGGTTTCAGAATTTACAAACATTTTGAAATCATTTGTCATCCTTTATTCTTGAAAAGGGGAAAAACATGCGCGTCGCTTTCAACACCATTTACGATTTGACACAGTTACGACTGGGGCAACTGGCCGGGGATCTGAACAAAGCCAACCAGGTGGTGGTCACCGGCAAACGCATCAATACCCTTTCAGACGATCCGGCCGGTCTCACCCAGGTTCTTGGTATTAAATCGAACCTTTCCAACCTGAACCAGTTGGAGCGGAATATCGATACCGGACGGACCTGGCTGGATGCCGGAGAAACGGCGCTTGGCACGGCCAAGGAATTGATATCGGATGCGAAAATTCTCTGCCTGGCCATGAGCAATGACACCGTCAACGCTTCCGACCGGGCCGATGCGGCCGGCCAGATCGAAGGCATTTTAGAACAGGTTCTGGAACTGGCCAATTCCCGGGTCAACGGGAAATATATTTTCGCCGGAACCAAGACCGATATCAAGCCGTTTGAATTCGACGATGCGGAAAATCCGACGACGGTACATTACCTCGGCAACGGGAACCCGTTTTCAATTAAAATCGGAAAAGATTCAACCGTTGAAGTCGGCCATGTGGGTGAAGATGTTTTTTTTGAATCTTTTATCACTGTCGATGAAACGAACAATACAATTGATTTCAGCGAGGATGCGGGGATAACGGAGCTGACGGCGACCATCCGCGGTGGCAACTACACCCCCGATCAACTGGCGGGTGCAATCGAAAGCGCGTTGGAAACAGCCTCCGCCGACCACGCATCCCCGGCCCCGGGGATCGACTATGAGGTGACGTACGATCCGGGCACCTCGACTTTTTCCATCGGCAGGGCGGATTCCGGGCAACTGGATCTTTTATGGGAGAGCGG
>JAHDSC010000012.1 GCA_018432925.1 Desulfobacterales bacterium | reverse complement strand
TCCCCGATGCCGAACGCCGTAATATGGAAGGGCTGGTCAAGCTGGTGGACCGGGCCGAGATCGAGGCCAACGACTGGAGCCTCACCCCCGGCCGCTATGTCGGCGTTGCGCCGGAAGAAGAGGACGGAGACTTCGACTTCGAGGAGGCCCTGCGCGAGATCCATGTCGAGTTGGAGGACCTGAACGCCGAAGCTATGCGACTCGCTGCGGCGATCAGGAAGAATTTCGAGGAGCTGGGAATTTGAAGTTTGAAGGGTGAAGGGTGAAAAGTGAAGTCGGATATTCCGGATAGAACATTTCAGTTTGCGCTGCGCATTGTGAAATTGTGTCTGGTGATGGATCAAAAACCGGGGGTCGCACGCACCCTTGCCAACCAGTTGCTGAGATCCGGAACCTCAATTGGTGCTAACGTTGAAGAAGGACAAGCATCTCAAAGCGAGGCGGATTTCGTGAGCAAATACAGTATTGCCTGTAAGGAAGCACGTGAGACGCATTACTGGCTTAGGCTTTTGGCTGCCTGCGAGGTCGTTCCAGCCCCGCGGCTGACGGAACTTGAAGCCGAGTGCAACGAACTGATTGCCATCCTGACAGCAATCATAAAGAAAATGAGGGCGAGGCAATCATGACTTCAAACTTCAAACTTCCGCCTTCAAACTTCAAGGAACTGCTCTCGACCGACGAAGGCAAGACTCTGGAATTCAAGCAGAATCTCTCCTCACCGCGTAATCTGCTCAAGACGCTGGTGGCCTTTGCCAATACCGCCGGTGGAAGGATCATCATCGGCGTTGCAGACAAGACGCGGGAACCGGTGGGGATCGACAATCCGCTGGATGAGGAGGAACGGCTCTGCAACCTGATCGCCGATTCCATCAGCCCCCGTCTGGTGCCCAATGTCGAAATGACCACGGTCGACGGCAAAACCCTGCTCGTAGTGGAGGTGTTTCTGAGCAATTCCCGTCCCCATTACCTCCGTTCCGAGGGGTCGGAAACCGGGGTCTATGTCCGGCTCGGCTCCACCAACCGCCAGGCCGACCGGGAGTTGATCGGTGAACTGCGCCGGTCCGTCGAGGGGGTGGCGTTTGATGAATTGCCCCTGCCGCAACTCTCCATGGACGATCTTGCGATAGACGCGATCAAACGCGCCTTTACAGGTATCCGCGAAATCGATGAGCAGGCCCTGTTCACCCTGAGACTGCTGGTCAGGGAACAGGGCAAAAGCGTGCCGACCCGGGGTGGCGTCCTTCTTTTCGGCCGCGATCGCGTTGCTCAGTTCCCCGATTGCTGGGTGCAGTGCGGCCGGTTTATCGGTACGGACAAGGCCAGAATTTTCGACCATATCGAGCTGGAGGAGCCGCTTCCAGTGATGGTGGACAGCATCATGCTTTTCTTGAAAAAACACGCCATGCGCGGCGCGGATTTTTCCGAAATACGGCGGCGAGATGTCTGGAATATCCCCTTGGAACCCCTCCGCGAGGCGGTGGTCAACGCCCTGGTTCATGCCGACTGGTCCCAGCGGGGTGGTCCGGTCCGGGTTGCCTTTTTCGACGACCGCATCGAGATCGAAAACCCCGGCATTCTGCCGCCGGGGCTGACCGTGGAAGATATGCGCCAGGGCGTTTCCAAAATCCGCAATCCGGTGATCGCCCGTGTTTTCCGGGAGCTGAAGCTGATCGAACAGTGGGGCTCCGGGGTTCCACGCATCTTCCGGGAAACAGCAGAGGCGGGTTTTCCGGAACCGTATCTGGTCGAACTGGGCCTGAGGGTGCGGTTTGTTTTTCCCCTGGCTGAAGCGCTTCAAATTGCTGAAAATTTGGACTCGGAGCCGGTGGCACAAGTCACCGCACAAGTCACCGCACAAGTCACCGCACAAGTCGGGGCATTCTGCCGGGAGCCGCGTTCCGCCCGAGAGATCATGGAGATGCTGGGTCTGAAACACTGGAAAACCTTTCAGAGCAATTACCTCAACCCTTTGCTGGAAGCGGGTTTTATTGAGCGCACCATTCCCGATAAACCCAAGAGCCGCCTGCAGAAGTACCGACTGACCGAAAAAGGGAAACACGCGCTGGAGGGAAAATGAAGTTTGAAGTGAGAAGTTTGAAGGGTGAAAGGAATAGTGGGTGCGGTTGTTCAAACTTCGCACTTCTCTATTCACACTTCTTTTCACCGGCGACGATCAAGAAGAATTTCGAGGAGTTGGGGGTATGAGCGGAGGCACGGTTACAATATCCGATCTTGGCCGTGTCGTAACAGGCAAGACTCCCAGCACGAAGAATGCTGCTTTTTTTGATGGAGAATATCAGTTCGTCACGCCGTCGGATTTGAACTGGAAGACATACTACTGCCACACAACCGAGAGAACCGTCACGGATGATGCGAGAAAGTCTCACCTGAATCAGTTTATTCCGAGCAATGCAGTTATGGTGACCTGCATAGGCAACACCATTGGAAAATGTGGTCTGTCATCCTCAGATTGCCTCACGAACCAGCAAATCAACAGCATCATACCGAGTGAGGGCATTGACCCAAAGTTTGTCTATTACCTTCTTGTCCATAACGCCGACTCAATCAGGGGCGTTGGGCTTGGTGGAGGCTCAGCCACTCCTATTCTTAACAAGACGTCGTTTTCCAAGATTAAATTATGCGTTCCTCCGCAACATCAGTGGGGCAGCATTGCAAAAAAACTCTCCGCCTACGACGACCTGATCGAGAACAACCGGCGGCGGATTCAGTTGCTGGAGCAGGCGGCGCGGCTGCTCTACAAGGAATGGTTCGTCTACCTGCGCTTCCCCGGCCACGAATACACCCTAATCATCGACGGCGTGCCGGAGGGGTGGAAGAAGAAAACCGCCTTTGAGGTTATGGATATTCTCAGCGGCGGAACACCCAAAACAACGAATCCGTCTTATTGGGATGGCGATATTCCATTTTTTACCCCAAAGGACGCGACCGATTTGGCCTATGCACATGACACGGAGAAATCTATCACCGAGGCTGGATTAAAGAACTGCAACAGCAACTTTTACCCGAAGGATACGGTTTTCATCACTGCCCGAGGGACGGTTGGCAAGATCAATCTCGCACAACGCCCCATGGCAATGAACCAGTCCTGCTACGCGCTTGTTGCTCATCCGCCGCTGAACCAGCAGTTTCTCTATTTTGCCTTGGTTGATGGAGTAGAACAATTTCGTAGCCGTGCTGTCGGTGCGGTATTTGATGCGATCATTCGGGATACATTCAAACTGATTCCTTTCGTTGTGCCAGACGAAAAGCTGATTACAGCCTTTATGGAGAACGTATCACCGATGCTTGCGCAGACAGATAACCTGTCTGCGCAGGTTCGAAGCCTACGAAAAGCCCGCGACCTCCTCCTGCCCAAACTGATGAACGGGGAGGTGGCGGTATGATCGCCGTTGGAGCTGAGTGTTATAGCCATGGAGCCTTGCCGACTACCGGAATGGGCCGCTCGTGGAACGCTGAAGAACTCGGCGCAGCGATCAATGGTCAGGTTTCGGCGCTGGTCTTTGATGACCAGGGCAAGGCCGACATTCAGGAACTGTTGGCCGGTGTTGCGGAAACCTCTTTCGAACAGGAGCAGCTTGCCCAGGCATTGGCCGATCCCGACGATGTCGAGGACTGGCGGGTTGGCGAAGCCATTGCCGAAGCCTATCTGACCGAGCATAGGAACTGTCTGTTTCCCTGGCCGGATGGCCGGGATGAACGCAAGAGTGGTTCGAGTCTGCCTGGGGCCGATCTGGTGGGTGTTCAACAGGATGACCAGGGCGACCGTTTTGTCTTCGGAGAGGTCAAGACGTCCGGGGAAGCCAAGTACCCGCCCGGTGCCGTTTATGGGCGGACCGGTCTGAAGCAGCAGTTGGAAGACCTGCGGGACAAGGTTGGTATTCGCAACGACCTGTTCAAATACCTGGGCCATCGTGCCAAGAATGCGACTTGGCGGGACCGTTTCAAAGCCGCCAGCAAGCGTTATCTCAATAATTCATCGGACGTTCAGCTTTTTGGTGTGCTGGTGCGCGATGTCGAGCCGAACGTGAACGATGTGCGCGTGCGGGTTGAGAAACTTGGCAACGGTTGTCCGGCGGGCACGCAGATCGAGCTGCTTGCTCTGTATTTGCCAACCGGCGCAATCGGCAACCTGGCGGCACAGACCTTAGCAGTACAGGCGGGAGGTGGCGCATGACCATTACCGCTGCATCTCTTCAAATTCTCCAGTCCCATTGGGCGCTCAGCGCGATTCCTGAAGCTGATCGTATCCGCGCCGCTGAACTGGTCAAAGAGCGGCTGGTTCGGCAGGCTGTTGGACGCCAGATCACTTTTGCCTTTGCCGAAGATGAAGCCGACGAAGGACTTTTGGAGCGCGTCGCCCTGGCCTATGAAATGGCCGCGATCGAGGGTTTGGACGCCTTGAGTCGCCCCGATGGCGGTGACAATGGTCTGCGGGGGCAAACTGCCGCTGCCTCGCATCACGCCTTCGATATCCGTCGTCTAACTCCCATCCCGGAAAACACGGAAGAGCGCATCTTCCATGTGCTGCAACTCGCTGCCGTTGCCTATTGCGGTGACCGGTGGTCGGACCTGCGGCGCTGGTTCACGGAAAACAGAGCCGCGATCGCGGTGCCGTCGGTGGCGGATGCGCCGTGGGACCGGCGGCTGCTTTACCGTTTGTTCGATTGCTGGGTGCGCCTGTTCCGCAAGGATGGCTGGGATGACCTCGACCGCATCCGTGAAATCATTGCCGGTCTGCGGGAAGACCAGCGGACTCATGAGAAAGCACGTCTGAACAATGGTTCTGCGGTGGAAGACCGGGCCATTGCACTGCGGCTGATCGGCCTTTATCACTGGGCGAAGGCAACGGAAATCCTGGCTGAATACATGCTGCAAGGTCAATCCCGTACCGTCTTCGGCGATCTCGATAAGCATTTTGAATCCGGTATCAATGCTGCCGCCGCATCGGGCGACGCCCGGCATGAAGTGATTCTGCGCTGGCTTCACGCCGCCGGCAGGATCATGGTCACCAACTCCTTGTGGTGGGGCACGCGAACCGTCAACTCCCGTGTATCGGCCTTTGTCAAGGCCTTGACCAAACGTGAACACCAAGCGATGTTCGAGCTGCTGCCGCCTCAACGGGCCGCCCTGCTTGAACAGGGGCTTCTCGATCAAGCCAAGACCGCGATCGTGATCGACATGCCGACTTCCGGCGGCAAGACATTACTGGCGCAGTTCCGGATTCTTCAGGCGCTCAATCAGTTCGACGCGGACGGCGGTTGGGTCACCTATGTTGCGCCGACCAGAGCGTTGACCGCGCAGATCACACGACGGCTGCGCCGTGATTTCGAGCCGATCGGACTGCGGGTTGAGCAACTCAGCGGGGCTAATGAGGTCGATGCTTTCGAAGAGGAGCTTCTTACCGATCAGGAAAAGCCTTTCGATGTGCTGGTTGCTACACCGGAAAAGCTTTCGCTGGTCATTCGCAACAAGAAAGTGTCGCGCCCGCTTGCGCTCGTGGTGATGGACGAAGCGCACAATCTCGAAACGGAGGCCCGAGGGCTGCGGATCGAGTTTCTTCTCGCCACCATTAAACGTGATTGTCTCCGAGCCAATTTCCTGCTGTTGATGCCCTATGTCGAGAGCAGCGAGACTGTGGCGCGTTGGCTTGCAGATGATATCAATGCAGGTAGGGCTATTAGTTTCGGCACCACCGCCTGGAAACCCAACGAACGGATAATCGGGCTTTACCGTGCGGTTGCGGATCACAGCGAACGTGCCGGGTGGCGGCTGGAGTATGAAACCCTGACCGTCACCGAAAGGGCTATGAAGCTGAAAGGTTCGCATCGTGCCGGCGATTGCAGACCGATAGATGTACCGAAATGCGAAGTATTGGGCAGCGGGCAGCAAAAAGGATTTGGACTACAGGCGGCCGCTATGGCCACCATCATGTCTGCGCGAGGTACAAGTATCGCCATCGGACGTGATCCAAGAATGGCTTGGTCAATGGCGCGCCATGCGGCTAAGAGTGCTCCGAAATTTGAAGTCATACCCGACGACGTGCGGCTTGTTCAGGATTTTCTCAAGACAGAAGTCAGTCAAAGTTTCGAACTGATAACAATGCTCGATCATGGAGTCGGCGTTCACCATGCGGGCTTGTCGGATGAAATCCGGACGCTCATGGAGTGGCTCGCGGAGTCCGGCCATCTGCGCGTCTTGTGCGCCACATCGACCATCGCTCAGGGAATCAATTTTCCAGTCTCTTCTATCTTTCTTGCTTCTCGTTCATTCCCACAGGGACGGAGGTCGGTCGAAATGTCGCCCCGGGAATTCTGGAACCTCGCTGGTCGGGCTGGACGAATCGGGCATGACAGTGTGGGCGTTATCGGCCTTGCAGAAGGCAAGAACAGGGACGCAACCATTGAGTTTGTTAGCAAAAACACCGGTGCTCTTGCATCTCGTTTGATCGCGCTCCTTGATGAGTTGGCAAAGCAGGGTGAACTCAACAACCTCGAAACCGTTCTTTGGAAAGATCAATGGGAGGATTTTCGCTGCTATATCGCCCATCTTTGGGCAGAGAAAAGGAACCTCGACGCGGTGCTGGCGGAGTCTGATCAGTTTCTTCGGAAGACCTACGGCTACACGACCCTGCGCAATGACCCCGCCCAGCGGGACAAGGCCGATGCCTTGCTGAATGCCACGAAAAACTATGCCCGCAAACTGGCTGATATGCCGGGAGCGGCGGAGTTGGCTGACTTGACCGGCTTTTCGCCTGAAGGTGTGCAAAAGGCGATGCGTGGCATACGGAATCTCGAAGAGCAGTTGAGGCCTGATGACTGGGCACCGGAAAGCTTATTTGGGGATGCAGGTCGCATGGCTGACCTGTTCGGGGTCATGCTGAAGGTCCCCCAACTGAAACAGCAGCTGGAAGAAATCGGTGGTGATGGATTCGACCACGCCCATTTGTCCAACATCACCCGCGACTGGGTAAATGGTGTTCGGCTGGAAGACATAGCGAAAACGTATTTTGCACAAAATGACGAGCGCTCGGAAACCGAGGCGTTTACCGATGCCTGCAAGGCAATCTATCGCGCCATTGTCAATAACGGCACCTGGGGGGTGTCGGCTTTAAGCCGTGTATCGGGGATGGATTTTGAAAGGATGGCCGATGCCGAGCGCCGTCGAATCAACGCTCTACCTGCAATGATTTACCACGGCGTCCGGACGGAAGATGCGGTACTGATGCGGATGAACTCCGCCCCTCGAAGTGTGGCCGAAAAGCTTGGCTTGCTCTATCGCGATGCCTTTGACGGTGACGATGGACGCTATTCTGTCGGGAAGGCGCGTATTTTCCTGAAAAACATGTCACCCAGGGATTGGAGCCGCGCAAGGCCGGAGCAAGCACCATTAAGTGGAGCCGGTTACAAGAAAGTATGGGAAATTCTTGCCGGGGAGGGTTCTTAAGGTGGCGTCTAAAATTCACTACTCCGAAGACCCCCTCGTCCAGCAGACGACCGCTGACTACCTGGAGCAGGATCTCGGGTGGGAGTCGGTGTATGCTTACAGCAACGAGGATTTCAGGCCGGAGAGAACCGTAACCCGACAATTGGACGGGACAAAACTTGCAATTGGCCGACATGAAGCCAAAAGACCTCAATAACCTCCTCGCCCTGGGCGAAGGCTTTACCGCCGAGTTCAAGCGCTCCGGCACATCGAACCTCGGCCGGGAGATCTGCGCTTTTGCCAATGCCACCGGCGGGGTGATCCTGCTCGGCGTCACGGATGCGGGGGAGATTGTCGGGGTCAATGACCACAACCGGCTCAAGTCCGAGGTGCAGGCCGTTGCCCGGTCGGCCGAGCCGCCCATTGCCGTGGAGATCGAGAGTGTCGGCGAGGTTCTGGTGGTCAGGGTACCGGCCCAGCACAGCAAGCCCTATTCCTTCGGCGGCAAGTTCTTTATCCGCGAAGGAGCTTCGTCTCAGCAGATGTCCCGCGAGGAAATCCGCGAGTTTTTCTACAAGGAAGGATTGATCCATTTCGATGAGACCTTCTGCGAAAGATTTTCACTAACGGATGATCTGACCGACGAAGTTTGGACGCTCTTTCGCCGCCGGGCCAAAATCCCGGCGGATATGGATGCACTCACTGCATTGGAAAACCTGCACCTGGTCAAGGGCGGAAAAATGAGCCAGGCCGGGGCCTGGCTGCTGGCCAGGGATATCCGCAAATTCAACATCAGCGGCGATGTGGCATGTGCCCTGTTCTTGGGCACGGACAAGGTGCGCATTCTCGACCGGCGCGGTTTTCACGGCGACGTCTATTCCATGATCGACGAGGTGGTGGCCTATATCCTCTCCAAAATCAATGTGGAATACATCATCCAGCATGTGAAGCGCGAGGAACGGCCGGAACTGCCCGAAGAGGCCCTGCGCGAGGCGGTGGTCAACGCCATGGCTCACCGCGACTACCGATCCACCGCCAATGTGCAGGTCTACATCTTCAAGGACCGGGTGGAGATCGTCAGCCCCGGCGGCCTGCCGGCCGGGATGACCGAGGCGGACCTCGGCATCAAGAGCATCCCCCGCAATCCGCTGCTATTCTCGCTTCTGCACCGTATGGAGGCAGTGGAAAACATCGGTTCCGGCATCAAACGCATCCGTAACCTTTGCCGGGAGTGCGGGGTTGTCGAGCCTAAAATCGAGGTTTCGGCTAATTGGTTTACTGTGAGCTTCCCGCGCCCGGAATTGCCGGAGGGCAAGCAAACCGAAACATCCACGGATGCGGAATCAGGGCGGGATCAAGAGGAGGCCCAGGTCGGGATCAAGTATCCCGCAAGTATCCCGCAAGTATCCCGCAAGTATCCCGCAAGTACCCAGCAAGTCATGGCTATACTCACTGCGGCCTATACAGGGGAAGTGACGCGGAAGCAACTGCAAATTGCTACCGGCATGAAAGATCGTGAGCACTTCCGCAAGGAATACCTCCAGGCGCTACTGGACGACGGTCTGCTGGAGATGACCATCCCAGACAAGCCACGCAGTAGTAAGCAGCGATACCGGTTGACGGAAAAAGGCCGGGCATTTCTGGGACAACAGAATGGAGGTGAGCAGGCATGACCCTCTTCCTCTACACCGAAGACACCCTCGTCCAGCAGACGACCGCCGAGTACCTGGAGCAGGAGCTGGGCTGGGAGTCGGTGTACGCCTACAACAACGAGGATTTCGGGCCGAACAGCATGCTGGGACGGGGGTCTGACCGCGAGGTGGTATTGACCCGCACCCTGCGGACAAAGATCGAGGAGCTGAATCCCGGGCTGCCGGCCACGGCCTATGCAGACGCGGTCTGCCAGATCGTCACGGTTTCCGCCTTACAAACACTGGTTGCATCCAACCGCGAGAAGTACGAACTGATTAAGGACGGGGTGCAGGTCACCTTTCGCAACGCCAAGGGCGAGCGGGTGCGCGAGCGATTGCGGGTCTTTGATTTCGATCATCCCGAGAACAATCATTTTCTCTGCGTGCGGGAGCTGTGGGTGCGCGGCGATCTGTACCGCCGCCGGGCGGACATCGTTGGTTTCGTCAATGGTCTGCCGCTCATGTTCATGGAGCTGAAGAACATCAGCAAGGATATCCGCGCCGCCTACGAGCAAAACTTTCTGGATTACAAGGACACCGTCCCGCATCTGTTTCATCACAACGCCATGGTGGTGCTGGCCAACGGCGTGGATGCCAAACTCGGCTCGGTCACCAGCCGGTTCGAGCATTTTCACGAATGGAAACGCCTGGCCGAGGATCAGTCCGGTGTCGTGGACATGGAGACGCTGCTCAAGGGGGTGTGCGCGAAAAACAATTTCCTGGATTTGGTGGAAAACTTTATCGTTTTCGACGATTCGGCCGGGGAATCGAGAAAAATTATGGCCCGCAACCAC
>JAHDSC010000048.1 GCA_018432925.1 Desulfobacterales bacterium | reverse complement strand
GCTTCAAAGCCTACATACCCGTTTCGGCTCTCTTTTTATAAGTCTGGTAGCGTTCCATGTACTCATCTTCGATACGCGCGCGCAGCCGTTTGGACTCTTCGGGGAAAAGTTTTTCCAGAGCGGCGTAACGAACTTCGCCGGACAGAAATTCCTGCAGGGTTCCATCCGGTTCCTTGGAATCGAGGATGAAGGGATTCTTCCCCTCTTTCTTCAGTACGGGGTTGTAACGGAACAACGGCCAGTAACCGCTCTGAACCGCCAGCTTGGCCTCTTCCTGGGCCTTGCCCATACCCTTCTTGATTCCGTGGTTGATACAGGGCGCATAGCAGAAAATCATGGACGGTCCGTCCCATGCCTCGGCTTCGGTGAATGCTTTGACGAGTTGCTGCTTGTTGGCCCCCATCGAAACGTTGGCCACATAGACATAGCCGTAGGTCATCATCATGCTGGCCATGTCTTTTTTCGTGGTTTTCTTTCCGGAGTAGGCAAACTTGGCAATCGAACCCGTCGGGGTCGCCTTTGAAGACTGGCCGCCTGTATTTGAGTAAACCTCGGTGTCGTAAATGATACAGTTAATGTCTTCGCCGGATGCCATTACATGGTCCAGGCCGCCATAGGCGATGTCATAGGCCGCACCGTCACCGAGAGAAATCCAGTAGGATTTTTTCGTGAACTGCATCTTGAAGTCCAGAATTTCCTGCAGGAGTGCATTTTGCGGATACTTCGGCAGCAGTTCTTTGAGCTGATCGCCGAACTTCTTGGAAAGCACGGGGTCTTTCATGTTGTCCAGCCAGCCCTGCATGGCATCCTTGACTTCCTTGGGGATATCGGTCTTGAGAGCCGCTTCCATCAGGGAGGCTACCTTGCGGCGCTGATTCATATGGCCCAAAAAGAGTCCGTATGTAAATTCACCGGAATCTTCAAACAGGGAGTTGTTCCAGGCCGGCCCAAAACCTTCATGATTCGTGCAGTAAGGAATCGGAGGAGAACCGCCCCAGATGGAGCTGCAGCCCGTGGAATTTCCCATAACCATTCGTTCCCCGAAAAGCTGGGTGAGAAGTTTGTTATAGGGTGTCTCCCCGCAGCCCGGGCAGGCACCGGAGAACTCCATCAGCGGCTGGTAGAACTGGCTTCCCTTGACGCTGAATCGATCGAACAATTCGCCCCGGTAAGGCAGGGTATCGGCATACTGCTGGTTGGGTACCTGGGCCTCGATTTGTCCGGTAAAGGGGACCATCACCAGCGCCTTGGTCTTGGCCGGGCAGATATCCGCGCAGTTTCCGCATCCCACGCAGTCCTCGGTGTAAACCTGCATACGGTATTGATATCCTTTGGCTTCTTTACCGGTCGCCGGTTTCGTCTCAAAGGTCTTGGGCGCCTTGGCCACCTCCTCGTCCGTCAGAAGGAACGGTCGGATGGCGGCATGGGGGCATACCATGGAGCACTGGTTGCACTGGATGCAGTTGTCTTTGATCCACTCCGGAACGTTGATGGCAACCCCGCGTTTTTCATATCTTGTGGTGCCCACCGAGAAAATACCCCTCGGATTGAACGCGCTGACGGGCAGCTTTTCGCCCTCCTGCGCAATCATCGGACGCAGAACGTTGGCAACTTCATGGGGTTCATCTTTTTTAGGCTTGGGCACGATTTCGGCGTCCGCCCAGGATTTCGGATAGTTGACTTCCTTCAGGCCCTCAATGGCTTTATCCACGGCCTGAATGTTCATGTTGATGATTTTGTCGCCTTTTTTGCCGTATACCTTCTTAATGGATTTCTTGAGGTATTCGATGGCTTTCTCAACCGGAAGAACGTTGGCAAGCTGGAAAAAGGCCGTCTGCATGATCATGTTGATCCTGCCGCCGAGACCCACGCTTTCGGCGATCTTCACGGCGTCGATGTTGTAGAATTTGGCCTTTTTCTTGGCAATCGCCCTTCGCATTGCACCGGGAAGCTGGGTTTCCATTTCCGCCAATGACCAGGAAGAGTTCAACACAAAGGTTCCGCCTTCCCTGAGGTCCGCCAGCATGTCATAGACATTTACGTAAGCCGGATTGTGGCAGGCGATATAGTCGGCTGTTTTGACTAAGTAAGGCGACTTGATGGGCGTTTCACCGAAACGCAGATGGGAAATGGTCACCCCGCCGGATTTCTTTGAATCATAGGCAAAATAACCCTGGGCATACATATCGGTATTGTCGCCGATAATTTTGATGGCTTCCTTGTTGGCGCCAACGGTACCGTCCGCGCCCAGACCCCAGAATTTGCACCGCACAGTTCCGGCCGGCGCCGTGACAAAGCTCTCATCGAATTCCAGGGAGGAATTGGAAACATCATCGGTAATACCGACCGTGAAATGATTCTTCGGAGACGCGGTTTTCAGGTTGTCAAAACAGGCCTTGACCATCGGCGGGCTGAAATCCTTGGAACCCAAGCCGTAGCGGCCGTTGACGATATTCGGCATTTCGCCTTTTTCCATGAAAACCGTGCAGATGTCTTCATACAGGGGGTCGCCGAGCGCGCCTTTTTCCTTGGTTCGGTCCAGAACGCAGATCTGCTGGACGGTCGCCGGAAGCGCCGACATGAAGTATTCGGTTGACCACGGACGGTACAACCGTACCTTTACCATGCCGACTCGCTCACCCTTATCCACCAGATAATCCACCGTTTCCTCGATAGTTTCAATACCGGATCCCATGGCAACGATGACCCGGTCGGCATCGGGATGCCCCACGTAATCAAAGGGTTTGTAATATCTGCCGGTCGCCTCGCCAACTTTCTTCATGTTCTTGGCGACGATGTACGGCATTTTCTGATACCACGGAGTGGTTGTTTCGAAACCCTGGAAATAAATGTCCGGGTTCTGGGCCGTTCCCCTGAGATCGGGTTTTTCTGGATTCTGCTGCCCGGCGCGGAAGGCTTTGACGGCATCCCAGTTCACCAGTTTGGCCATTTCCGCATAATCGAGCATTTCGATTTTCTGAATTTCATGAGAAGACCGGAAGCCGTCAAAAAAGTGGACAAACGGCAGGCTTCCCTCAATCGCGGAAAGATGGGTGACCAGGCCCAGGTCATGGATTTCCTGGACCGATCCGGAGGCCATCAGGCCGAATCCGGTCGGACGGCATATCATAACATCCTGATGATCGCCGAAAATGGAGAGTGCATGCGCCGCAATCGCCCGGGCGGTTACATGAAACACGGCGGGAAGCAGCTCCCCGGCAATCTTGTACATGCTGGGAATCATCAGCAAAAGGCCTTGCGAGGCGGTATAGGTCGACGTCAGCGACCCGGCCTGCATCGCCCCGTGAAGAGCCGCCGCCGCGCCGGCTTCGGACTCGAGCTGACGGACGAGCATCGTCTGCCCGAAGGCGTTCTTGATGCCATTGGCCGCCCATTCATCACACATCTCCGCCATGCCCGAGGATGGAGTAATGGGATAAATGGTGGCGACTTCGCTCATGCCGTAACCCACATAAGCCGCCGCTGTGGCCCCATCGACTGTTTTAATCGTTTTTGCCATAAAATCGCTCCTTTCTTAAAAATCCGAATAACAATTCAAAACAAAATAAGTACCATGAAAAAAACCGGTTAATAAACCCAAAACAATGGCTTTCCAATAACACTGAATGAAAACGTATGTAAAGGGGAAAACAAGCCGAAAACACCGATATCCGTATTGCCGAACGTTTTGAACCCCTGTTTCCGCCGGGAAGATTCCGAGATTCAGCGACTGGGCGAAAATCCGCCCGGCGGAGGATCGATCCGGATTTTACAGGAGGTTCTCAAAAAAATCGTTCCCTTTATCATCCACAAGGATAAAGGCGGGGAAGTCTTTTACGGTAATTTCGTAAATGGCTTCCATTCCGAGTTCCGGATATTCAAGAATCTTAACGTTGGTAATGCACTCCTTGCCGAGCCGGGCCGCCGGACCGCCGATGGAGCCCAGGTAGAACCCGCCGTATTTCTTGCATGAATCCGTTACGACCTTTGCGCGGTTGCCCTTTGCCAGCATGACCATGGAGCCGCCGCGCGCCTGGAAGATCGGCACGTAGGAGTCCATCCGACCGGCCGTGGTCGGCCCGAAGGAACCCGAGGCGTAGCCCGGAGGGGTCTTCGCGGGACCGGCATAATAGACAATGTGATCCTTGAAGTACTGGGGCAGGTCTTCTCCCTTGTCAAGCCGTTCCTTGAGCTTGGCATGTGCGATATCTCTGCCCACGACCATTTTTCCGGTCAGCGACAGGCGGGTGGCCACGGGATACTTGGTAAGAATGGCCCGAATCTTATCCATCGGCTGATTCAAGTCGATTTTCACCGCTTCATCCTCCGATGCAGTGGGTTCCGGAAGATACTTCGAGGGATCTCTTTCCAGTTTTTCAAGGAAAATGCCGTCCTTGGTGATCTTGGCTTTCATGTTGCGGTCGGCGCTGCAGCTCACTCCTATACCGATCGGGCAGGAGGCCCCGTGCCTCGGCAGCCGAACCACCCGGACATCATGGACAAAATACTTTCCGCCGAACTGGGCGCCGATCCCGAGTTCCTGGGCAATCTTGAGGACCTTCTCCTCCGTTTCAAGATCCCGGAAGGCGTGCCCGAGTTTGTTCCCCTTGGTGGGAAGGCTGTCATAATACTTGGTGGTAGCCAGTTTCACCGTCTTGAGGTTGACTTCCGCGGAAGTTCCCCCAATCACGAAAGCTAGATGATAGGGAGGACAGGCGGCGGTGCCGAGGCTCTTCATCTTTTCTCTCATGAAGTTTTCAAGAGTTTTCGGGGTCAGCACCGCTTTGGTTTCCTGGTACAGATAGGTTTTGTTCGCCGAGCCCCCACCCTTTGCAACAAACAGGAATTTGTAGGCATCCCCTTCCGTGGCATAAAGGTCGATCTGAGCCGGAAGGTTGCACCCCGTATTCACTTCATCATACATGTTGAGCGGCGCATTCTGGGAATACCTCAGATTGCATTTTGTATAGGTATTGAAAACTCCCCTGGAAAGGGCCTCTTCTTCATTGAAGTCCGACCAGACCCGCTGGCCTTTTTTCCCGATGATGGTCGCCGTGCCGGTATCCTGGCACTGCGGAAACTCAAATTCCGCCGCAATCACCGCGTTTTTAATCATATCCAGGGCGACGAACTTGTCATTATCGGAGCTTTCCGGGTCTTCCATAATCTTTTTCAGCTGCGCAAGGTGCGCCGGTCTCAACAGGTGGGCGACATCTCGGAACGCCTCTTCGGCCAGAACGGTCAGTGCCTCGGGCGCTATCTTTAATATCTCCTTGCCCTCAAAAGACGATACAGAAACATGGTCTTTGGTCAAGAGACGGTATTCCGTCGTGTCCTTGCCCAAGGGAAACATCTCCTGATACGAAAATTCTACCATTTTAAGGCTCTCCTTTGTTGATTGGTTGATATCTGGAAACGACCATTTTCCGCAAGCTTAAGCCCGTTACGGCTGAGTGCTCCGGGCATGGACCGAATTCATTCCAAAACAGCAGCGCCTTGATTCCCCGGCATTGCAAAAATGATTCGTTTCTTTTCGCTTCCTCCGATCCGCTTCACAAGAAATTCCCTGATGAACTCACGGCAAAATCTTGAACCGGGACATAACCTATCGAAATGAATTTAATTTCAATAAGAGTTCGGATATCCCCCGACGAATGCGTTGGCTGTTGCGGTTCAATTAAAAAACAATGCCTATCCGCCGGTCGGCGATTTCACACATGGATCAAAAAATTTGTATTCCACGAATGATATGAAAAATCAAGTCATTTATCATAAATTCAGAAACTCGATTCATATCCCCGATTCTCCGGCAGAAAAGCAAATTCACCGAAAAAATTTCGATAGATTTCTTCCTGTTCATCCAGAACTTCCCGCAAGATTTTCATGCTCGTCATCGGGTTCATAATCACGCAGCGCAGAACCACAATATCCTCTCCGGGCCTGCCATCCATCTTCAATGTGGTTCTCGAAACAAAGCTTTTTCCTCTTTCTCTCTGCAATATTTGAACCCTTCGATTAATCTCGTTCAACCTTTCCCGAATATGGGGTATCCGAGCGGGATCTTTTCCGGAAAGCTTCTTCTTGAGATGGGAGGGGAACAGTCGGTATGTAAGAATGTTGAGCTCCGGAGGAGTGATCAGTTCGAAGTCGGGTCTTTGTTGAATCTCCCGGGCAAATTCACGCGCCGTTTCGATTCCGTGTTCGAGCAGAAGGGCATAGCCCCGCCTTCCCATGATTTTAAGGGCGCAATCCAGTATAATGGAGTTGGCTTCTCTGGAACCCGCAAGCGACTTAATACCAAGATCCACGGAACCGGGGCGGTTTACATAATTCGCATGATAGATAACCGTGTCCATGATTTTAGGATCTTTGAAATATACCATGCCGCAACTCATCGGCATGTAAAACTGTTTGTGGCCGTCAATGGTTACCGAATCGGCAAGTTCGATTCCCTTCAGAAGATGTTTGTATTTATCCGACAGAACCGTAGGCCCGCCCCAGACCGCGTCCACGTGATAATGCACCCCGTGCTCGGCACAAATCTCACCGAGCTGCCGCAACGGATCGATGGAGCCGGTTTCCGTGGTGCCGGCAATCCCGATGATGGCGATAATTCTGGTTTTTCCCTCGGTTTTGTTAATTTCTCGGATGGTTTTATTCAGACATTTCAAATCGATTCGGTTGTTATGATCGACATCGACAGCCAAGACATTTCGGTTGCCGATTCCGAGAAGACCACCCGCTTTTTTCAGGGAAAAGTGGCCCAGCCGGGAAACAAGGATAACCGCCCGCTCCATTCCATAAGCCTGAAATGCCGCGGGGATTCCTTCGGATTCCACTCCGTCAAAACCATTTTTCGGGGCCAGCGCGGCGTTTCTGGCAACCCAGAGTGCCGTAATGTTCGCCAGGGTTCCATCTTCGGTAAAACATCCGAGCGCGGTGTCCGTGCTTTGAATGTGACGGATGTAAAAATCATCGCTTTTCCGGTAAATCAACCGGTGGATCTTGGCAAGCACCTGTCTTTCCACAACCGAAAAAACCTTGGAGGTTTCAAGCTTCACGACGTTTTGATTCAAAGCGGCCACGATCGTTTTGAGATGTACCATAAAAAAAGGAATCGCCGAAGTCATGTGACCCACAAAATAAGGGGAAGCGACATTGACGGCATGAGGTGCGACGTCTTCGATCAAGTCGGTGATGACATCGGTGAGTTTTTTTTCGGGATTTTCATTGATATGACTGTCGGAGTACGCTTTGACTAAATCTTTCAGGCTGGTTTCCTCGGTGATGCCCACGTGTTTCTTTAAAAAATCCTGAAGCCCGAAAAGAATCTGCTGCATATATTTGACCAGCCGGGATTGAGAGACGTCATTGTCGGGACATATGAAGGTTCTCATCAGGGCCTGCCAGTCGGCGACCAGTTCCTTATTCCGCTCGTGCGTGTTTTCTTGTTGCATGGATTCGAATGCTTGATAGGCTGAATTTATTTTTATCCGGATACGGTTTCCATCCGCACCGGCCGATCGAAATTCCGGTGTCCATCCGCCGGGCTTGTAACACGACTTTTTTTCAATTCCAAGCAATTCTTTTTATTGTCATTCAGCCCGCATGTCGCCGACATTCCGAATTGAAAATCGAATGGAGGTCAATCATTTGAATTCATTATCTAAATTAGTATTTTTCCGTGTTTAAAAAGCTCGAAACAAACTCGGAACGAAACGGCTCCGAAGGCCGGGAATCCGTTTTTTTCAATCACAGGGCACCGCATCCCCTTTTCAAGGATCGTCGATTCTGATAACTACATCTTGACTTTTTTCATTGAGTTGTCTCTTATGCAAAAAATTGCCGGATACGAAATGTTTTCCCGCAACGGAACACGCGGCCTTTGTGAAACAATCTCATTTTGCCCGGTCTCTGAGTGAGGGTGAAATTTGAATACGCTCCCTGTTGCCGCTCAAACGGTTCGTCCAACCGAAACAAGGCGTTCGGCCGGAATGGGGAAAGATTAAACCTTTTTTCAAGGGCCCGAAACCTTTTTCCTTTAACGTTTCCAAATGATTTGGATATTGATGCTTCCGAAAAATTCGGGCCATAAGTACCCTATTTTTCCCCGCGAAAGGGATAATCGCAAGATTGGTTACCCGGTCTTTTTATGGTTGATTTTCAGCATCGTCATTCGTCTTTTGCCCGTACTCGCTGCGGTCGTTGCGATTCCGTCCTTCGCATCCGCCGATCTTATGGATCGATCCTTGAAGGATGATGTTTCCGAGCCCTGGCATATCACCGCCGATGAGATCAAGTATGACGCCGGAACCGAGGAATATATCGCTGAAGGAAACGTAACGATAACGAAGTTCGACAATAAATTCACGGCCGATTTCATCCGGTTTGCCCATAGAACCATGCAAGTGAGGGCCATCGGTCACGTCATCATAACCATGGGAGAAGATATTTTAACCGGAGATCGATTGGAAATGGATCTGAAAGAGGAAACCGGAACGATTTATAACGGTTCCGTATTTCTCAAAGAAAACCATTTCTATATCAGGGGCGAAAAGATCCGAAAAGCCGGAAAAGACACTTATTCCGCCGAAAAAGCCACGGTTACGACATGTGACGGAGATCTGCCCGCATGGAAAATAACCGGAAGAAACTTTAACGTTACCATAGAAGGATACGGATTTATTACCCATGCTACGTTATGGGCCAAAAAAATACCGATTCTCTATTTTCCTTTTTTTGTTGCCCCTGCAAAAACGAAACGTCAGTCCGGTTTGCTGACGCCCACATTCGAGAAATCGGATCGAAAAGGTATCGAATATGTTCAGCCTTTTTTCTGGGCCATCAGCGAAAGCGCGGATGCCACGTTTTATGAGCATTACATGAATCGTCGCGGAAATAAACTGGGCGCTGAATTTCGTTATGTATTGGATGAACGCTCAAAAGGAACCCTCATGTTTGATTTTCTCAATGACAGTGAGGTGGATGACGGCACGGGCGACTCAAGCGATCGATGGGGATTTGAAGACGATGATTTTCTAAGGCCCAATAAAGACCGGTACTGGTTCAGGATGAAGCATGATCAGGCAATGCCCTATGATTTTTCCGCGAAACTCGACTTGGACATCGTCAGCGACCAGGATTATCTTCTTGAATTCAAAGGAGGTTACACCGGATTCAATGATACGAGGAGATATTTCCTCAAAAACTTCGGCAGGGATATGGACGATTACAATGATCCGGTGAGAGTGAACCGCCTGAATCTGAACAAAACATGGTCCTGCTATAGTTTCAACGCGGAAACCCGATGGTATGATGATGTGGTTTACCGGCGACAAGAAGAAGCCGTAGAGGGGGATACCACCCCGAATACCCTCCCTCTCATCGAATTCACTTCGTTACGGCAACCGATTGTAAGCAGTCCCTTCTATTTCGATCTCCGGTCGGAATACGCCTACCTTTACAGGGAAAGAGGAACCAGCGGACAGCGTACGGATCTTTTCCCCAGGTTCTACCTTCCCTATCGCCATAAAAATTATTTTACCTTCGAGCCTTCTCTGGGTTTGCGTGAAACGGTTTGGTACGTTGATCGCTTCGATGGTTTTGATGGAGAAGACAGAACGCTGAATCGGAATCTTTATGATGTCATGCTGGACCTGAACACGAGAGTGTCAAAAGTGTACCGGAAAGACGATGGAAGCGCGGGCGCGATCCAACATATTGTAAGGCCTCAGGTTTTATATGAATTTATACCTGACCATGATCTGGAAAAATATCCTTTTTTTGATTCCGTGGACCGAGTGGCGAAAAAAAATCTTCTGACCTATTCAATTACCAACATGCTGACGTCGAAATCACAAAAAACCAAGAAAAACGACGCCCCCACCGATTTCGACTACCGGCAGTTCTGCCGGTTCAGGCTGGAACAAAGTTACAATATCAATGAAGCGAAAGAAGACAATCCGGACCACTTTACCAACCAAAAAACCCGGGAGCGGGAACCATTTTCGCCGATATTCGGAGAGCTTGATATTGTTCTGACCCGGTTTCTCTTCCTGCAGACCGATGCCGAATGGTCCCCTTATGAAAACAATTTTCCGTCCCGTAATGTTGCAGCCGGCATATCGGATAAACGCGGAGATCGATTATTCGTGGAATACCGGCGTGCAAGGGAGTCACGGATGCTGGATCCGCAAACGGCCGAGTTGCTGGACCAGCCGTCGAGCGAATCCATATACGCCGATTTAACCATTCAACTGACGGACCGCCTCCTGGCATTCGCAGAATTTGAATATAACATGAAAGAAAACGAAAATATCCGATCCGGACTGGGATTGGAGTACACGGCACAGTGCTGGTCGGTCGGCGTCAGCTACACGGAGGAAATCGATGACCAGGCGATCGCATTTATGATTAACCTTCACGGCCTGGGTCAATTGGGTGAACGCTTCACGGGACGGACCATTGACAGTCCGCTTGAAAGTTACTAACGCCGGCTTGGTGACGGTTTTTAGGAAGAAACGAGGAAAAATGGTTGTGATTCCAAATTGCTTTAAAATGATATGAATAACTTTTTTTCAGGAATAACGAATGGCTGCAAACAAACTCCCAAAATCCTGGTATGTCCTTCATACCAAAAGCAGATTCGAGAATGTGGTAAACGAGTGTCTGATTAAAAAAGCGATCGAGGTTTTTTTACCGAAGGTTCACGTCAGGAGCAAACGCCGGGACAAAAAAATGATGATCCGAATTCCGCTTTTTCCCGGTTATTTATTTGTTAAAACCGATCTGAATCATCATGAGCATATCGAGATTGTAAAAACCGCCGGCGCCGTCCGTTTGATCGGCAGCAAGGACGGCCCGATCCCTGTTCCGCCGGAGACGATCGACTCACTGAAAATCATGGTGGCAGGTGATTATCCGATTACCACTGGAACCCGCTTCAAAAAAGGAGACCGCGTGATGGTCGTATACGGCCCATTTGCCGGTGTGATCGGAACGTTTGTTCGATACCGGGGAAAGGGACGGGTCGTGGTCCATATCGAAGCGCTCGGTCAGTTTGCAGGGGTTGATGCGAATGAGGACGACGTGGAGCCGTTACCGGAAATCTTATCATAACGGCTTGACTTCTTACCGAGTTTCGTCTAATAACGCATTCAATATTCTCATATTATCCGACACCAACCATTTATTTCGCAAAGGAGAATATATGAACAAGTTGGAGCTCATCTCCGCCTTAAAAAATGAAACGGACATCTCAAAATCGGAAGCTGCGAAGGTCGTTCAAATATTTTTCGATCACATGGCGGATGCCCTTGCAAACGACGAGCGAGTTGAAATTCGTGGTCTTTGTAGTTTTTTTGTTAAAAAATATAAAAGCTATACCGGCAGGAATCCAAAGACCGGAGAAAAGGTTGCCATAAAGCCGAAGAGGCTTCCATTTTTTAAGTCCGGAAAAGAATTGAAAGAACGGGTAAACAGTTAAATTCGTGACTGGCTTTGAATCGGTTTTGGACCAAAAACAACCCATCCGTCTGTTGCGGACACTCCTTCACAAAAAAACGATACCCCACGCGTTTCTTTTTACCGGAATGGAAGGGGTAGGCAAGAGAACAACCGCCGCAATCTTTGCCATGGCTTGCAATTGTACCGGCAACAAAGATGAGAATTTTCTCGAAGGCGGCAAGGTCCCGGGTGAAAATAATCACTTTAAGAAAAATAAACCAATACAAAAAAATGATCCCTGCGGCCACTGCAGATCCTGCAGGAAAATTCTGTCGGGCAACCACCCGGATATCATCCGCATCGAACCATCCGGCCCTTTCATTAGAATTGCACAGATTCGCGCTCTTTATCATATCCTTTCCATGAAACCATATGAAGCGAGACGTCGTGTAGTGATCATATCCGAGGCACAGGCGATGAATCCGGAAGCGGGGAATGCACTCCTGAAAATTCTTGAGGAACCCCCCGATCAAACGACACTGATACTTACCGCGATTCAAACGTCCGACCTGCTTCCGACAATTGTCTCGCGCTGTCATCATATCCGCTTCCGCCCGATTCCGCCAAAAAGCATCGAAAGCATTCTGATTGAAAAGCAGGGGTTTGCTCCGGACGCTGCAAAAATTTTAGGAAAGATGGCAAACGGAAGTTTTTCCAAAGCGCTCTCCATGAAGCAGTCAAATTGGGTGAACCGACGGAACTGGCTGATGCACTGCCTCGAATCCTTTCCTTCAATGCAAATCAGTTCCCTTTTGGCGTTTGCCGAAAAGTTATCAAGGAATAAGGAAACCCTTTCAGAATCTTTGGAACTCATTCAATCCTGGCTGAGAGATCTTATTGTCTATCGATATGATTCCGAAAAAATAATAAACAACGACCTGACGGAAAATATTCGACAGGCTTCACACAGTTTTACCGTCCAATCACTTCTTTCAAAAATGGATGCGGTTCAGACGGCACAGAAAAATATTCAGGGGAACACGAACTTAAATGTAAAGCTGATCATGGAAATTCTGGTCATGCGGCTCGCGGACCGTTTATGTTAGATTGTGTCCGGATTCATCGAAAAACAAGGGCTCTCGCCTGTCGATTGCGACGGAAGGACGCTTGGAAGGATAGAGATGTCCGGTCAAGGCAACACGGATCACCTCGAAGAAAAATAAGAAATGAAAAAGATTGTTAAAGTCAGATTCAAGCCCGCCGGCAAAGTTTATGATTTTGAAAGCGGCGCGTTTGTTCTCAATCCGGGAGACCATATAATTGTTGAAACCGAGCAGGGGCTCGCGTTCGGAACCGTTGTGGCGCCACCCGCAGCTTACGATGATGAATCTTCGGAAAAAATCTTGAAAAAGGTGTTTCGTTTGGCAAACGAAAATGATCTGGAGCAACTCAAAAAAAATCATGAAACGGAAAAACATGCGTATGCCTTCTGCCTCGAATGCATTAAGGAGCTAGAACTTAAGATGAATCTTTTTGCAGTCGAGAGCACATTTGACGCAAGCAAGATGACGTTTTTTTTCACATCCGAGGGCCGTGTCGATTTCAGACAGCTTGTAAAGATTCTGGTCAGGGAGCTCAATGTCCGGATCGAAATGCGACAGGTTGGGATCCGAAACCAGGCAAAAATGTGCGGGGGTATCGGACGATGCGGACGGGAACTTTGCTGCGCGTCTTTTATGGAAAAATTCGAGCCGGTTTCCATACGCATGGCCAAAGAGCAGGGGTTGTCTTTGAATCCGACAAAGATCTCCGGCCAGTGCGGTCGACTGATGTGCTGTCTGATCTATGAAAATACGACCTACCAGGAACTCAGATCAAAATTCCCAAAAATCGGGAAAAATTTAGAAACGCGGAGGGGGAAAGGGAAGGTGATCCGTCACAATGTAATCGGGGATCGGATCGCCATACAACTGGATGACGATTCGGAAATAGAAATCGGACTCAATGAAATTTTAACACAAGAGGAACAAGCGGAAAAATGAACCCGTCCTTTTACATAACCACTCCAATTTACTACGTGAATGCCAAGCCTCATCTGGGACACGCCTATACAACCATCGTTGCGGATGTAGCATGTCGTTTTAACACAATGCGCGGAAAAAAAACTTTTTTGCTGACCGGCACCGACGAACACGGCGACAAGGTTGTTCGTGCCGCTCAAAAGGAAAATTTGAGCCCGAGGGAATATGCAGACGAAATCAGTCGCCTCTTCAGGAATCTTTGGCCCGAACTGAATATAAATGTTAACTATTTTATCCGTACCACGGATCAATCCCATATTGCGGTTGTGGAACAGATCCTCCAAAAGATTTATGATGCCGGAGACATCTATTTCAGCGAATATGAAGGTCTTTACTGCTTCGGCTGCGAACGGTTTTACACGGAACGCGAATTGGTTGACGGCAAATGCCCGGACCATGAAACGGAACCTGAAATTATCAAAGAATCCAACTACTTTTTCAGGATGAGCCGCTATCAGGACTGGCTCATCGATCATATTCAGCGTCATCCGGATTTTATAAGACCGGAACGTTATAAAAATGAAATTCTCTCTTTTTTAAAGGAACCCCTTGAAGACCTCTGCATATCCCGTCCGAAAACACGATTGCAATGGGGTATTACACTCCCTTTTGATACCAATTATGTGACATACGTATGGTTTGATGCACTTTTAAATTATGTTTCAGCACTGGGTTATCCAGACGGAGAACCGTTTAAAATGTTCTGGCCGGCCGCCCAGCATATCGTGGCCAAGGATATTATCAAGCCGCACGGCATATATTGGCCGATTATGCTCAAGGCCGCCGGAATCCCGATCTATCGGCATCTGAATGTTCACGGATACTGGAATATCGATCAAAGCAAGATGTCCAAAAGCCTTGGAAACGTCGTAGACCCCATACAGATCAAAAATACATACGGGCTCGATGCGTTCCGCTTTTTCCTGATGAGAGAGATGGTGTTCGGCCTGGATTCCAACTTCAACGAAGCGGCCTTGATACAACGCATCAACTCGGATCTGGCAAATGATCTGGGAAACCTGTTCAGCAGGGTTGTTGCCATGATTCATAAATACTTCGAGGGGATTGTGCCGGAAATCGACCGTCGAATCGAACAGGAATCAAATCTTGGCCTTGAATCCGAGGCATCGACGATGATCGCCGAATATGAAAAAACCATGGAATCGTTTTCGTTTCACAAGGCACTGATTGCCATCTGGGATTTCATCAGCCTCATGAATAAATATATCGATGTGAATGCTCCATGGGTTCTTGCAAAGAGCCGCTCCACCCAAAAGAAGCTGGAAGTCGTACTTTACAATCTTCTGGAAGGACTCAAGTGCATATCGGGTCTGATCTATCCCATCATGCCGGACACGGCCGCAACCATGCAAAGGCATCTTGGTTTGGCTCCGGATCAACCCTTTTATCATCTGGATCGAATTAAAACATGGGGAACAATGGAACCGGGAACCAGGCTACCGAAATCAATTACTCTTTTCCCGCGAATGGATTCGAAAGCATTTGGCTCTTACGCATCACCGAAGCAATCCGAGCCCCTAGCCGTATCGGCGGAAATCAAACCTGAAATCAGCTTTGAAACATTCAAGACCATTGATCTCCGGGTGGCTACCGTGGTTCACGCAGAAACCATTCCCAAAGCGAAAAAGCTCCTGAAACTGGAAATCGATATGGGACAAAGAAAAACAATTGTAGCGGGAATCGCCGCAAGCTATTCGCCCGCGGATCTTATCGGCAAGCAAGTCATTGTCGTCGCCAACTTGAAACCTGCGAAAATCATGGGTATCGAATCCCAGGGAATGCTACTGGCAGCGGTAGATAATCATGAGTGCGCCGTCACAATGCCGGATAAAAATGTAAAAGCCGGAACGCCTTTAAGCTGAAGAATCAATCGATAGGGATCCGAATTCAATATCCATTTATTCGCCCGATATCCGAAATCCTGGTGTTTATCATGCTCAAAAGGTTCAGAAAAGAACAAACCGTGCTTGAAAGACAGACATGGCGGGACTACCAGACTCGACATAAAAAGGCTGCCGCCGCCAGAGAAAAATTAATCCACACCATCTTCCGAAACAATCGGGAAACGATTCGGAAAAGACCCGGATGGAGGGAATACCAGGATGGGTTAAAGGAGACGGCCGTTCAGGAGAAATTAATCAAACGCTTTGTCAAGTATGCAACGATTGTTTCCCTGTCGCTTGTCGTTCTTTACGAAATGATCGGTTGGTTTGAAGACACGGCATACCGTCATCCGCAAAAAAACGAAACCGCCTTACCCTCCGCCAGCAGTCCTTCCAGCTCCGGCCCGGATTGCCGCAAGTTACTGAAAAAGGAGGAGGTCCGGAATCTTCTGGGAAGTAAAAATTTAGTAAATCTCACGGACAAAAGTTTCGTTCTATCGCTCGATGGACGGAATTTCCGGGTGGATACCAGTCTCGACATTCCCCTGCAAAATTTTATTGAAAAAAACCTGGATCGATCCACATCCCGCTACATTGGAATTGTCGCCATGGATCCGTCGACGGGGAAAATTTTATCCATGGTGGGTCTGGACAAAACCGATCAATCTTCAAATCCCTGTATCGACACCCGGTTCCCCGCAGCCAGCATATTTAAAATAGTTACCGCCGCCGCCGCCATCGAAAAATGCGGTTTCAATTCCCGCACGACCCTAACCTACAACGGCATGAAACACACCCTTTATAAATCCCAGATTGACGATCGCAGGAATAAATACACGAACCGGATAACCTTTCAGGACTCTTTTGCTCAATCGGTCAATCCCGTATTCGGAAAAATCGGAGCGCTTTACCTGGGAAAGAATGCCTTGGAAAAATACGCAGAGGCTTTCGGCTTCAACCGGAATATCGATTTCGAGATCCCTCTCGCCCCCAGCATTGTCTCTGTGTCCGACAAACCGTATCAATGGGCTGAAATTGCCTGCGGATTCAACCGGATGACTCGGATATCCCCCCTTCACGGCGCATTAATGGCATCGGTCATTCTCAACGAAGGGAATTTAATCGAACCGACAATCATTGATCGAATCATCGATGAACAGGGGACCGCCATTTACCGAAGCCGTGTAAAGGCATTGAACCAGGCCATTAAACCCGAATCATCAAAAGCGGTGAACAACCTGATGAAGGCGACCATACAATCCGGCACATGCCGAAAACTCTTCAACGGTTATCGAAAAGATCGAATCCTTTCCAAGCTGAATATCGGAGGCAAAACCGGAAGCATCGATGACACGTCCCACCAAACCCGGTTTGACTGGTTTATTGGGTTTGCCCAGGAAAAAGGCGGAGATGAGAAGATTGCTTTATCCGTTGTTGTGGCGCATGAAAAATATATCGGTAAAAGAGCCGGCTATTATGCAAAAATTATGATGAAAGAATATTTTCGTGATTATTTTGCAAAAAAAAGTCGGGATCAAATCAACATTGCGCGCAATTGACCGAAAACGATCCGACGAATTTTCATGAAACAGGTTCCCGAAAAACCGTCGCCGAAAAGTCCCTGAAAATATTCCAATCGATTGATATCAGAGTCTTTTCCCGTTTTGAAGATTTCTAAACAGATGCAGAGACGGGACAATGGCTGCTGCCTGCAGGCAGATATCCTCGACGATTTTATCCAGCCGGAGCACGCCCAGCCTTCCAAGAAAGATCGGCGTCTGATTGAGCATTACACCGCGCGGTACATCGCAGATAAGTGAGGGGGTTATCTTATCTCCATCAGGTGTAAAATTGAAATGGATATAGGAACTTCCGACTTCACTATGATCCTTGCGGCTTGTGCCGCCCGCCATAAGTCGGTCGCAAAAATTAACCGGACTCCCGAGGGTGACGAAAGGAAAGAGGATGGTCTGCTTTAGGCCGACGCAGTGTGCGCAATTGGCCTGTTCCTCTAAAATGCACCCCTCTCGAACATGGGCGCCCAGCCCCATGCAGGCTTTTTCGAGGAACACCGAATTGTTGAAATATCCACCCCTGAGTTCGACATCGGAACCGATCTGGCAGTTTTCAATTGTGACAGGGCTTTCACGCCCGATCTGGGCACCCCCCGCAATCACCGTTTCCCTGCCGTAAATGCGGCAGCCCGGATAAATCTTGACCCCGTTGCCGGAAATTCGATCCATGCCGACCTCTTCACCTATATCGATGGTGAACGGGTTGGGGATATCTACCCCTTCTCGATCAACTGGACAATTTTATCACCGCACTTGATTTTCGGATCCTTCATGGACTTTATTCAAATGACTTTTTGAAGTCCTCTATCACTTTTTGCACATCCGTCATTGCCTCGGAATCCTGTGGTTTCTCCACCTCGCTATCGATGGACGGAAACATGGATCTGAGGCGTGCAATATCAAAGAAATCATCAGAAAAAGATACATTCACTGCAATGTCATCTATAATCATCTCTCTTACCAGAATATCATTCTGGAAGAATTCGATATGGCCGGGATACCAAATTTTATTAACTTGCCGCCATTTGGAATACCGCACTTCGAGAGCATTGTCGGCGTTTTGCCCCGTATTGGATCTCATGCGCCAGCGAAAAGGCTGAAACGTATCCTTGTCTATCCAAACCTGAGAAACAGATTCATCCGGATATTCCGACCCCACCACATAGGCCAATCGGTTTTGAAATCGACCCAGACTTGAAACCGATACATCCACCCCGAGAAACAATAGTCTTTTTTGAAGCAAAATCCGGGGCCGGTAAAGAAAAATATCCTTGTAGAGATCAAAATTCATTTCGTAATTGTATACAACCTTACCATCAATGACGGTCAAGGATTCGCCGGATGAAACCACATGAATTCTTTGGGATTGTTCTGATCGAAGATCCGAACGAAATTTTTCAGGAAAAAGATATCGTACGGTTTCCTGTAATTCCACCGGATTTTTCTGCAAATCATTGTCATGAAGCACCAATTTTTGCGAAACGAAAAGCGTTTTAGCCGTTCCAAGTCTCCGGATCATCAAATCCAGGACATGGGGCCCTTGTAATACGTACCCATCGGCCGAATCATGCGAAAATCCGAATACCGCAAGAACCAAGAAAAGCAACAGTGTTTTTTTTATGCAGGAATGCATGGGATCGTTATTTCTCCAAGGCCTTTGCATAAGGCCCCCCTTTCGTCCGATTGGTACGCCCGGCTCAAATTTCGACCCTCGAAATACTCAATGGTTCCAGTGTATCAAAGGATCGATTTTCTTGAGCTTGAACAAAATTGAGTATTTTCTAAAAGTCCCTCTCCATTGCTAAGCACGCACATAGCATACCAATTCGCCGGCTTCGATAGAGACGCCAACGACTCATGCACGGAGCGAGAGTGGTTTCATTCTCCGCATCGTCGGGACTGGGTACAAAAGATCGCCGAAAACAAAAACTCCGGCCCCGGATGGCGGCTCCTCCGGTTCAAGCCCACCGGGATTATTCCGCTGATATAAAGATATCTTTAGAAAATGCCGCTCCCGCCCCCAGTTCTTCTTCTATCCGGATAAGCTGGTTGTACTTGGAAATCCGGTCCGTTCGCGACATCGAACCCGTTTTTATCTGGCCCCCGTTGATTCCAACCACCAGATCGGCAATAAAAGTATCTTCTGT
>JAHDSC010000018.1 GCA_018432925.1 Desulfobacterales bacterium | reverse complement strand
GATCGGGTGGTCCGGCAGCCAGACACACATTTTTTGCACCGGCCAGCCGACAACCGTCCATAACCATGATCGCCGTGCCGGTATTACTGGCCTTGTCGGCTACCACGATGACCGCGCCCTCGGGATTTTCCGCCAGAGCACGCTCCATATTGGCGCGTACCGCACGGACATCGATTTCACGGTGATCCATGAAAATCCGGTTTTGCGGATCAATGGCAACCAGTATGGTGGCCCTGGTTTTACTGACCGCCGTAGACGCGGTCGGGCGATTGACGTCAATTCCGGTCTCTTTGACAAACGAAGTGGTTACCAGGAAGAAAATCAGCAAAATGAACACCATATCGATCAGGGGGGCCATATTCAAATCAGCGGCGTTGCGCCTGCCGCGTCCGGTGTTATGGATGTGGATCATATCCGAAACGCTCCTTTCCCTGAAGTTCATCGCCACCCGATCCGTATTTCCAGGCGATCATCGATTTTTCCATCTCCATGTCACCGGTCGCCAAACCGAAGATGCCTCCGGAGGTGATACCCCGCTGCAGTAATATGCTGTTGCAGGTTGCGCGCCCTCCGATCCAGAAAACCTTTCATGTAAAGTCCCGGTATTGCGATCAGCAGGCCGGTCTGGGTGGTGATCAAGGCCTCGGAAATTCCATTTGCCATGGCTTTGGCATTACCGGTGCCGAAAACCGCCAGCACGTCGAAAGTCGTCATCATGCCGGTCACCGTGCCCAGCAGTCCCAGCAGGGGTGCGATGGCGGCCAATACGCCGATCACCGCCAGATAATCGACCAGGTGCCGGTTGATATTTTGAACCGTTTCGTCCAGGATGTTGCCGTCCAGTGAATGATCGTCGCCGCGGCGACGGAGAAATTCAACCACCAGTAATGCAATTGCACCTCGATACCGCTCCGGATCCGGCCGCCGATTCTCCCGGATATGCTCCCAGGCCGTCTGGGAACTCATATTCTTGCGCAGCAAACGCCGGAAAAAAAATACACGATCCACGATCAGCATCCACATCAGCAGGCATACGATTCCCAGCGGAATCATGACCACGCCTCCGGTACGCAGGTAGCTTTCCAATCGAACGGCGTTGGCTTCAATCCAGCCGATCATCGTTTCCCCGCGTTTTATGGACGATGTTCACCAGGGCCACGGCTTTTTCTTCCATCTGGCCGATGATGTTGTCCACGGCACGGCCGAGCAGGGTATGGGCCAGCATGATGGGGATGGCCACCGACAAGCCCAGCATGGTGGTAACCAGTGCGATGGAGATCCCTCCGGACATCATGCGCGGGTCGCCGGTTCCGTGCTGGGTGATTACCTGAAAGGTATCGATCATCCCAGTTACCGTACCCAGCAGGCCCAGGAGAGGAGCGATAGCGGCCAGCATCCCGAGGGTGGACAGGAAACGCTCCAGAGCGGGTATCTCCCTGAGAATGGCTTCCTGCAAAACATCTTCCATCTCCCGACGGGGAGCACGACAGCACGCAAGCCCTGCCTGAACCACTCGAGCCACCGGTTTTTCGGCTAAAGGAATACATACTTTTCGGCAGGAATCCCAATCCTGACGGGCCGCCAGGGTGCCGATCCGATGGATCATTTTGTCGGCATCCAACCGTTTTCGCAGCAAAAATACCAACCGCTCGATCGTAATCGCCCCGCCCAGAACCAGGATGGCCAGAATCGGCCATACGAGGGGGCCGCCTTTGTGAATCTGCTGCCACAGGTTCATTGTATGGGTCAATTGCCGCAATGCGGCACCGCGGGAAACATCCACCGGCACGGCATCGTCTTTTCCCTGCAGATAGTTCCGAATCTGTTTCTGTTGGCGGCCGGACGGAAGCCGGGAAAGCGCATAGAGCTTTCGGGCGGCCGCGGAATAGTTCAGGAATCCGACTTCATCCCCGGAACGGTAAGCAGCGGAAAAACATCCCACAGCCAGAATATCGGCCTCGGCTTGCCGGCCGGCCCGGTCGATAATGGAACCTTGGGTAAGGGAAACCTCGCCACTCATAACGATCTGGTCGAACATCAGATCGACCATCCTGCGGATTTCCGACATTCCGGGAAAGATCGCCTGATCCGCCATGTTTTGCAGGAAATCCGTTGTATTACCCGTAAGAGCGGTCTTCAGGTTGTCATTCACCAAATCGCATAGATCCTTTGCGTTGATTCGGACCACTCCGACCAGTTCGCGCACCACGCTGTCGGATTCAGTCAACTGTCGCGCCAACAGCTTTTCTTTCTCTTCCAATTCATGGGTTTGCGCATGGAGTGCATCCACCTCTTGATGCAACTGTCGATTTTTCGCTTGCAGTTCGGCAACGGATCGATCCAGTGCCGCCCTGTCGATGAGAATCTGGTCCCGGCTCCGGGCGGCCTCCTCCTTCGCGGCCAGCCGATCGGCTTCCGCCTGCTGCGCAAGGGCTTGTCTGGCCTGCTGCGCCTGAAGTTGCAGCGCACGCATATCCCGGCCGTACAGCGGAGAATTCAAAAACAACAGCAGGATGCCGGCCTGTAAGAATAAAAAAAACGGTTTCATTGGACCCCGAGCCTCCCTATGGGCAGACTCAAAAGTTCCACCGGTCGTCTTTTGGTCCCGATCTCCATGGCGGTCTGAATCGCACCATCGTAACCATCGGGCAAGGGCTGCCAGGCCCCCTCGACAGAATTATAAAATCCGCAGTTCCGGCCATCCAGTCCTTGATAAAAAAGGGCAATCCGGCCCAATCGGAAAATGTTCACCAGGGTTTCCTGCCCCGAGATGTCGATGGTTTCGCGGCAGACCTCGATGGTATGCCCGTACTCGGCTTCAACCATCAGGGTCTCCATGGTTTTTCGCATCTTTTCGCTCACCGCTATATCGGGTTCGGTCATCACCTGCGCCAGGTTGTCGATACGCCGTCGCCGCTCGTCGGATAAAAACGGCAAGTCGCTTTCGTATAACCCGAGCAACCGGGTCATTACCTCTTGCAGATATGGCTCGATCTGTTCTGAAATCTGCCGTATCCGCTCCAGTTGACCGGTTTTGGCCGCTATGCGCCGCTGCAAGGCGGTCTTGTGCTCCATGAGGCGCTCCCGGCGATCTTTGAGTTCGGCCTGTTCCCGTTCCAGGCTTTCATAGCGCGCCATGCGTTTTTGCTTTTCGTCCCGCCACTGCTCTTGTTGTTTCTGGGTTTTCTGACGTATGTCAATGGCTTCCCGGACCGGCCTCTCGATCTGATCCGACACCGCATGAGTTTCAGCCAGGCACTGTAACGGGCTGACCGCTGCCAGGAGGATAAAAACCGGCAACATACGCCTCAACCAATCCATAATCATCTCCGCTTCTGGTTTAACAACAATTCCGTAACGCATTTCAAACGGTTCGCCTGAATTCCGCCCGATTATTTTATCCGGATGCCTGAGCAAGCTTATGGATGCCGCCGTTTGTTCTCGATTCCCGCATGCCGACACGACCGCCGAACCGTCGTAACGCATCGGGAACGCAAATTCGGCCGCCGCCGTTCAATCCGAGGACATCGACATGCGTGTTATAAAGTCGGTAGAGATTGGTCTTGTTGACGACCTCTGCCGTTCGGCCGTCCGCGATGATCCGTCCGTCTTTGATCATCACCACCCGATCCGCAATCCAGAGGGCATGGTCGGGGAAGTGGGTGGTTTTGATAAAGGTGTATCCGCTTTGGGCCAGGTCGGCGATACGGGAAAGCAAACGGATCTGGTTGCCGTAGTCCAGGCCGTTGACCGGTTCGTCCATGATGAAAATGTCGGCCCCCTGGACCAGAGCGCGGGCAATCAGAATCAGTTGGCGTTCGCCGCCGCTCACCTCGGTATAGGGCCGATCTTTGAGGTGGGCGATAGAAAGACGTTCCAAGGCGCCCAGGGCGGCCTGATGGTCCATCTCGCCATATCGAAAGAAGAACGGCTTGTGGGGCATCCTGCCCATCAGCACCACGTCCAGCACCCGATAGCCAAACGAAAGACGGTGCATTTGAGGCACATAGGCGATGCGCCGGGCCAGTTGCTTGGGCGGAATGGAGAAGACCTCACGACCCTCCAGCAGCACTTGTCCGCTTTGCGGCCGGTATAGCCCCAGCAAGAGTTTCAGCAGGGTCGTTTTGCCGCTTCCGTTGGGTCCCAGCAAAGAGACGATTTCGCCCGGCGCGAAGGAGACCGAAATGTTTCGAAGCACCGGTTTGTGCGAATAACCATAGGTGACATGATCGACGGCAATTAAAGTCATTCTCAGTTCCATCCTTTCTTTGCTTTACGAAGCACGAAGGCGAAAAAGGGTATACCGACCAGGGAGGTTAATATACCGATGGGAATCTCCACGCTGAACAGCAAGCGGGCGATATCATCGGCGATTAACATATAGGTTGCGCCGATGAGGGCGGAAGCCGGGAGCAGGATGCGGTTGTCCGGTCCTACGATCATGCGGGCGATGTGCGGAATCAACAGGCCCACCCAGCCGATGATGCCGCCCATAACCACCGTCAGTGCGCTGATAACGGTGGCCATCAATATAAAAAGGAACCGCAGAAAATTCACATTAAGGCCTAACGATCGGGCCTCTTCATCTCCCATGCTCAAGGCATTCAGATAGCCGGAAAGAAAAAGCAGGACAAGGATGCCGGTTATAATCGGACCGGATGCGGCCAGAACCGTATTGCCGTCGACGGCCGAGAGGCCGCCCATGAGCCAGTAGACGATGGCCGGCAATTGCTCGTAAGGATCGGCCAGATATTTGACCACCGAAAGCAGGGAAGTAAACAAGGCCCCGCTGATGATACCGCCGAGAATCAGCATCAGAAGACGGTCTACCCGACCGAGTGCGGACATTGCCACTGCCGCGAACACGGCGATCAAACCGAAGGAAAAGGCTCCCAGTTGAACGACCAACCAGTTTTTCGCCAGAATCATACCCAAGGCGGCACCGAAGGAGGCGCCGGCCAGAACGCCCAGAATCCCAGGTGAAACCAGCGGATTGATGAACATGGACTGAAAAACCACGCCGGAAACCGAAAGGGCCGCCCCGATCAGGATAGCGGCGGCGATACGCGGCATACGGATATCGATCAGGATATTCTTGAGGATATGGTACTGCCGGTCGTCCATGGCCGCCCCATCGGATATCTGCAGACCGGCAAAACCGGCCAGATCGCCGAGCGTTACCGGGTATCGCCCCAAACATAACGATATCAGCGCCGTCATGCCCAGGACCGTCAGCATGATGGATATGATCATTGGTCCTTTCACGGGTAAAGAAGCCTCCGGGCGGCCGCCTCATCCAGGGTTACATTTAAAAACAGCTGGTAGAAACATTGGGTTTCGGCGACCAGATCAATCGGGTAGGCACTCGGATAGAGATGGTTCGCCATCCATTTTAGCCCCAACAGACGCATGAAAGAGGGTGGGCGGTCAAACCAGTTGAACGGCGTGCGTGGAATCCGGTAGACACGCCCGTTTCGGACCGCGGAGATGTTTTTCCATTTGGAATCCGTGGCCAGCCTTTCGCAAAACAGAGGCTCGTGGAAAACAATTACCTGAGGATCGTATCGCAGGACCTGCTCCATGGATAATTTCTGCATCCCGTAGATGTTGTTTTCAATGCACCGATGGACGTTTTCACCACCGCACAAAGGAATCAGCTCGGCATGCACCGAGGTATGACATTCCGTGCTCAGACCGTCAGCGCCCTCGGCATAATAGACCGATACCCGATCGGCATCCGGAATGGCGGCCCGCACCGCGGCCGCGTCCTCAAGGGCCTGTTCGGCATAGAGGCCAAGGGCCCGAGCCCGATCTTGCTGATTAAATAATTCCCCCAGAAAACAAAACGCGGCAGGATAGTCGGATAAAGAATCGATAACAATATGGACCATCGGAATTCCAAGCGGCTTCATAGCCTGTTCCGCCTTTTCGTTGACGGCTGACATTTGTTGCCGCAGCCATACCAGAACAATATCGGGCCGCACCTGTAGAAGGGTCTCCAGATTGGCTGTGCGTCCCTGGCCGAACCATCCGCCGATCACCGGAAGTTTTTGCATGCGAGGGTTCAGGTATCGTTTTTCGGATCGATTGAGAGGTGAATTGAGCCCGGCCACCATGCCCTGGTCAATTGCGTAAACCATGTAAGTTGCCGGCGGCGAAGTACCATACACCTTGCGGATCACGTCCGGAACTTCGACCCGGCGTCCGGCCATGTCGGTAATCTGCCTGGCTTCGGAGGGAAGGCACCAGACCGCCAACAGGATCAGTGCAGAAATAAAACCGTTTGCCACTTTTTTTGTCATGAAATCAGCCTCTTATTCCTTCCACCGCCAATAGCGATGGGGTTTGCTGAAGGAACGGTTGGTATCGAACGGGTCAAAAGGAGTTCCGTAAAAATTGCGATAAAAACGATCGGCCTCGGCCATGAGATTAAAGTTGCATCGGTCGGGGTGAAGGATCGATGCAATATACATCAGGCCGAGAATCCAGCGCGGGCTCCCGAAATCCCATCCGGGAGCGGGGTGAACAAAAATTTGCTTTTGTTTAACCGCGTCCGCCTGTACGCCAAGCTCCAGGCATTCGGCCAGGAAGTCATCCACCGGGTTGGATATGAACGCCGAGATAAATATCACCTCCGGATTCAGCCGGTTGAGATCGGAAACGTTCAAAGTACGGCCTGGACGACCGCCCGCGGACAGTTCGCGGTTGACGCTGATACCACCTGCCGTTTCAACCAGTTGATTTTCCAATCGTCCGCCGTTGATATAAAATAGCGGCTTGCCCATGGCGTAGTACACCCGCGGTCGGTCGGCAACCGAAGCCACCGCGGCTTCGATGCGCGCCAGACGGTCTTCGAGATAATCGGCCAGGACTTCGGCCCGATCGGCGACACCCGCCTTTTTGCCGAAATAGCGCACCGCATCGATATACGTCCGGGGATGCTGAATGTTTCGGTGTAGTTTTTTCAGGCCCCCATCTTGAAATAGATCCTCCCAGGCGAGCACTACCGCGCTTTTTTGAGTGACCCCCATCGCGATGAGCATGGCTTCCACCATTTCCAGGGCGCGGGTAAATGGGTAGCCTCCTTCGAAATCACCCTCCTGGTAGCTTGATGGAGCCGTTGTTCCGGCTATTGGCAGCACGCACGAGCAGGACGGGCATCGATCTTCCCGTAAACCGCTGTTTTTCGGTATCCGGATCTTGGCACCCATTGGACCGTAGAAATCACGGCGCAGGGCGACATCCCCGCACCGGGGGCAATAGGTATGAAGGAGTAGACTCCCCGGCGTGTTAAACAGGTAAACAAAGTCGAGTATCTGCCGCAGCTTCCGACAGAAATTCTCCGCTTCACGGATGGAGGGTTCCTGAGAGATGGCCGCTGCTTCAAAAGGAAGAAAGCGCATTACCTGAAGAGGGATTCTCCGAGAAATACCGGAGAGATACTGAGCCAGATCCATCAATTCGGATTGATTTTCGCGGGTGAGAATACAGGAAATCTCGACATGAACGCCAGATCCATGGAGGGTTTTCAGATTCCAGAGCACCGGTCGGATCGTCGGTGCGCCGCAGGCCTGGTAGGCCCGGTCGGAAAAACCCTTCATACCGATATTGATAAAATCCAGGTATGGGAGCAGTTGCATCAACGATTCCGGTGTAAAATAGGCGTTGGAAGAACATCCGATCTTCAGACCTTCGGCGTGGGCCAGTTTTGCAATTTTTATAAAGCGGGGAAACGCCGCCAACGGATCGTTCATCAGGAAAACGATCCCCTCGCACCGGTTTTCACGGGTTTTGTTGATGATCTGCTCCGCGGTAAGATGTTGAAGGATCCGGCTGTCGTGGAACATCTCCCGCACGAGAACCGTGGAAATACAACCCGGACAGTTGAAATTGCACCCCGTCGTACTGATTTGAAAAAATTTGGCACCCGGATGAAAATGAAGAATGGGCATGGTTTCAATGGAAATGGGGCAGGCAACCAAGTAACGGTCGGCAAACCGCTCCACAATTTGGTTTTCTTTTAATTCATAAAGTCCGCAGACACCTGTCCGGCCTTCAGAAATCCGGCAGCGCAATTCACAGATCGAACAATTCATGGGCCCCATTTTTTATTTCCTTTTTGCCTGACCGCTTTTTTTGAAAAAAGCGTTGTATTCCTTCTCCGTCAGTTTGTAGTGATAAAAACGGGAATAAAAAAGCATGGTCTCCGCTTGAATATCGATGCCTTTCATGGCATCCGGATAAAGGGTTCCGGCCAGCCACAGGATGCCGAGAATCGCCTCCGGCGACGGGCGGTCCCACCAAAACGTTCCGATCGGACATGGATAGATGGCATTATTTGTTACCGCCTTGACATTCCTGAACTTCGGATTGTTCTGGATATCATCCGCCGAAGCACCGTTGCTCTTGTTTGTAGAGCTGATGATGACATCGGGGTTCCAGACCAAAAGCTGCTCCGGTGTGACACCGCCCCCATGATTTAAATCTTTGGCGACATTGATCCCGCCGCTTGCTTCGATAAAATGATGTCCCCACGAAAGGCTTCCATCCGTTCCGAAATGGGTACCCGAAGAGGTGTAAAAAACTTTCTTTTTTTTCAAACCCGGGATGGACGCTGTTCTTTCGTGAATTTGAGATAATTTCTTTTCCCAATAGCAAACCAGATCGGCGGCCTGTTTTTCGGTTCCCAGAATTTGACCCACCATATGGAATTCCTTCAGCAGGCTGTCGATATCGGTCCGGCCGGTACCGACGACGGCAACGGGAATACCCAATTCCCTGATTCTTCGGTTTCCCTGGGTTGAGGTAACGCTTGCAAATACGATATCCGGCGACAGCGACATGATCTGCTCAAGGTTGATATTATTGAATGAGCCGGCATCCGGTAGGTTTGCAAGACCTTGATAGATTTTCAGAAACTGTGGAAACTTTTCCACGGAAGGTTGTGCAACAATTTTATCCGCTCCGCCCAACAGTGCGATTTCATGACTTGCGCCGCCGTAGCATGTTACAATGATTCTTTCGATAGCGGGGGGAAGACAAACCCTTGCTCCGGTGCGGTCAACCACGGCTTTTTCGTAACATAAAACCGGGGCGGCAACCGGTGAGAGTCCAAGCAGGACGAAAGCGATCCACAAGGCGATCTCAGCCGTATGGAAATATCTTTTTCCTTTATTCATTTTTCGTCCTGTTTTCTAAAAATCATACTGCAATGAGACAAAAAAGGTTCTGGGCGCACCGATATAGTATGTCGGAGTGTCCCGACCCAATGAGGTATCCGCCGCCGAAATAATGGAAATATAATCCTCGTCCAGGAGATTGGTCACCGAAGCCGCCAAGGTCAGGCTTTGCTTTTGGGTAATTGAAAATCTTTTACTCAACGCCAGATCGACCAGGAAATATTCATCCACGCTGTATTTGTTTTCAACATCCGCGTACCGTTTTCCGAGATAGCGGACCGTCGGAGAAACGACCAAGTCTTTTATTTTCCAATTGACCGATAAATTTGCCATGAATTCGGGCACATCGGGAATCTGATGGTCTTTGGATCGGATTATCGACCCTCCGGCGGCTTCAATGTCCGAGGTAAATTCGTAACGGTTGTAGGTTGCCGATAAACCGGCATCCAGATTGGGTGTGAAGGCATAACCCGCGGCAACTTCCAGCCCATATGAGCGGGCCTCGGCGGTGTTCCGGGAATAGCTGAAATCAAGGTCGGGGTCGTAAAAGCTTCCCCCGACATGTTTCACCAGGGAATAAAATAAAGTCGAGGCGATAAATCCTTTCCCGCGCGTGTAGTTAAGTCCCAGATCGAAATTGTCGGACATCTCCGGTTCGATGCTTCCCCAAAGTGCCTGGATCTGTTGATCGGTCAGTCCCCGGTTCTTGAAAGAGATGACCTGGCTTCCCAGACTATATTGAGGGGTATCGTAGGTTTTGCCATAACTCGCCCGGAGGCTTGTGGTATCCGAAAGTTGCTGGATTGCGCCGATATTGGGCAAAAAAAGCTCGTAGGTTTTGCCCCTCAAGTATAAATTCACTTCCGTGTCCATGGAAAGCGCGTCTTCATAGCTAACATCGGGAATTCCGGTTGTGTCGTAACTGGTCAGATTGGGTGATGTTAACCAGAGGTATTTCAGGCCGGCATTCAGAGTCGTCGCTCCGAATGTTTTTTCAGCGGTGACAAAAGGGCTGCTGAATTTGTGATTGGTTGCTTTAATCAGTCTTTCCCAGCTTAGGAACTCCAGTCCATCCGTCGATCGGTTCTTTCTGGATGTGGGAGGGCCGGGTGGTTCGTCCTCCTGATACCAGTACCCCGCCTTGAGCATACCGCTGTTGATTGCATGACTGTATTCCAGCACCGCTCCGTAAGTGTCATGCTCAACAAGCCAGTCAATCACTCTGCGGTTGCCTCCGGAGTAACTGTATCCCTCGTCATTTAAATAATAAGGTCTGAATGAAATGCCGGACTGATCGGTTACCGGTGTTTTTAATTTTCCAAAAAAAGTATATGTTTCGAAATGTTGACGATTGTAATCATAATAATTGATATCCTCAGAACTGTCGCCGGTGAGCGAGGCGTTGTAGTCATAGTCTTTATACCGTGACAGATTCCGCGTCTGTTCGTAGGTCAACCCCCGATAGCTATGTTTATTGTCTTCATTGTATACGCCATATAGTTCCCACTCGACGGTATGATCGGAGGGGCTGGATATTCCGAAGGCTAAATTTTTACGATCATCCGGCGATTGCCCCTTGCCTTTCCATTTGTCGGCATTGGTATAGGAACCGGAAAAAAACGCTTTCGCAACATCTCCCACATTTCCGGTATCCAGTCGAACATAACTCCGGCTGAAGTTTTCACTTCCGAATACCTGTTTCAAGGCGCCGTGATATTCATCAAGCGGTCGTCTGATATTCATATCAACCATGCCGTTTTCGCTGCCGTAGCCGAATCCGCTGTCAGCGGGAACCGCACCTTTTGTCAGGGAAATGGATTCGATATTTTCAAGATCGATCATCGTGCTGAGACCTACTCCGGGACCAATTCCCTTGATCGGCAGCCCTTCGATGGTCTCGCCGATGTTACGGTTCGATTTTCCACGAATTCGATGGGATACTTCCAGGCCGAATGCATCTTTGGATCTGATATCGACTCCCGGCTGCATGGAAATGGCTTTATAGGGACTGATCTGTTCCGCGCCCCCCTGTATGTCAATGGTTGCTTTTTTGATCTTTTCTCTTGTTCCAATCGCCGAATCCGGCGGTTGAACTGTCGTTGCGGATTCCATTTGATCTTCCACCACCACTGTCGGCAGGGTTACCGTCTCGGTCTCCGCATGGCTCTCTTTGCATACAAACAAGCTCAACAGTAAAAACAGCGTGATTTTCAGTTTTTTGCCGTCCGATTGGTATTTGATAGATTTCATGTCGTGTGTTTCCTTCGATCATCCGATCCATAAAAAAATAATTCTTCAATTCGTTTTCCGTCATTGCTTTTCGGTAATTCAGTCATGATTGATTCCGGTCGATGACAAGGCGTTCGGCGGATTTGCCGTAAAAATGGTAGCCGGAACCGGCTTCGGACAGCGTATCGAGCAACTTGTCCGGATCGGTCACCGTGATGCCGCCGATCGCCTTTATTCCGCGGCGGAAAAAAGCTTCCGGAAGCATACTGGCCGTCGGGCCAACCAAAACAGCTTCCGCTCCGCTTTGCATTTGGCAAAGGATGTCTTCAAGCGTGTTGTTGATCAATGTGGTGCCGGTGATGATCAGCAGGTCTGCGGATGCAATGCATTCCCGGGCCTTTTCCTGCGGGCAAAAATACGGCATCTCATCCGCTTTGAGCGTGCGGGGATCTTTTTCCAGGATATGAAACGGCCGTCCGCGTTTCTTGAGCATCCGGATATAGGGCACAAGGGCACCGATAACGACGACATTGGCATCGTCGGAGATAATCTTATTCTCAACCGGGTCGACACCCATTTTCAAATTGTAATCGGCGGGATGGTTGTCGCGCCAGAATGTGGAGGAAAGGGCGTTGAGCACCGCAATACCCAGAGCCTTTTGTAATGGACCGCCTTCCCGCAGCCGATCGATATATTCCGCAACTGGTTGCCCGGCTAATTTCCCGGAGTTCGGCATCGCGCGGGCCGAACTCGGGCAACAGACCGCTTCGGGGATCTCTTTGACAGGCGTAAAGCAGATGCCGCCTTCACCGTTGGACAGCCTTACACCGGAGAAAAATATCCCGATTACCGCTCTTTGCACTTTGATGGCATCCATTTCCGGCCCGAGGATGGACCGGAGATGAGTCGCCGTTTCCGTTAATATGTCATCTTGAAAAATCCGCACGGATTTCAATTGTCGACCTCCTTTTCGTTAAATCATCAGCAGCAACAGCCGAAGGATTGAGATGAACATTTCGGCTGTTCCGATTCCTTGACCGCCAGGTACAGGCGCGAAGAGCCGAAAGTGGTAGGCACAACGGATGTGGAGAGTATCTTGAATCCTTTTTTGTAAAACAGTTTCTCGAAGTCCTCTACATGGCACAGGGGATGCCCGAAACTCTGCAGCGCTTTTGCCAATTCATGGACGCCGCTGTTTTGCGCCACACATCCGGGAGCGCAGAACCAGTGGTTGGTGACCAGCAATCCTCCGGGATTGATACAGGCGCGAACCTTGTCGAAGACCGATTCAAGGCTTTTTCGAAACTTGTAAAGCAGATGAGAAATGATAACGATATCAAACCCGGAGCCGAAGCCGTCGTTGCTGATATCGCCCGCCTTTGCGGACAGACGATCTTCCATTTGATAGTCCTTGATATACCGTGTCGTGTTTTCGATGACATGCGGCCTGTCAAGGATGGTGCCTGTAAGGTGAGGATGGGTCTGGCACAGGGCGATGGCATATAGCCCGTGTCCCCCACCGAGATCCAGCAGGCTTTTCGCGCGATAAAAACCGCTCCAGTTTGAGATGGCTTCCGTTACGAATTGCAGTTCTCCCCGCAAGGCTCTCTGGCCGAGGGCGTCCATGAAAGATGCACTACTGGCTGCATGGAAATTATTTGTTGCCGGCTGTTCGCGGCGCAGATACCCCGACAAATCGTTCCAGTGAAAATTCTCTCTGGCGTTTCGCACACAGTCTCCCTGAAAAAACGGACTGCGGATAAGGAGAAAATCAGTGGTTGCTTTGGTATTGGCATATTGTTCTCCGTTTCTGGACAAAAAACCGGTATCCAACAGAGCGCCGAGAAAATCTCTGGAGAACATCCCGTTGATGCCTATCCCACGAGCGATTGTATTTCCGTCGCTGGGTCCTTCCTTATCCAGGAATTCAAATAATCCCAGCTCCAGTGCAGCCAGTAAGACTTGATAGGTCTGATAGCCTTCTATGATACGGTCTACTTTTTCTATACCGGTTGGTAATCGTAAATTCATTAATGATTGTTCCTTGATAGACATTACTATCCTCCTTGAGTGTTTGATGCTCTGTTTGATGGGATTATGCCGGGGTGAACGAATTTCCTCATAACAAGCCACAGCCCGATGTCGTCATTGTGCAAAATGGAGAAGGAAACGATGCCGGCCGCTTGCAGCGCCGTCTCGAATCGGGTAATGGTTTCAGCTCCCAGATTGCGGCGCACTTTGTTTCGAAATTGATCGCTCCCCTGGTTGCGGGATGACATTTCACGTTCTATGGATTCTTTTAATTTCCGAGAACCGAAACCACCGCCGATATAAGCCCAACCATCGGGAGCCAGTACCCGATGAATTTCCCGAAAAGCCTTGGTTAAATCTTCCCAGGAAAAGACCGATCCACGGCTGACGACCAGATTCACGGACGAATCCGGCAGGTCGATGGCCGTGACATCTCCCCGCAGCGTGTCGGCCCGGTCCCGCAAGCCGTTTTGAGCAATCGTCCGACATGCGATGGCGAGCATTTCGGACGATCGGTCGAAGAAGCGGACAAACAGTTCGGTGGTTCGGGCCAATTCGGCTCCCAGATACCCCCCGCCGCAGCCGACATCCAGGCAGATTCCTCGGGTAACGCCGGTTTGGGAAATGATCTGGTCGGCGATGAGCGGGTAAACCGGCGCAAAAAGCGTACTAGCGATGCGATCATATTTTTCAGCGTCAATTTCCATGTGAGTTTCCTGTCGATTTTTCAGTACGTTTGGGTATATCCCAGGAGATGACGGCCCAGCGCACTGGCGGTGTGTCGGGCAAAAACCAGCGATTCTCGCGAAAAACCAGATTTTTTTTTAAATATTGAGACAGACGGTTTTTTTCCTCGTTTGTCATGTCGGGAATCATCCAACTACATGAATTAAGGGCGTCGTGATGATCGGCATAGGTTCGGTTGAATGCATGAACCGTAAAGTCGACACGGGCGTAGATCCCCATGCCGTGCAACTGATTGAGGATGAAAATATAATCCGGGCCCGGCCGAAAAGAACGTCCCACAGCCGCCATAATGCGCCGGTCAAAACGTCCGATTCCCACCGGCGCGGAAATAAATACCTGTTGCGTGGCAAACCGGTTCATTTTGGTGATCGCCTCGCTCAGATCGACGGGTACAAAGGAGCGCGAGGCGATCACTACATCGTGGGGTTCAATCCCCAGGGTCTGCCAGTCATCCTCCAAATCTCCCTCCACGGGCTTGATATGGGTGATGTTTTTTTCCGCGCAACGGGTCTGCAGGATGGCGAGCATGCGGTGGGAAAAATCCAAAGCGGTGATATGAGCCACCCTGGGCGCCATGGGGATGGCGATGGTTCCGGGTCCGCAGCCCACATCCAAAACGCGCCAATCGGATCTGGGCCGGATGATTTTCAGGAATTGCCGGGAATAATCACTTTTATGGTCCGCATTGGAAGCAAATGACGCCGCCCGGCGGTTCCAAGACTCTTTGCCCTTCTTTAACCAGCTGCTGGCGGCCATGGCCGCTCGCCAGGCGGAATTCCAATCACGGCATTCGATTTCGGATTGCAAGATGACTTACTCCTTTTCAGTCAGCGTCGACCGGAAGAATAAACCGAGATCTCAACTCTGCCTCTCCGGTTCTTCCAGTGAATATTTTTGAAACACCGTCATGTGACCTTACTTATCCGATCGGCATTATGAAATGATGTGCCTCACGCCCCAATCTCGCTCACAGATAGGCGGGCAAAAACTGAGGTCGCCGCCAATCCAGAGGCCATACCGAAATCTTATCGCCTTCCCGGATGGATGTCCCTTTGGGAGGAATCATGGTCAGAGAGTTGGCCGTGGCAATGCAAGGCAAGATACCCACATCATCAGCGACGTTCAGTCGAACGTAAAATTGCCCGTTTCTTTTCTCCAGATAAGTCCATCTCACGAAGGTCATCGGCATGACGCCGGCAACGGAATCCAGTGCAAGCGCCTCGACAACGGGATGATCGATGTCCTGGATGCCCCGCATCCGCAGGAGAGCGGGTCGCACAAGCGTCTCGAAATTGATCAGGCAGCCCGGCGGAGGACCGGACAGACCGAATAAAGGGATGCTCTCTTTGCCGTTACCGGATGACGCGTCTTTCACGATCCCCAAGGCAACCGATGCCCCGGGCCCCATCCGGATCTTGGAAAAAATTACTTTCCCCATGCCGTCCATAACAAGCCGTACCAGGTCGTAATCGCCCTTGGAAACACCCCCGCTGGTTATGATCAAGTCCGCATCCATGCCTTTGCTGATTTTCGCGCGCAGATCCTCTTTTCTGTCGCGGGCAATCCCCAGGACTTTTGGCTTTCCTCCATAGTACGTAATAAGCGAGGAAATGGCGGCCGTGTTGCAATTATAGGCTTTACCCGGAGACAACGGCCTCCCGAGATCGATCAATTCATCGCCGGTGGCGATGACCGCGACAACCGGCTGACGGATCACCCGGACCTGGCTCTTGCCAACCGAAGCCAGGGTCGAAATCTGTGCCGGACCCATTACCGTTCCCTTGGGCAACAGCCGGGCGCCTTTTTCAATGCTGCTCCCCGCCGGTCGGATATTTCCCCTCGACGGTACGGAAACATAGATCTTTACTTCCTTGGGATTGCCCGGGTTTGGGCCGTTTTTATTCTCCGGTTCATCCGTGTCTTCAAACCGAACGACACAATCGGCGCCACGCGGCACGACGGCTCCCGTCATGATGCGCATGGCGGTTCCCGGGCTCAGCGCGCGTTTCGGCAACCGGCCCGCCCTGACCGTGCCGATGATCCGAAGCCTTACGGGACGATCTCGTCCGGCCCTTTTGAGATCGGCGGATTGGACCGCATATCCATCCGGACCGGAAATGTCCGTTTGCGGAAAACAACAGTCGGGATAAATGTCTTCCGCCAGCACCTGCCCGGCGCATTTGAAGAGGGGTTTTTCCTCCGCCTCCAGCACGGGGATATTGTACAAAACTTCCTTCAGGGCATCTTCATACGTGACCATTCATCTTCTCCTTTTTTGTTATCACTGCCGTAACGATTTTTCCCTCTTTTGCCGGATATGACAGGCTGAGCAAGGCAACAGCCGGGCATTTAACTCCCATGTAGACACCGCTAATGAAAAACAAATCGCTATCCGTCATCTCTTTTCATGCCGAATCGGCATATGCGCGGATTATGAATTTTCGTTTGACTTCTTTTTCAGGCAGCGTCTACCGGGAGAATGCCTCGACAACCAAACTTAATAACGAAAGGTCACGTTTGCAAAAAAGCTGGCGCCCTCTTCGGGGTAGCCTTCTTCCACTTCGTAGTTTTTATCAAAGATATTGTTGATTCCGGCTTCCAGCTTGAATCCGTTAAACAGCGCATAATCCGCCTTGACGTTGGCGATGGTAAAGCTTCTGGTTTTACGGTTGCCGTCGGAAGAGCTGTAACGTCCGGCATAGTGATCCGCATCCACCGTCAGGCCCAATTTTTCCCATAACGTATAGTGGGCATAGGCGCGGATTTTGTGCTTTGGAATATTGGTGATTTTTTCCGCATTGCTGCGGTTATTCCATCCGGTGTAGGTATATCCAAGGCCGCCATCCAGGCTGTTTGTAAAACGGGCAGCGAGGTCAACTTCGGCGCCGTAAAGCTGTACCTCGCCCACATTTTGGTTCTGGTTCAGCGTGGATGTGGGATCATCCGGATCCGGAACGACGACGGACTGGATATAATCCTTGACATCGCTGTAGAATATGGCGCTTTGAAAGGTGATATTGTCGAAAGTCCCTTTATAACCGACATCATAATTAACGGCGATTTCAGGGTCCAGGCCGGGATTGGGCAGGGCAGTGCCCATCCGATAGGAATAACGGTCCTTCAGGCTGGCCAGCCGGCTTTTTCGGGCAATGGTTACATAGGCGGTATCGGTATCCGAAAAATTATGGTAAAAACCGATCTGAGGGTTGAACACCGAGGTGTCTTCGGTCGGAAAGTCGCTGATGATACCGGTGTTGCTGTCGTAATCCTCGGCTTCCTGGGCGATTTGCCAGTCGTAGCTTGCGCCTGCCACCACATGCCATCGGTCGGTGAGGGTAATGGTATCCTCAAGAGCGACGGAGTAATAGTCGTCTTTGAAGCTTAGCTCGGGTTCTCCTTCGTCAAGCTCTTCGTGCCGGTCTCTTTTGAAGTGAACGGCGGCTTTCAGATCGTTTCGGTCCAAAAGTTTGGTGCCCATCTCCAGGGAACCGCCGATCGTATCGTCATCGTACCAGCTTTTGAATGAAGAACGACGGATCTGGGTGGTGTAGGTGGCATCGTCATAACTGAACAGCGAGTTTTTATAGCTGTCGTAATACAACCGTGTCTTGATATAACTATCCGCGCCCAGGCCTGTTCTTGAGTTGAAATAAAAGCTCTCTTTATCCCACCGGGGCCACTGCCAGTATCGGATCGTTTGGGTCGGATCATCCCCTGCATAGGGAGGGGTGCCTTTCTCAGCCTCCTGTTTGATATAGCTGAATGCATATTCGTCATCCGGGGTTGGCTGATAACCGATTCGGAAATTGATTTTCTGATCGGTCAGATAAGAATTTTCACGTTTGTCGCCGTCTTCGGCCGCGGTCTTATCAAAATCGTCGGACAGGTGATAATAATCGCGATTCACATAGCTGGCGCCCCCTTGAATATACCAGTCGCCCTGTCTGGACCCGAAATTGGCATAGGTTGTTGTGGTGTCTCCCTCCGCCATACCGATCCCGCCATTGGTCTCAAAGGGTTTATCCGGACGTTTTGTAATTACATTGATGGCGCCGCCCATGGTGTTAAAACCGTAAAGAACCGATGCGGCGCCTTTGGACAATACGATTTGTGAGGTATCGAAGGTGGTGAAACGGCCCAGATCGGAATAGCCGTCGTACATCACATAGATGGGAATACCGTCCAGAAACAAAGGCACATGTTTGAGATCCAATCCGCGCACGTGGATCGTGCGTTCGTTTCTGGCGCCGGTGCGCGACAAAGCCACCCCCGGCATCAGATCGAGGGCCTCGGCAAGATCATCCCGGTTGAAACGCCGGAGCGTTTCTTCGTCCACCCGGCTGACGGTGCCTTTCGGCGTTTCAGTTTCATCCTCAACAATGACATCACCGAGGGTAAATACGCCGGTGTTTTCGGTATTGGTATTCGGCTCTTCAGCTGTGGCCGCCGTGCAAAACGCCAGCAGCAGAATGGCTAACGCAATCGCAATGCAATTCGAGTGTGCGCGTCTCATGATCGGTTCCTTTCAAGTCTGATAAAACGTTTAAAATGATACCGTACATAGGTCAGAGCATTTGCGTTCTAGATCCATGTAATGTATAAGCTTAATATGTCTTGTTTAATATACATAGGGGGAACCCATACCCTATGGTTTTTTAAAAGTCAATATGTAATTTTATATGTAAATTGCGTGAATACTTTCTTGGGGATCATAGAATGGTTTTTGATATTAAGGAGGATATCGAAAGGGTTTCGGTTTAACGGAAGAGGCCGGGGCAGGTGTGAAAGCAAAATTTTTGGTGTCTGGAAAAAGAATTCGTCGCTTCGATGGGGTTAAAGCTCGGCAATGGTTTTGCCGGTTACGGTGCCTTCGTAGCCGGGGATGGCGTCGATCTCCTTGCGCAGAGCGACGGATTGGAGTACGTCCAGAAGGATTTTTACCGTAGGGTGGCTGCTCAGGTCTCCCGGTATGACCAGATCGCAGCGGACGGCCGTGATGGGGACGAAACCAAGGCCGAAGGTCTCAGAAATTACCCTCAGGCCCAAGGCGGCGTCCGCCACATTACAGGCAAGGCGATACGCCCCTTCGGCGTGGGAGGTCACCTCATTCTGATAACCGTTAATGGCATCTGCACTGATGCCGGCACGTTGCAGGTGGTCGTCCAGCAAGACTCGCAGGGCGGCGCCGGGTTCGCGGTTTACGAAGCGCACCATGGGTTGGGCGAGGTCGACAACACTGCGAATCCCCAAAGGGTTGCCCTTGGCCACCACCAATCCCTCTTCCATCAGTGAAAAACCCATGACGCAGCCATGCAATCCGGGCAATTTCCGGCTAACCAGGGTAACATTGGATTCTGTTTCGCTCGTGTTATGAAGGTGGGTTCCGGCCACATGCGCCAAGCCTTGGGCCAGGCTGCTGAGCGCGCGATGGCTGGAGGCGAATCGGCAGTGGATACGCGCAAGAGGCGATAAACGGGAGATGTGGTGGCCGAGAATTTCAAAGGCCGGATCACAGCCCATCAGGATAATGGTTTCATCCAGATGGGTCGAAGATGAAAAAAGCTGCACACTTTTCCCATCTTGCCCCAACATGCCGTCCGCGGGGCGCAGGCCGAAGGGGATGGATCCGGTACCCTTTAAAGGAATACCCACCAGCCGATCACGCACACGGCCCAATGCAAGGCGGGTAAGGGGCGCCTGTTCACCGTTGATCACATGGACGGGCTGGATTTCCGGCTTCGTCTGTTCGGCAAACAGGTCTTCCACCCGGCATCCGAAGCAACGGGCCAGCCGCAACGCGATGGCCGTATTGGGCAGATAACGTCCGGATTCGATATCATAAATCGCCTGGCGCCGGAGGGCAATTTTTACGGCCAATTCTTCCTGAGACCATCCCTTGGTCAGGCGGTATTGCTTTACGTTACACTGGATGGTGTTGTCTTGTCTATGCATCGGCGCCTCTTTACTACGAATGGACCGTCCGATTCGGGTCATATGTTAAAAAACATGTAAAAATATGGACAAAATCGATACATCATATATCATATGCAATAAGTTGATGTCAAATGAGTCTTAAAGACGTCATATTATAAAACAATGGCGATTATAATTAATTTTTATCCTTACATTATGTTAAGTATAGACAGATTTTAAGAGCGCTCGTTGACTCTTTCTGCAGCATCCAACTTTGCAATTACACGGGCGCAATTATGACTTTAAACCCCGCTTTGTAATATGTGATGGCGGCAATCTCCATGAAGCGGCACGTAGCGCACTTTCATATATTGTTGTCCATTCGCCTGAAAAACGATTTGTGGCTGAGAACGAAACAGGCTGAAAAAACTGCTTGACAGAACGGAAAAGATTTTATATTGCAAATAAAGTTAGAAATTTCAAACGGAGATTTAAATGGTACCCGCAAAAAACGATCGTGTGGTTAAAAAACCACTGACTTCCGTAATGGAAGACTATCTGGAGGCGATTTTTGATCTGGATAAAGAAAAAAAGGTGGTCCGGGTCAAGGATATCGCCAAGCGGTTGCGTGTCAAAATGCCTACGGTATCCAGCATGCTCAAAACCTTGAGCGGCAGGGGATTGGTGAACTACGAAAAATATGAATACGTGGAGTTGACGAAATCCGGGGCCGATATCGGAAAGGAAATGCGGAGAAGGCATCAGGTCTTGCTCCGGTTTTTAACCGAGATCTTGAAAATAGACTCTAAAACCGCCGACGAAGAGGCCTGCAAAATGGAACATACCCTCAGCGTTTCCACGCTGGACAGCTTCACCGACTTTATGGAGTTTGTCCAGGCATGTCCACGTGCCGGAGAAAGCTGGCTTCAAAACTTCGAGGAATATCGACAGCACGGCCACAGGCCCGAGAAATGCCTGGAGCGCAGCGAGAATTTTTCCTGCGAATTCAAAAACATTGTCGATTCGATGGAAGATTCCGACTCCTGAAAAGAGGTTGAAAGAAATGCAAGCGAAAAGGGGGGGCATGTTTCAAAATATATTTCTGATGATATGGGTTTGAGTTAATAAAAAATTCAGTCGGCCCCGGCGGTGATGATGCCGTGAAATCAGGACGGGGAGCTAAGCCGTCTTTTAGGCGATTGCTTACAAGGCGGTAATTTTTTAAGCTTGAAGTTAGAATATCAAAACAATGCGAGGAGGATCTATCGAAATGGGCCTGGATAAAAATGCATTGATAAAGGCGCTTAATACCATTGTCAAAGATTTGCAGCAGGGGATCGACAGGCACTGCTGTCTCGTCTCTTCGCTTTTGGCGGAAAAGGTGGACGAACAAGACCTGAAACCGATTTTCGATCTGTGTCCTTCCAAATCGCGAGAGCTTCTGCTGAAAAATGCCATCAAGGAAGCCATCGATATATTGGAAGAGAGCAGGAAAGCATTTAAATCCAAACAATTGGAGGCGCTTCGTAAAAGACTGACTCAGGTTCTGATCGACGCGGATTAACGACATTCAGGGATGTCTTACGGATTCCATGCCTTTTGAGAGACATGGAAAAAAGTGAAGGCGTAACTCGGGATTAAAAAATCGAGATGCGCCTTTTTTGTTTGTAAGCGAAGCAAAAAAACCGCCAAAAGCGACATGAAAAAGGAGGAAACCATCGATGCTGGACAAAAAAGAGGAAACATTAATCAACGAGAACCATACGATATGCCGGAATGATCCGGACACGAATCGACCAATCCGATTACGATTATGGGAAATGGATCGCTTTTTCAAATGCCCGGTAGTCGGTATTTGCCTTACGTTTTCCGAACAAAACCAGTTGCTCAAGAAATCCGGTGTTCCAATTAAAAAGAAAAGTCCTTTTGAGATTCATGAAATGCTGGTTGCAAGCGCGGAATGCGAAAACCGGCTGTCGAAACGTATCGACAATCTGCTCCACCGCAAGTTCGGCAAGGAAACGGCGTTCCTGCACGGACTGGATCAGGAGGAATTTATAGTGAAATGCAGAGCCGCCTTTAAAACCGGGAATTACATGGGCGTTTTATGGGCCGCAGCAACCAGAGCCGGGCTGTCTGTTGAATGCGGCAGAGAGGTTTTCGGCACGATTCACATGATGATGCATTGGGGTGCCAAGAAGAGCATCCGGTTGAAACAGAAGATGACCGGCCTCCAGGAAGAACTAAATGATATGCGCCAAGCCGCAAAGGAATCGATTCGGGCCACGCGGACGCTGCAGAAGGAAAACGAGCGCCTGAAACAGAACCAGGCGGACTTGAGGATTACATTAGCTACCGTGGAAAGAGAAAAAAACAAAATGAAGGAGGAGTTTACCGGATTGGACAGCGGACACCGCATCGCTGAACTTGAGCAGGAAAACAGAATGATGAAAGCGCATCTGGATGCGTTCTTTGTGAACGATAAGGAGAAGCAGCGCCAAATGGCTTCTCTCGAGGAAAAGAACTTGCAGCTTTTATCGGAACTCGAGCAGGAGCGGGAATTAACCTGTCATTTCAAAAGGGAAACCCGAGAAATAATTGGAGAGATTTCTGCTATGAACCGTTGTGACGCCACTTGTCCGTCCTTTGATCTTTGCAAAAAACGCATTTTAATCGTCGGGGGCATCACCCGAATGGAATCGCTTTATCGGGAGTTGATCGAAAACAGCGGCGGTATCTTTGAGTATCATGACGGTTACATGAAAAACGGCGTTAAAAGGCTGGAATGTCGTCTCAAACGCGCCGATCTGGTCGTTTGCCCGGTCAACTGCAACAGCCATGCAGCCTGCTCCATTGTCAAAAACCTGGCGAAAAAGCACCACAAGACCGTTCATATGCTGACGAATTCCAGTCTGAGCGCCGTTTCCCAGGCGATATGGGCGCCGGTTACGACCCGAGGCACCGTGAATTAGAGACCGGTTCAAAGATTGCCGATCCGCCTTGAAACAGTAAAACAATAAGCGAAGGGAAAAAAATCATTGGAGGAAAAACATGAGCATCCATTTTCAAGTAACATTCAGAAAAAATAACGGAAACCTGCATGTCAGCCCCAAGGGCGATTTTGACGGCAGTTCGGCCTGGGAGCTGGTCAATCTGCTTCAGGAACAATACGAGGGCACGGGACGGGTCTTCATCAATACCAAAAATCTCCGCAAGGTATGCTCTTTCGGCTGCCGAACGTTTAAGTGCAATATTCATCTGAGCCGGGTACCGGTTAATCAACTCTTTTTCAAAGGGGAAAAGGGTTTCGAAATCGCACCCGATGGAAGCAAGGTTATTGTGCCGCTCAAAAAGCTCCCATGCCGGTGCAATGGAAACTGTTCAAACTGCCGATGCTCCGAAAACAGGAAACCGGATTAACAAGAAAGTCTTATTTTTGATATGGCAATTGCGGATCGAAAAAGGGTGCGTGTTGAAATAACGGAAGAAACGCTGACCCGTCTTTTGGAGAAAGGACATGTGTGCGCGGCGGATTTTCGCTGCCTGGACTGCAAGTCGAAACAATGTCTCTGGCGGCTTTGTCTGGAAAGCTGCACAAACAGTATGCCGACAGGCACCAGGGAGAAATCGACGGTCATTTCCTCAGCCCGCGGCATGGGGAGTGCGATTCCCGGAAATGGAGCGCATGGCATGCGCAAAAAATCCTTGAGCGGATGAAAAACAAAAAGGAAATAATAAAAACAATCGGATCGGAATCGGCCCCGGAACGTTCGATGTTTCAAACCAATTCCAATGAATCAATGCGATTGTATTGATAAAATATTAAGAGACTTGAATATAACAAGCCATAAAATAAACAGAAAAAAACTTGCATATGGATTTTGTAGTAACAAAAGAATAATAGCACCAAGAATGTTCTGTAAGAGAAAAAGACAGGAGTGTGAACATGAGACGAATTTTTAATCCCCAGAAGGAGATGGGGTACCGCTTCATGGTCTGGGGCTTTAAAATAATGGATCTGTTCGGTAAGCCGGACCGGCGGCTGAATGATTTTGACATCATGCAGGGCTCTGTTGTTGTGGACTACGGGTGCGGTCCCGGCAGATACATTCAGAAAGCGTCCGAACTGGTCGGTCCCGCAGGACGGGTTTATGCGGTGGACATCAGCAGGATGGCCATTGATATCGTCCGAAAAAAAATAGAAGACAACAATCTCGACAACGTCGTACCGGTTCTTCTGGGCGACGGTTCGCCGGAGATCGAGGACCACTGCGCAGACATCGTCTACGCCCTGGATATGTTCCATCAAATCGAGGACCCCGTCGCATTTCTCGCCGACATATATCGGATTACAAAAAAAGACGGTATATTTTTTCTTGAAGACGGCCATCAATCCCGGAAAAAAATGAAAACCAAGATAGCTCGGTCCGGATGCTGGCGTATCGATAAGGAAAATCCGCGGCACATTCGGCTTGTTCCGGTCGAGACTTGCGGCGGGATAAACAATCGGCGGATGGAAAAAAAGGAGTATTGAAAACGAGAGGCATTAATATCCAGTAATTTCAAGAGACTCAACCTGAATTTGGCTGCTCTCAGGTTCGCCCACAGGCCGAGCAGATTCCAAAAAGAAATACTTGATGACGCTCTGTAACAAAACCTGGTGGAACGAACTCCTTTTCGTGCAGGGCGCACCCGGGAATCTCAAAGAGACGGTCGCAGGCATGGCAGTGAAAATAATGGTGATGTTCTTTTCCCGCTCTTTCATAAAAAATGCCTAAATCCGGGTGATTGATGATCCTTAGCCACCCAATCTCAACCAGGCATTTCAGATTGCGATACACAGTCGCCTGGTTGAGCGATTTCACTACTTTCCGGCCCATCTGTAAGATTTCATCAACCCGAAGAGGTCTACTTTCCATCAGAAAGGCATTTTTAATCGCATCTTTTTGAACGGTCTTTCGTCTCATTTTCAACTCCTATGAATTTAGGTAACATTAATCGATCTCCGCCCTTATTGCAATCCTTTTTGCAATAGGTGTTGACACTACAATGCCGGATGCTATAATGCAAATGCATTTGCAATAATATGTCCGGACGAAAGAAGACCTCCCTTATCAAATGGCTTCTTCTTATCTGCCTGATTGCGCGTCCCGCTTTTAGGCTCGGGCTCCGGCATCTTGGGAAGAGGTTTGGGGCAAAGGCGATTTTTACATAGAAAAGGAGGTTTGTCAGGATGGGTAATATGCTGAAAGCTTTACTTTTATCTTTTTTGGCGGGCTTTATTGCGATATCGAATGCATCCGCAGCCGACAGAGTATCCGTATTTGTCAGTATTCTTCCCCAGAAATTCTTCGTGGAACAAATCGGTAAAGATCTGATTGATATCCAGGTTATGGTGGAACCGGGCGCCAGCCCGGCCACCTATGAACCCAAACCGGCACAGATGGCGGCTATTTCAAAAGCAAGTATCTATTTTTCAATCGGAGTTCCCTTCGAAAAAGGCTGGCTGAAAAAAATCGTCTCAGCCAATCCCGGTATGAGGATTGTGCACACCGAACATGGGATCCAGAAGATGCCCATGACCGCCCATCACAACGATGAAGAAAAAAATCATGAAACGGGAAACCATAACCACCGTGTCCTTGATCCCCACGTCTGGCTGTCTCCGCCCCTGGTGATGGTGCAGGCACGTAATATTTTGACTGCGCTTCAGGAAATCGATCCGACCCATCATTTGGATTATGAGAACAACTACAAGATTTTTGTCGCCATGATCGTTGATCTGGATGCAGAGCTGAGGGACATTTTTGCGGGAAAGCAGGGCCTTCCGTTTATGGTATTTCACCCGGCCTGGGGATACTTTGCTCATGCTTACGGGCTTAAACAGGTGCCGATCGAAATTGAAGGCAAGGAACCGAAGCCCGCGCAATTAAAGAAACTGATCGATTGTGCCCGAGAGCGCAACATCAAGGTGGTGTTTGTGCAGCCCCAGTTCTCGTCCAAAAGCGCTGAACAGTTGGCGAAACAAATCGGAGGTCGGGTGGCCTTTGTGGACCCTCTTGCATTGAACTGGGCGGAAAACCTTCGTGAAGTGGCAGCAAAGTTTGAGGCAATCCTCAAATGACGGAGAATTGATGAAGTCATCCATTGTTGAAATCAGGGATATCTGTTTTTCCTACAACCACCACCAGGTTCTCCAGGATGTGAACCTTGAAATCCGAAAAGGGGATTTTGTCGCCATGATCGGTCCCAACGGCGGAGGCAAGACCACCCTTCTGCGATTGATTCTGGGGTTGTTAAAGCCGGATCGAGGGTCCATTCGTGTCTTGGACCTTCCCCCGCAAAAGGCCTCGCCCTTTATCGGGTACGTGCCTCAGGAACTCCATGGTAATCGGAGCTTTCCCATTACCGCCATGGATGTTGTATTGATGGGCAGATTGAAACCTGGGAATCGGCTGACGAGAAGATCCAGGCAGGATCGATTCGAGGCGTTGGAAGCCCTTGAGAGAATCGATATGGCCGCTTACGCGGGTACAAGAATCGACGAGCTTTCAGGCGGGCAACGTCAGCGAGTGTTTATTGCGAGAGCCATGGTGACAAGGCCCAAACTGCTTCTTCTGGATGAACCCACGTCAGGAATAGACGCCAGGGGCCAGGCTGATTTTTTCCGGCTTTTGAAAAAAATCAACGAAAACGTGACGATTCTCGTAGTGAGCCATGATCTGATGGTCATTTCCACCTATATCAAATCCGTGGCATGTGTGAACAAACGCCTTTACTATCACGAAGAAGCGGAAATTACGGAAGACATGGTGGAAATGATGTACCCGGCCACCTTGGAAGGCTCCTGTCCTGTGGAGCTATTAGCCCATGGGCTGCCACACAGAGTGCTCAAAGAACACAGGTAACGGCTATATGATCGAGATTCTCCAATATGATTTTATGCGCCATGCCCTTTCAGCCGGTTTAATGGCAAGCGTTATATGCGGTATCATGGGGGCTCTTGTTGTCGTCAACCGAATCGTTTTTCTTTCAGGAGGCATTGCTCATGCCGCTTACGGCGGAATTGGTCTGGCTTTTTATCTCGGCTGGCCTTACTTTCCAGTCACCATCGGTTTTTCTCTTACGGCAGCGGCGGTAATGGCATCGGTGAGTCTGAAAGAAAAGCACCGTGCCGACACCATCATCGGCGTGATATGGGCTTTGGGAATGGCCTGTGGTATCGTTTTGCTGGACCTGACGCCCGGTTACAATGTGGATCTCATGAGCTATTTGTTCGGAAGCCTTCTGACGGTCTCGGTCTCCGATTTATGTATCATGTTTACAGCAGCGGCACTGATTGCAGGCCTGGTTACATTTTTTTACAAGGATCTGCTGGCTTTATCGTATGATGAAGAATTCGCCCGGATTCGCGGGGTGCCTGTACGAACCTTGTATTTCATGATGGTCTGTATGCTTGGGGTAACGATCGTGATGGTGATTCAGGTTGTGGGTCTGATCCTGGTAATTGCCTTATTGACCATTCCCCCCTTTATTGTAGAAAAATACGTCAAATCTCTTTTCGGGATGATGGCGGTTTCGTTCTTTCTTGGTACCGTTTTCACCATTAGCGGTCTTTGGCTTTCTTACGCTTATAATATTACATCCGGCGCTTCTATCATCCTGGTCGCCGGAAGCGTTTTTCTTGTTACCCAACTGATCGACGCGCTGATCCGTATCAAGTTTGCAGGCCTTTTCGGCCGGTCCCGCTAAAAAAATATTACGGAGAGATTTTGCCGCCAAACCATCCCGGAGCCGCTTCTTGAACCAACTTCATCCGGTTCATCAGTTTTCCATAATCGAGCCGTCATTGCATTCATTTCTCACAGCCAAAAAACAAGAACACCAGTGGCCGGCATGAGCACATTCCATAATCGACTGCTTCACCAGAACCCGGGTCAATTGTCGGCTTGTACACATGATGGAACGCCTGAACACCGGAAAATCGTTTCAAGGAGGAAATGTCAGACACTTCATGGATGTCAACGTTTTGCACAGTATGAATCCGCACGCCCGATGACTGCACCTGAAAAAACGGCTTGCTGTTTTCCGAAAAAATTTCCAAAAAAATACTTGACTTTGATTTTGCGTTATGAAATTTAGAAACTCATTCTAAAAATAGATCTTTCTATCTTGACAAGGGGGGTCTTACGGCCTTCGGCCATCCATCCCATCGGCGCGAAGGAAGTGAAGGCGTAACCTGCGGCGTATTAGGCGCCCGGTTACGCCTTTTGTTTTTAAATAAGAAGAAAGGGGAACGAGCCATGACGCTGGATCAGATGAGACCGGGAAATGAATGCCTCATTAAAAAGATAGCGATCCGGAACAAGTTGGGCCAGAGGCTTCTGGATATGGGTGTGTATCCGGGATTGAGATTGAAGGTGATTCGCAATGCCCCGCTGGAAGACCCAATGGAGGTGGAACTGGACGGCTATTTCGTCAGCCTGCGACATGAAGAGGCCAGGTTCGTGGAGGTTGAGCTGCCGTGAACACACAAAATAAACGCCTCGTTGTTCTGGCCGGACAACCAAACAGCGGCAAATCCACGGTTTTTAACGCGCTTACCGGAGCGAGCCAGCATGTGGCCAATTATCCCGGCGTCACCGTGGATAAGATGCTCGGCTGGTACAGGCACAACGGAACCAGGGTGGAAGTTGTGGATCTGCCCGGTACTTACAGCCTTACATCCTATTCCCCCGAAGAACGGGTGTCCCGGGATTTTATCCTCCATGAAAAACCTTCCGTAGTAGTTAACGTCATGGACGCCGCCAACCTGAAGCGCTGCCTGTATCTTACGTTTCAACTGCTGGAGATGGATATTCCCGTTATCTTGAATCTGAACATGATGGATGTGGCGGAAAGGCGCAAGATTGAAATCGACATCAACCGGCTTGAAAAAAAGCTCGGGGTCCATGTTGTTCCCACAACAATGAAAAGCGGACGCGGGAAAAAGGAATTGCTCGATGTGATTGCCGCTGTTTCCGGGGAACGTTCACCGGTCAAGGCCGCACGCATCGACTACGGCAAAATGGAACCGTTTTTCCGAGAAATCGCAGAGAGAATCTCATCAGAGGCCATCCTTGCGAAAAAAATCTCCCTCAGGTGGCTGACGATCAAGCTCATGGAGGGTGATGCCGAAGCGCAGCGACTTATCCGGGAAAACCATCCGGAGGCCGATACCTTTATCTGGTTTGTAGAGAAGTTACGATCGGATTTCGAAGTCCGATATGACGAGATGCCTGAGATGCACATCGCCAATCGACGGTATCAAGTTGCCGATGAAATCAGCAGAGCCTGCATCAGGTCCAGGGCGGGCCTCAAAGCCTCTTTGTCGGATCAAATCGATCGGTTTGTGTGTCACCGGTTCCTGGGGCCGCTGCTTCTGGTTGGCGTGATCTGGCTGCTCTATTACCTCTCCATCGTCCAGGGATACAACATCACCAATTACACTTGGCCGCTTCTTGCCAAACTGCGGAGTTTCGCCGAAACCCTAACTCCTAAGCCCGGTTTCATCGAAATCCCGCTGATGCGCTCTTTTGTATTGTGGTTCGTGGACAGCATCAACGCCCTGTTGAACTACATTCCGATATTTTTCATTCTGTTCGGCCTTATCGCTCTACTGGAGGACAGCGGCTACATGCCTCGCATGGCCTTTATCATGGACCGGCTCTTCAGCCGCTTCGGTCTCCACGGCCAGTCCACTCTGCCAATGGTCCTCGGCGGCATCTATGTCGGAGGATGCGCCGTTCCGGGAGTGATGTCCTGTAAGGGTATCCCGGATGAACGTTCACGTCTGGCGACCATTCTGATCATTCCCCTGCTCAACTGTCTGGCCAAGGTGCCGCTGTATGTTCTGTTGATCAATATCTATTTCGCCATGCATAAGGCCTGGGCCATGTTCTTCATTTCCACCATCAGCCTGCTGTTTGTGCTTCCCGTAGCCAAAATTTTGACCCTGACCGTTCTGAAAAACAAGGAAACAGCCCCATTTGTCATGGAAATGCCGCCTTACCATATGCCGACCCTCCGTGGAATTCTCGGGCGTGCCGTTGAGCGGGTCTGGTTGTTTTTAAGAAAGATCACCACCATTGTAGCGGCCGTAGCGGTTGTCATTTTTGTTTTGCTGCAGTTTCCGGGGCTGAGCGATGAACGAATGATCCACTATAATGGAGAAAAGGAAAAGGCATTAAAAACATTTTTCACTAAAATAAAAGACACATCTTACCTGGATCAACTCCAAGGTGAAAAACTCATCTCTCTCATCCTGTATTGGGATGAATACAAAAGCGCCAAGATGGGGACCAAAGGCAGAGAGGCGATGACTGCCTTGAATGTTGAGTTTGAAGCGCGTGACCCGGTTTTTTTCAAGATTGTGCAACCGGGAAAGGACAAGACCGCCAAAAAGGTCAACCGAGCTTTTATGAATTTGTCCAAGGCACGAAAGGGACTTTTAAGGCAGATGCGCATGGAGCGCATCGACAAAAGCTTTCTCGGAAAAATGGGTAAATGGCTGGAGCCTGTTACCCGAGCCGCCGGCTTTAACTGGCGGGTCAATGTGGCCCTTTTAAGCGCTCTCGCCGCCAAGGAAAGCAGCGTAGCCACCCTGGGAGCGCTATATGAGCAGGAAGAAAGTGGAGAGGCCCTTGAGCAACGGATGGCCAGGGGAGAGACAGGTTTTACCTCACTTCATGCTTTAGCGCTGATGCTGTTCATGGTGCTCTATCCGCCATGCCTGGCAACGGCCATTTCCGTAAAGCTTCAGGCCGGTTCCATTAAGTGGATGCTTTTTTCCATGATCTACCCCATGGTTCTGGGGTTGGCGGTGGCGATTTTGGTTTATTCAGGAGGAAAAGCTTTGGATCTTACCGGGTTTCAGGCAATGTCGGTTTTTTACGGCCTGGCCCTGACCCTGACCGTTTTGATGGGTTTTCTGAAAAACAAATCGGAATACGAAAAAGAAAGGAGATAAGCTGATGTTTAATGGAAAAATTTTATGGATCGGCGTCCTAGCCTTCGAAATATTTCTGTGCAGTTCTGCATTTGCCCATACGCCGCTGTGTTCCTGCTACGACAATGGAGACGGCACCGTCACCTGCGAAGGCGGATTTTCCGACGGTTCCTCGGCGGCCGGCGTGGAGATGCGGGTGGAAGACCAGAACGGCAAAATATTGATCAAAGGCAAGATGGATGCAGACAGCGAATTTTCATTTGATAAGCCTTCCGGTCCGTACAAGGTCATTTTTAACGCCGGAGAGGGACATGTTGTGGAAATTGATGGGAAGGAAATCGTGGAGTAGCGCAGGAATTAATAATGAAGCCAAACTGTTAATAGAATTATTTCCTGACACCGCAGACGATGTAAAGACCCTGGCAGCATTTTAAAAAACACCAAGGCACTGATGATGAAAGGAGTTCGTTGATGAAAAAAGTAATTGTTGTTTTGGCTGGATGGATGCTTCTGGCTTTGACGGAACCGGCTATGGCGCATTTTCAGATGATCTATACGCCGGACATGGCACTGGAAAAGACAAAGACCATTGACCTCAAGCTGGTCTTTACGCATCCGTTTGAGGCCGGACACACTATGGACATGGGAAAACCCGAGCAGTATTTCGTGGTCTGTAAGGGCAAAAAAACGGATCTTTTGCCAACGCTGAAACCGATTACCTGGACCAGTCTCACCAACAGCGGTTTGGCTTACGAGACCACATTCAAGCTTCGGGGTATGGGCGACAATGTTTTCTGCCTTGTGCCCTCTCCCTATTATGAGAAAGAGGAAGATTGTTATATCCAGCAGATCACCAAAATGATCGTCAATACGGTAGGCTTTCCAACGGATTGGGATGCGGAGATCGGTCTGCCGGCCGAAATCGTTCCTCTCGACAAACCCTATGCTCTCTGGACCGGCAACGTTTTCAGGGGAATTGTCAAAGGCGACGGCAAGTCAGTTCCATTTGCGGAAATCGAGGTAGAATACATAAACCATCAACCGCTCTCGGACAAGAACGCATTTGCAACAAAAGCCGAAGTAAAGGCACCTCAGGATGCCTTTGTTACCATGACCATCAAGGCCAACGAAAACGGTGAGTTTGCCTTCGGCATTCCCAAGGCGGGCTGGTGGGGATTCTGTGCCCTGGGTGTAGGACCGGCCAAGGAGCACAACGGCAAGGAAATGTCCCAAGACGCCGTGATCTGGGTACAGGCCAGGGATATGAAATGATAAAAAATTTGTATTCCATGGACATAATCCAAGTCGCCGATATCGGAAACCCTGATCCCTATATGTCAAGGAAAGAATGAATGGATGTAATCATTGTGATCATCATAACTGCCATTGCTGTGACATATATATACAGGCATTTCGCTTCGGGTTTAAAAACCAGAGATCTTTCCTGCGGTTGCGGGCATTGTGGTTCCCTATGGAAAAAAGAGTTTTCGTTCCGCGAAAACGGCAATCATCTCATGATTTCCAAAAAGTGGTGCGAAGGGATGCCAGCAACTCATACAGACTTGGAGGGAAAAAACGATGAATACCCTTCCTAAAGGAGGAATGATAGAATGAAAAACAAGGTATTACAGGGGTTGTGTCTTCTTGCCTGCACCTTTATTTTTGCGCTGCCTGTTTGGGCCGAGGAGATTTCAAACCAGGATCTTCAGTATGAATTAAGAAAAACACAAGAAAAAGTCAAAACACTGGAAAAGATATTGCAAGAGCGAATTGAGCCGGCAAAGTTCGAGGGCGAAGTCAAGGAGCGGGAGCAGGACCTTCACGATCGGGTAAGCAAAATTGAAAAAACGATGGAATCCAGCGAGGAGGGCGGTCTCCTTGATTCATTGGCAGAGAGAATCACCATTGGTGGCCTTATCGAAGTCGGGGCTGTTTACGCGTCTATTGAAAACGACGACGGCAGCGATGAGGATGACACTGACATTTGCCTTACCACCGTTGAATTGGATCTCGGTATTAAAGTGAACGAATGGGTCAATGCGGATTTCGTTTTGCTCTATGAAGATCCAAGCTTCGGGGAAGAGACAAGCTTTGACGTGGATGAGGGAACCATCACCATCGGCAGTACCGACCAATGCCCGGCATATATTGCCGCCGGAAAGATGTATGTTCCCTTCGGTGCGCAGCTGACTCATTTTCCGGATGACCCGCTGATCGACCAGCCGCTTACACTCGCATTCGGTGAAACGAGTGAGAAAGCCTTACGGATCGGGTTTGAACGGGACGGTTTGGCTTGTTCCGCTTATGCGTTTAATGGTGATCTTGATGAAGCCGGGTCTGATGACGCAATCGAATCCTATGGCTTTGATGTCAATTACACGCTTGACGACGAAGCATTACCCTACGGGATGTCCGTCGGTGCCTCGTACATCTCGAATGTCGCCGAATCCGACGGTCTTACCGATGGACTTGGAGTGGACGAGATAGACGATTACGTTGGTGGCGCGGCGGCATATGGTCATCTGGACATTTACGATTTTTTTCTGGATGCCGAGTTTATGACGGCTTTAAATCATTTTGAACGGGGGGAACTTGCCGTCGGCAACGGAGATGGTGCAAAGCCCTCCGTATGGAATATTGAGGCCGGATACAACTGGAACTGGGGCAAGAATTTGGAAATTGTACTTAAATATGCCGGTTCAGACGAAGCTGAAGGTCTTGGATACCCGGAGGATCGATACGGAATAAACTTCAACCAGGAAATCTTCAAAGGCGTAATCGGGTCTGTCGGATATATCCATGATGAATTTGATCGTAACGACATTGATAATAGGGATGATCGGGATCTCCTCTTCAGCCAGATTGCCGTAGAATTTTGACCCATTTTCAATCATACGGGGATTTGCCCCTCCATCCAATCGGCCCGAAGTTGTTTCCTCAAGAAAAGTGGCGACTCCGGGCCGAATCCGGAAGGAACCGCCGATTTCATCAAACATCGGCATAGGCCACCGAGAGAAGATGTAAAAGAAGAAGCAATCTTTCGGTAAAAACAGAACCATTTCTTCAGTGGATGCGTAACGGGGGATCGAAAAATGAAAATTGCATTCGCAACCGATGACAAAACAAACATTGCCGAACACTTCGGCGGAAGCGACTTTATTATTGTGGCTACCATTGAGGGTGGCAGGATTGTCAATAAAGAGGTCAGAGAGAAGCCGGGTCATCACACCTTCTCCGGAAAGGAATCCCATCCGCAGACGGATGAAAGGGGACGGCACGGTTTCGGGGCCGAGGCTGAGCAAAGGCACATGGCGATTTTCGATATTTTTAAGGATTGCGAGTCCCTCATTGTGAACATGATCGGAACCGGTGCGTGCAAGCATTTCACAAGCTCCGGCGTCAGGGTCATTGCCACGGATGTAAAAAATATCGATGAAGCGATCGAACGCTATATAGACGGACGTCTTAACCACCTTGAGACACATGTGGATTAGTTCTGCATTCGGGGGGTTCGCTGATTTGATCGCATCATGAATTGCCCATTTCGCTCGACTCGAAACCTTGGCGATAAAAACTTCCCACCCCCCCTCTTATTTTCCTTGAACTCGAAAAAAGTTTGCTCATTTCAGATCCGGATCCTTCTTTGTACCCAAATATCGTTAAAAGCAGCAAACAGCTACAGGGATATCGTCGGAAAAAGAAAAGAAGCAATGTAATGCACCATCTTGACAACCGGAGGCCGGTCAATTAGGGTATACCCTGTTTGACGCTTTTCCATGTTTCTAAGGAGAAAAAAACGTCCCGATCAACATGGTGCATCGAAAATGTTTGAACATATCTGTGCTGTCTATCATTTTATCCTTGTGGGTCGTTCCTGCGGGGTCTCACCCTCATGTTTTCATCGTCCAGCGGTTAGAAGCGGTTTTTGATGACCAGGGACTGGCAGGTATCCGGGTGCGATGGAAATTCGACGACATGTTTGCCAGCATGATTGCCGAAGATCATGACCGAAACCAAAACGGTCGACTGGAGGAATCAGAGGTCAAGAAAATCAAAGAAAACGCCTTTGACTACATATCCAAGTTCAATTATTTTGTTTTTATAAAGATCGACGACACACCGTTTCAGGTTAAATACACAACGGATTTTCACGCAGTGCTAAAAGACAATCGGCTGGAATATCTATTCTTTGTACCCTGCCATGTCAGGGCAATCCACGATGTAAAAAAAATCACGGTCGCCACTTACGATCCGTCCTATTATTCGGCCATTTTTTTTGCAAAAAATAGCCCCGTTACTCTCAGCGGAGCAGAGGGGTATGAGGTGAACACGGCGATCCGGGAAGACCCTTCAACAACCATATACTACGGCATGATTCATCCCTGGACGCTTTTTCTGGAGTTTTGCCTGAAACCATGAAGAAATATATCTTTGCGCTGATCCTGATCGTTGTAACCTGCCAATGTCCATCTTTGGCATTTTCGCATAATCCGTTTACCGCCGAACGGAAAACCTGCCAACAAGCCCCTACTGCCCCTTTTGAAAGCCGATTTTTCGCAAAGCTCATTCTTTGGCAGCACCAGTTGAAACAAAAAATATCGGAGTTGATTCAGGAGTCACGAACCACCGGAAGCATCAAACCGTTGATGTTGCTGATGGTGTCGGCATTTGCATACGGCGTGATCCATGCCGCCGGACCCGGGCATGGTAAAGCGGTGGGGATGTCCTTTATCTTATCTCGAAATGCTTCCATCGGCAGTGGATTGATGTTTGGAACCCTGATCGCTTTTTTTCATGGATTTTCCGGGATCATCTGCGTGCTCGGTTTACGCTATGTTCTCCAAAAAGGCGTTTTCGGAACATTGGGAACGATTTCCGAAACAACCCAAATCGTGAGTTTCAGCCTAATCGCCCTCCTGGGGCTTTTCATCCTTTTAAAAAATGGGTATGGTTTTTTTCCGAAGCATGAATTCAAACCTAATTTTTCAGACAAGAATTCAAAAGCATCAAAGAAGGGGCTTTTCATCTGGGCGCTGACGGTCGGGTTGGTACCCTGTCCGGGCGTGGTGATGGTGCTGCTTTTCTGCCTTTCCATGGATATGATGGCGGTGGGGATATATTCGGCAGCCTTTATATCTCTCGGCATGGCTGCAACGATATCGTTTGTTACGATTTCAACGGTTATCGGGAAGGGGATCTGTCTGATTCACTTTTCGGCAAAACATACCGGATTCGTTGAAAGAATTATGGGTGTTGTGTCCGGTTTGGCCATTACGATCCTGGGGGTGCTCTTTCTCGCAACAACCATCAGGTAAATTTCATGTGCCAAGGGTTATGCGCCGATCCGTTTTTTATCCTTGTGTCATACGGTTCCGATGATAACAAGTAATTCAGGATTCGGGGAGTTTTTATCGCCAAGCCTTGAATAAAGCGGAATAGTTCATGATGCGTTCCAACCAAAAAAACTCCCGGGATCCCGAGTTAATTATCGAACCACCCCGGTAATCACCGCTGAATCATTCGGGCCCTGAAAAGGGATACGCCGGATATCCGTTACACCGACTTCCAAGAGCATGTCTGTTATCTGTTTTTCAGAATAGGATCGGCCTTCCGATGTCGCCAAAAGCATATTCAGGGAAAAAAGCGCCGGGAAAAGAGGCCCGTCCATTTCATTGTTCATGATGAAATCATGAATCATTATCATACCTCCCGGTTTCAAGGCTGACACGGCTTTACGGATAATTTTCCGGCAGTCTTCAGGTCCCTCGGCATGCAGAATGTGAGATAACCAAACGGCATCAAAAAATCCGGGAACATCGTCCTGAATATAGTTACCTTCCAAAAATTCGATCCGGTCAGCCAAGTTGAACTTTTCGATAGTATTTTGCGCAAAAGGCCGGGTGGTGGGAAGGTCGAAAACCGTGGCCTTCAGCCGGGGATTGTTCAGGCAGAAATGAATGGCATAGGTGCCGGGTCCGCCCCCCAGGTCCAGCAAACGATATCGATTGGAAAGATCAATTTGGGTTACCAATTGCGGTGCCAGGTTCATGGCCAGATTGAACATACCGAGAAGGAAACTTTCCCGACGTTCTTCCGTGCTGTGCATTGAACTGGCCCGAACAGGACTTCCAGCCTGAACGGCCCGATCCAGGTCAGCCCATGACGCCATCAAGTGATGATGGTGCATGATGATGTGGCCGACATAATGGGGCGCATCTTTTGAAAGAAATGTTTTCGACTCGGAAGTATTGGAATATTTTTCACCCTTTTTGACCAGAAGATTCATGGCTGCAAGTGCATTGAGAAGCGTGGCAACGCCTCTTTCATCTCCCTTGAGGCTTTGGGCGATCCGTTCATTTGTGAGTTGCCTGTTTCCAATTAAGGTAAAGATATCGAGTTTTACTCCGGCATGGAGAGCGCAGGTCTGCCAATAGCTACCGGACAATTCAAGCACTCTAGACGGATTCTGTTTCGCTTGCTTCACTTGAACCTTCCTGTCTCTCATCAATCGGAATGTATTTCCTCTTCGGCAGCCCCATATAGATCTGGCGGGGTCGATTGAGTTTCCAGCGTGGGTCATGAATGCTTTCCCTCCACTGAGCGATCCATCCCGGCATCCTGCCGATTGCGAACATGACGCTGAACATATTGGTTGGAATGCCGATGGCACGAAGCAGTATACCGCTGTAAAAATCAATGTTCGGGTAAAGGTTGTGCTCGATAAAATAGTCATCTTTCAGTGCGAATACTTCAAGCTGCTTTGCCAGGTCCAGCAGCGGATCATCAATATACGATTTCGAAAGAATCTTGTCGCACTCCTTTTTCAGGATCTTGGCACGGGGATCATATGTTTTGTAAACGCTGTGTCCGAAACCCATCAGTCGGAATGGATTTTTCCTGTCTTTGGCTTTTTCGATCACACGTGCCAGATCTTTTCCATCCGCTTTAATTTCAGAAAGCATCTCGATAACGGCCTGATTCGCACCGCCGTGCAGCGGACCCCATAGCGCACAAATTCCGGAGGATATTGCTGCATACAGATTCACCCGTGCGCTTCCGACAAGCCGCACCGCCGATGTAGAACAATTCTGCTCATGATCGGCATGGAGAATCCAGAAGACGTTAAGCGCTTTAACGATATCTTCATCGATCATATAAGGCCTGACAGGGGTATCAAACATCATGTTGAGAAAATTTGCAGCATATGACAGATCGGGTCGAGGGTAAACAACCTTATGGCCCCTGGATATTTTATACGACAAGGCAGCCATCGTTCGAACCTTGGAAAGAAGCCTTGTAACCGTTATATTGATCTCTTCTTCGTTTTCCTGAAGTTCCGGGTAAAAGCTCTTCAAGGCATTTACCATTGACGAAAGAATCCCCATCGGATGAGATGCTCTCGGAAAATTCTGATAAAAAATCTGCATATCTTCATGAACAAGGGAATTGTCGTTAAGAAGAACCGAAAAACGGTTCAGTTGTTTTTTGGTTGGCAATTCTCCATTTATTAAAAGATAGGCCGTTTCCACAAAGGTTGAATTCTCTGCCAGTTCCTCGATCGGCACTCCGCGATAGCGAAGGATGCCGTTCTCGCCATCCAAAAAGGTGATTGAACTGATGCAGCTTCCCGTGTTGTTGAATCCCGGATCGAGAGTGATATATCCGGTCTTCTTCCTGAGATTCGAGATATCAATTGCCTTTTCATCTTCAGAACCAACAATGACAGGCAATTCATATGTTTTTCCTTCAATAATAATTTTCACAGGTTCCGGCATATTGCGTTCCGTTTTTTAAAAAGCATCTTTTATTTCTGCAGTTATTTTCACAATGCGGTTTGAATCAGGTTCGACCTTAAACCGGTAAAACGAGGCGAATTTTTAAGAAACCATTAAGGTAGGCTATCCTGTTTATTAAGAATTTTCAAACAAAAAACTTATATCAATCATTGGGATGAGCCCTGATGGGATCCATCAGAAAAGGTGTAAAGGAAAATGCTTCTCAAAATTCCGTCCGATTTCCATACCCAAAACAGGACAATCTATAGTCAGCCGGGGTTTTAACTAGAAAAAGATAAATCGGTTCTCAGGATAAACCCCTATAAATAGGGGAAATGCTCCTATAAAAATGAACCGCATCCCCTATGGACAAAGCAAAATAAAATCATCATACTGAATTAAAATTTTGGGAATTTTCCATAAAAGCCAATACACATTTCTGCTTATCCTGGAAACCTTAAAGGAACCCCATAATGGCACATATGACCGGTTTTCTCAGCAAAAAATTAATCGAATACCCTGAGGAAAATGGCGGAAACGATCAACTATCAACCCATAAAGACGGTAAAACGGATCGAAAAAATTTTCTGGATATCACCGCTTTGGTGCGAAGCGTTCAGCGTTCGGAGGGAAACTTCGATTGCTTTGGCAAGAGCAGGGGCCTTTGTAGTCGGTTGGATTGCGCGTGGTACTCCTACTGCATACAATATGCTGATTCTTTTGACAAATAGACATGCATGAGAAGGACAGGCGGGTTTTCTGTGTGCCAGGCCTCATCTACAGGAGGTGACGATCATGATATTTATGCCGGGTATTTCTAAAAAAGAATCAATAGCGGTTAAGCAGAATGAAAAAAGGATTGATATTTTGATTGTGGATGATCAGCCTTATATCCCGGACCTTCTCTCCGTGGAATTGACTCAAGATGGTTATTTGGTTAAGCGTGCGGGAAATGCGGAGGCCATGTGGGAGTATTTACGAGATATGCAACCGGACCTGCTGCTTCTTGATCATTATCTGAACGGAACCGAGAGTTGGGATGTACTGCTGGATATCAATCGAAGAAGGCCTGAAATCCCTGTTCTTATATACGTCATCAAGCATTTTGATGCGCTTTACAGGCTCAAACAAACGATATCCGAAGTTCTATCGCTGAAAAGAAATGTCTTGAAGGAATGGGGAAAAATCAATTTGATCAAAGATTGTGCCTAAGGGATATACAATTGACCTGATGATTTTTTTCCGATGAAAAAGGAGAAAGTGATGGCATCTAATTTCAAAATCTTTGTACATCGAAATGAGGACAATCTGCACCTGAAACTGATGGGAGATTTCGACGGCTCTTCGGCGTGCGAATTACTAAATGTTTTAAAGAAAAGTTGCGACAATGTTTACAGGGTCATTATTCATACCAATTGCCTGAGCAACATTATTCCGTTCGGGCGAGATGTATTGCAGCGCAATCTTTGCGATCTAAAAAATCTTCCGATTAAAATAATGTTTACAGGCGAAAATGCAACCCGGATCATCTCTGAAAAAATTTAGTCCTATGAACAGATCGATCCATACCATTGCAGCTATGAATGCGAATCCTTTCATCGTGCGACACCGCCTATACGTTTTAATAGAATTTTCAACATCAATCTCGTGTTTTCCTTTTTTTGAATAAAGTAAATTTGTCCTTATCCCCGTAAGCTCTTTTAAATCATCGGTTCATTTTACTATAAAGCTCCTTTCATAACGCACCCGTTTCTCAAACTTTTCACCATATTTCTCTTCGATAAACTTTTTTCTCTTTGTGGGGGGATCCGATGTTTGGCAAAATACGGAGAACGGGATAAAAAGCGATCGGCCGGGGCTTTGATATCTTCCTTGAAGCGCTGAACAACATCCACAGTCATGCTAACGCGGACCGGGTGACCATCCGACTTGTCGCGTCTTTTCCGAACATTATTCTCCGGGCAGAAGATGATGGCAAGGGCTTTGATTTTGCCGAGGTTTCACAGAGAGCCAACAGTGAAAAACGAATCGGACTTTGCTGCATGGAGGAAAAGGTCAGCCTGCTCAATGGGTGTTTCAGGATTCAAACCCGATTAAAGGAAGGAACCAAAATATACATCGAAGCACCTTATTCGAAAGCAAAATAGGGCAAATTCCTATATGCCCAGGGGAAATCCCCAGAAAAATAATGTTCTTTCTCTATGGACAATGCATATAAAATGCGTAGAATTTAAGAATTATTTGAAAGCCCAATTTTGTCCAAAATAATTTTCGAGAAAGATGAAAGATCAGGATCATTTATGTTTTTGAAAACCTTTAACCCAATAATTTAGAGAGGAACGGCAATGAAAATGCTGGAAGTACGAATGCTTGCCAAAAACAGAGGAATTAATTCATTCGGGCAAACAAAAGAGAACCTGATCCGTCAGATTCAGCGTTCAGAGGGAAATTTTGATTGTTTTGGTTCCGCTGCCGGTTATTGCGACCAATCGGAATGCGCCTTTCGTTCTCTATGTCTGGGGCTATCTGGAAAAACGAGCAGGAAAAAAATAAAACAGGCGATATGAATTATAACCGAACAGTGAGCGTGTTTTCCGCCTCCGTGTCATTGAAACCGAAGCGAAAAAGGCGGCTTCAAGATATCTAAGCCCATAGGGAATGAATAATGGAAGATACCCTGCTCGGTTCAGGCCCAAGTATGGAAAGAATAAGAAATCAAATTAATCAAGCTGTCGAGTCAGGAGTAAATATTTTAATTTGCGGCGAAAACGGCGTCGGAAAAGAATTGGCCGCCAGAAATATTTACCGCAAATCCTCGAGACAGGAAGGTCCTTTTGTTAAAATCAATTGTGAGATTTTACCGAAAATGATGCTTTCCAGCAAACTCTACGGGAATGAAGGCGGATTCTTTTCCGGTACTGAGCCGAATCAAGGCCGGCAACACAAAATATCCAATGGGTGCGTTTTATTTTTTGACAAGATCCATGTCATTCCTCTTTCGATCCAGGCTGAAATTTTCCAAATGATTCGGCGTGACAAGTTGTTACAGCCCGGATTAAACCGTTCGAAATCAACCGGTCCTTTGATTTTATCAACCGCAACCCACGCTCTTGAGCCGGACGTGCAAGAAGGTAAATTCGATGAAAAACTTTACCACCTGATAAACGGCATGCAAATTTATATTCCACCGCTTCGAAACAGGACTGAAGAAATCCCCACATTGATTGATTATTATCTGGAAAAATATGCTTTCCAATTTAAAAACAGTCTTCCATTACAGCCGGACAGCAACGTAATACAGCAACTGATGCGATATCAATGGCCGGAAAACATCGACCAACTCCGAGATGTGGTTCAACGTTTTTTGACCCTGGGTGACTGGACAATTATTGTGGAAGAGCTTTTATCCAGCGCGCGAAAAACCTCCCATAGCCTCAATATGGTGAGTTAAAACGAAATTATATTTCAATTCCATGAAAATGGCTTTCAAACCAGATAAAGAGCAACTGAAAAGCCGTTCCAACCTTCAATGCGTTTTTCATGTCGAACGAAAAGAAAGAATCCATGATATAAAAACTCGAGAATTTCCGATTCCGGCGTTAATTTATCCTTATCTTCTTTACGGTATTTCCCGATATAAAATGTAAAGGCCAATTTTGTACGTTTCCAAGCATACGCTTTTATAAGGCCCTTCGAAACGAAACGGGCCTCCAATTTTAATATCAATTGCGGTTCCACCAAGGGAAACCGCACGATCAGAAATATCGAATATCCAAACACGGAAATGTTTTTCTTTATAAGAGGTCAGCATGATTGAATCCAAGTTTCTTAAAGATAACATTCAAAACATTCAAAAGCTCTTATCGATTCCCCCATTGAAAAATTTCGAAACAAAGAGTCTTCGACAACTGCTTCGGCTCAGCAAGATAAGAGAATATTCACATGGAGAACTCATTATAAAAGAGGGAGATATGGATCCATGGCTTTTCTTTCTCTTATCCGGTAAAATACGGGTGGAAAAAGAAAAGGTTGAAATCGGCATTTTCGATAAAATAGGAGAGATTTTCGGTGAAATGAGAATACTTGACGGTTTGGGAAGATCTGCATCGGTTTATGCAGAAGGAAAGATAGTATGCCTTGCGGTTGATACCTCGGCAACAAACCGACTTGGCTCGGAAGATGAAAAGGCAAACTTTTTGCTATTGCTCTATCGGATGTTCGCCGAATATGTATCTGCCCGGCTGCGTTTAACCAATGATGAACTCATTCAATCGAAACGAATCGCCAAAAGATTATTGAAGGAAACGGGTGGCAAACCGGTTGGATATTCCGCTTACAATCAAACCGCGACCTCATGAAGGTCAAAGCGCTCCCGCCCTGAATAAATTATCCCCGCCTTAAAAGGCGGGGTACTCGCCTCATACTTTTCATAAAGGATCTGTATTGCAAAGTGGTTTCATACCAGGTGACCGAAATCACAGGAATAGGCACAAATTGAATATAAAAAAACAATTCTTATATTCTTCCATGCAATTGCAGCAAGACAAGGGATTGTTTACATGAAAATAAGAAGCCGTTTGGAATGAAAACTGCCATCTCCCTGGATGGCAGCCATGCACATTTCTTGAAGTGACTTATCAAATGTTAAAACGAAAATTTATTATGTCACCATCCAGCACATCGTAGGTTTTCCCTTCCAGTCTGACGGTACCTTTTTTCTTCGCCTCCTGGTAAGAGCCTGCATTCATCAAGTCCTCATAAGATAGAACCTCTGCACAGATGAAACCCTTTTTGATATCCGAATGAATCGCCCCTGCAGCATCAACGGCGCTGGTCCCCTTTTTTATAGTCCATGCCTTCACTTCATCTGGACCAACCGTAAAAAAAGATATCAAACCTAAAATTTTATAAGATTGATGAATAACCCTGTCTCTAGCGGATGAAGCGATGTTAAACTCTTTAAGGAAATCCTGTGCATCTTCACTTGTCATCTGAGCAAGCTCATGTTCGAGTTTTCCCCTTATAATGCCGCAATTTTCCGTAGATGTTAAACTGTTCGTATTATCCGGTATGCTGTTGTTCTCATCATCGTTGTTAAAAAGGACAAGCATTGGTTTAGCGGAAAGAAAAGCATAACCCCTCAAAAGATGAGAATCGGCCAGCTCTTTATTCTTTCGCAGAGGAATTTCATTTTCAAGGGTTTCAAGACATTCTTTGAGAATCGGAAACTCCTCCTGATCGGTTTTTTTCCCCCTTTTTCGGTCCAGTTTTAGGCGTTCCAAGCGCTTTTCAACAACAATGAGGTCCGCAAGAATCAGTTCCATGTCGATTTCCTGAAAGTCTTTGCGGGGAGAGGGTTTTTCAGAACCGTATATCCCAAAATTTCTGATAACATGGATAAGGGCATCACATTCTCGGATTTGGATCCATCCGGTCGGATCTTTCGTTTTATCTTTATTTTTATCCATCATACCCGGCAGAAAATATTCTACCTGTGCATTTGTGGTTTTTTTCGGTTGATACATCCCGCTCAGTACGTCCAGTCGCTTGTCTGGGACTTTTATGGTTCCTACCCGGTTTTCTTTCTTGTTTAACGAATCCAAAACATTTTGGGTTAATGCTTCAAATATGGTTGTTTTGCCCGATCCGGGGAGACCAATCAATCCAAGTTTCATTTTCCAATATCTCCAAATGTCAGTTTAGTTAAAAATATTTTGAAATAATAACATCTTATCCTTAATGCGGCAAGATAAAAGGTCATCGGTAATTTTGAGAAAATTCTTGTAACTCCTAAGGTAATAAAATATAATTATCAAATTTAGATTATCCGGTAACAGATGTAACATGATTTTATCCTCGCCTTCATTTTTTTGGTACCATAGGACATAAGCATGGGTTTATTATCATCCAGAGTATCCATCACACGCTATAAAGTAGAGGGAAAACTATCAGCGCCTGTTATCGAAACCGTATCCGGCGCTCTTAAAAAAAATGCCATTATAGAAATCGATGAGGATGTTTCTGAAAGATCTGTCGGATGGACTTCCTTCGGTAATCCCTTCAAGCCTGATTTCGATGGGTCCAGTTTTTCAATCGGCGATCATTTTATCTTTTCAATGAGAATTGATAAGAAAACCATTTCTTCAAAGCTGATAAAAAAATATTGCGCCATTGAAATGGAGAAAGAACTCTCAGAAAAGGGACAGGTCTATTTATCAAAAAATGAAAAAAAATTAATTAAAGAACGTGTCGCAAAAGTCCTTGGATTACGAATCCCGGCAACGCCGAATATATACGATTTGATCTGGAACTATGAAGAATCTTCATTGTGGTTCTTTTCAAACCTAAAGTCTCCCAACGAAGAACTGGAGACCTTGTTTTCAAAGTCATTCAAACTAACCCTTATCAGGCTTTTTCCTTATACCTTCGGGGAGTTGATGGCGGGTCTTTCACCGACGGAACGCGATGCCTTGTCTCAGCTTTCTCCAACAAAATTTGCGGGGTAACCGATGCTTGATGTAGCTGTGTCCTATAACCGTTTTAAGTTTTTAGGGCATGAATTCCTGACGTGGCTCTGGTACTCTATCGAAAACGAACCTGACATATTAAAAAATTCTGAAAACGAAAGTGTATCTCTTGAAATCGGAAATCGAATTGTCCTTGAAAACAGGATCGGCGACAGCATGGAAACCATCACCATAAAAGGTGATGATGCAGGTCTTGAGGAAGGAATGCTGTCATTGGAAAAGGGGGCTGTGGTAACCGAGCTCAATCTTTCTTACAAGGAAGGAGATCAAGAATGGAATTTTACTGTTAAGGGTGAAAGCCTCAGTATCGCAAACCTGAAGATTCCGAATTCAAGCCAAATTGAATTAAAAGAAGATATCGAAAATGCAATTATTGAAAAATCTTTTTTTTATTATAAAGTAATCCAATTGATAGACAGCCTATATGGGCAATTTATACATAAAAGGGTTTCGATAGACTGGAACAATACCATTCGAATTTCCTTGAAACGCTGGATACAGCAATAAATAGAGATCATTCGTTTTAACGTTGATATTTTGTCAATAAATGCCTATTTTTCAACCTTGATTGTTTTGTATTGTTTATAACTTGCTTTTTATAAGAAATCTGTTTCGATGTTTTTTTGTTATTCTCACATTATATTTTTCCATAATATTTAATGGTTAAAAAATTATAATCAATATCAACAACTCTTATTATTAATTTTACAATTTATAGATAACAATAAGGAAAATATATGCGGTTTACAATACACAAGAATGAAGTCTTGAATGTTTTGTCAAAGATACAGGGATTAACCGGAAGAAAAAGCAGCCTGGCTATTACTGAAAATTGTTTAATAAAAACAAGCAATTCAAGCATACAAATCATGGCCACTGACCTTGAAACCGGTTTCGTAGGGTCTTATCCGGCAGAAGTCGAGGTCGAAGGAATCATCGCTTTGAATGCAAGGAAATTTTATGAAATTGTAAGGGATTTTCCTGTCGATGAAATTGTTATTAATGAAATTGAAAGCCGTTGGGTCGAAATCGGCAACCAAAATGTGCAGTATCATGTCATCGGAATGAATCCGGATGACTTTCCTGATAATCCCAATATCGATGAAGCCATTTATTTCGACATCGACGCCCGTGCTTTTAAAAAAATGATAGAAAAAGCCCTTATAATCACCGGCGCATCAGATGACAAGAGAGCACATATTAACGGAATCTATTTCGAAAGTGTTCGAAACGAGGATGAAAAAATTATCGGGATGGTTTCCACAGATGGCAGCAGGCTAACAAAGGTTGACTATCGATATGATAAAGATTTTGATCTTCCTGCCGGTATCGGCATACTGATTCCCAAAAAAGGTTTAAATGAGGCCAATAAATTTCTTTCTTCTGAAGGAGTTATGCATATCGGATTGAAGGAAAATTACTTTATAATCAAACAGGATTCCGAAACGATTATTATAAGGCTTCTTGAAGGAAATTTTCCGGATTATAAGGGGATCATAATTAAAGGGAACAGCCATGCAATCAATCTGGAGAGACAATCCTTTCTGATGATGCTGAAAAGAATGTCGATATTATCTTCGGAGAGCTATAAAGGTGTGATATTTAATTTTAGGGAACAAAAACTGGTGATTAACTCAGTGAATCCGGATATCGGTGAAGCAAAAGAAGAAATGAATATTGAATATGGAGGAAAACCGATTGAAGTAGCTTTTAATCCAAAATATTTTATCGATACACTCAACGTAATCGAGGGTAACAAGGTTATTGTGCGGATTATTGATGAAGAGAAACCTTGTTTGATCGAAGAAGAAAATAATAAAGATTTTTTAAGCGTAATAATGCCGATGAGAATATGAATACCGAAAAAAACACTTACAATGCGGATAATATAAAGATACTCGAAGGCCTCGAAGCGGTAAGAAAAAGACCATCGATGTATATAGGTAATATCGATGTCGATGGACTTCATCATCTGGTTTATGAAGTTGTGGATAACAGTATCGATGAAGCCATGGCAGGTTATTGCGATTTAATTAATATAGTGATTCATAAAGACAACAGCGTAAGTGTGGTGGATAATGGAAGGGGTATTCCTACCGGTATTCACAAAACCGAGAAGGTGCCGGCAGCTGAAGTGGTAATGACTAAGCTTCATGCGGGTGGGAAATTTGATAATACTTCTTATAAAGTTTCCGGAGGTCTCCATGGGGTTGGTATCTCCGTGGTGAACGCATTGAGTCAATTATTAGAATTAGAAATCTACTCAGAAGGAAAGATTTATCATCAGACATATTCCAGAGGAAGAAAGACCAGCGAATTAGAGGTTATTGGGAAAACAATAAAGCACGGTACAAAAATTCATTTCAAACCCGATACCGAAATTTTACAAACCGATGATTTCAGTTATGAAATCCTCTCTCGAAGATTAAGGGAACTCGCTTTTTTAAACAAAGGGGTGAGAATTACAATTGAGGACGAACGGACCGACAAAAAAGACGAATTTTTTTATGAAGGGGGGATAGAAGAATTTGTTAAGTATTTAAATAAGCTGCATATTCCTTTACATAAACCGATTCTTATCGAGGGCGAAAAAAATGATATTCAGATTGAACTCGTCATCCAGTATAATGACACATTCACTGAAAAACTATTTTCGTTTGCAAACAATATCAATACGATAGAGGGAGGATTCCATTTAATTGGCTTTAAAGCCGCCCTAACTCGTACAATTAATCAATATGCAACCAACGAAAATTTGGTGAAAAACCTTAAGGCAAAAATTAGCGGCGATGACGTAAGGGAGGGTTTAACCGCCATTATAAGCGTTAGGTTGAAATCGCCTCAATTCGAGGGACAGACAAAAACAAAACTCGGCAATAGCGAAGTGAAGGGTTTGGTGGAATCTCTGGTCAATGAAAAATTAAGCATATTTTTCGAAGAGAATCCCTCCATTGCCAAAAAAATCATCGAGAAAACGATTGATGCAGCAAGGGCGAGAGACGCCGCAAAACGTGCGAGAGATCTTGCCCGAAGTAAAGGTTCGTTGATAGATACCGCACTTCCCGGGAAACTTGCTGAATGCCAGGTTTCCGAGCCATCCGAAAGAGAAATTTTTCTTGTCGAGGGTGATTCCGCGGGTGGTTCCGCAAAACAGGGAAGAGATAGAAAATTTCAAGCGATTTTACCGTTGAAGGGAAAAATATTAAATGTTGAAAAAGCTCGGTTTGATAAAATTCTTCGTAGCGATGAAATAAAAAATATTATTACTGCATTAGGAACAGGGGTCGGCAGCGAAGAATATGATATCAAAAAAATAAGGTACCATAAAATTATTATCATGACCGATGCTGATGTGGATGGATCTCACATCCGAACCCTTCTTTTGACGTTTTTTTACAGACAGATGCCCGATATCGTAGACAATGGTTATCTTTATATTGCTCAACCGCCTTTGTTTAAGATTGGTAAAGGTAAAAATGAAATTTATCTAAAAGACGAAAAGGAATTGAATGATCATATATTAAAAAGGATTTGCGATCAGAAATATGTAAAAATTGAAAAAGAAAAACAGATATTATCCGGCCACACGTTATATCTTTTCGCCGGGGATCTTTCAGACTATTTCCTTCTGATGTCCAAGCTGAAAAGACGGGGTTTTGATCCGGAGCTTATCGAAACCCTGATTAAGGAAGGGGTTGAAGATAAAAAATTTCTTCAAGACGAAGAAAAAATGTCCCATCTTAAAGATTCCCTGATAAAAAAGGGTTACAATGTTTACGGGTTATCCTGGAATCTGAAACGTGAAGTATATGAAATGAGTGTTACTGTTTCTGAAGATGGAAGGATGGTGAAGGAGGTCAGGGAATTAAAGGGGAATGTTGTTAAACCAGTAACGATAGGAAGAGGTCTGATATATTCAAACGATTACCAACGAATTTATATCATTGGAAAAAAAATCTTCCGCTATGATTATCCACCATTTTACGTTTCATCCAAAGAGAATGAAAAAGATCCGGTCATCTTGGAAAACAAAGAAAAGTTGTTGAAGTTCCTGATCGAAGAGGGGAAAAAAGGGCTTATCGTCCAGCGATATAAGGGACTCGGTGAGATGAATCCGGAGCAGCTCTGGGAAACAACAATGAATCCGGAAAAACGCAGCCTTCTTCAGGTAAAAATTGAAGACGCGGTTGAAACGGATGAAATTTTTACAATTCTCATGGGAGATGAAGTTGAGCCCAGAAGAGCTTTTATTGAAAATAATGCGCTGGAGGTAAGTGCTTTGGACATATAGACCGCTAGGATCAATGGTGAAAACAACTCTTTTTCTAAAATTCTATGCTGTTCGGTGTTCGGGGAAAGGGTATGACATCTCTGATATTACTCACTCCTGTTAAAAGCATCAACAAGCGTTCAAATCCAAGGCCAAAACCACTATGAGGAACCGAGCCAAATTTTCGAGAATCCATATACCACCAGTATTTTTCTTGAGACAGATTCATTTCCTGCATTCTTGATTCCAATATATCCAATCTTTCCTCACGCTGGCTCCCTCCGATTATTTCCCCGATACCCGGTACAAGAACGTCCATTGCCGCCACGGTCTTGAGATCATCGTTTAATCTCATGTAAAATGGTTTTGTCTCTTTGGGAAAATTAAAAATAATTACGGGTTTTTTAAAATATTGCTCGGTGAGATACCTCTCGTGTTCGGACTGGAGGTCCTTCCCAAAATCAATCGGGTATTCAAAAGATTTTCCAGATCGTTTTAAAATTTCTATCGAGGTTTCATAGGGCAACCGGATATAGTCGGAATTGGCAATGTTTTCCAAAGTCGAAAGGAGGCTTTTGTCCACGAACTTGGTGAAGATTTCCAGATCCTCTTGGCATGTATTCAATATATAAGCCGTCAGATACTTTACCATTTCTTCGGAGAGGGCCATGTCCCCTTCCAAGTCACAAAATGCCATCTCCGGTTCAACCATCCAGAACTCGGCAGCATGTCTTCTGGTATTTGAGTTTTCTGCTCTAAATGTCGGGCCGAATGTGTAAACATCCCCCAAGGCTAAGGCAAACATTTCAGCTGATAATTGACCGGAAACCGTTAGATTTGCCTCTTTTCCAAAAAAATCAACAGTATAGTCTATTTTCCCGCATTTTTTTTGAAGATTCTCAAGATCAAGGGTTGTGACTTTAAACAATTCTCCGGCTCCCTCGCAGTCTAAACCGGTAATAATAGGAGTATGGATATGAATGAAACCCCTGTCCCTGAAAAACTTGTGCACGGCATACGAAAGCTCCGATCGGATGCGAAATAGGGCTCCGTATTTATTGGTCCTGGGTCTCAGATGAGCAAGATCTCTCAAGAACTCGTCACTATGGCGTTTTTTTTGCAAAGGATACGAATCATCCGTCAGGCTGATGATATGTAACCGATCAGCCTGAATTTCCCATTTCTGTCCTTTTCCTTGCGATGCCACCATGTTACCGGTCACAGTGACAGCAGATCCGGTTTTAAGTCTCTTAATATCGTCGTAATTGGATAGAGTATTGCCAGCGATCACCTGCATGTTTTTCAGGCATGATCCATCATTTACTTCGATAAAAGAAAATTCTTTTGAATCTCGCTTGGTTCGGACCCATCCTGTTATGCAAACGGCATTCATAGGAGTGTCTGATTGTATAAGTCGTAATATTTTCGTTCGGTTCACGCCGGCTTCCTGTCATTCAATTAAGTTTTATGAAACTCCCGCAGAATACCCCGCCATTTATGGCGGGGATGAATGCGGTGCAGGAGTATGGGGGATGCAATCCCCCGCCTTGCCCTTTTCAAGAAGCCCCGCCTTTTAAGGCGGGGAGTTTCACTTTAAAACGATTTCCAATATACGATATTCGCTGACTCGGACAATAAGGAGTATTGCCGAATGCCTACACCTGTGCATCCGGCACAAATATGGTTAAGGAAAAAATATTAACCCGCGGGATCGAAAATTAGGTCGCAACTGAGCAAAAAATCCTCATCGCCCGGCAAGGCTCTTCTTTATAGCTTTACGGTGATATAATATCCTTCATCTCCCCGTTGTAAAAGAATAACCACGGATGGCTTTTGGCGGTATTTTATAATTGCCTTCTTAAAATCCATCGTGTTATTGATTCGAATGTCATCCAGTTGTCGTATGATGTCTCCGGTTTTTACTCCGATTCGGGCAAGATAAGACCGGCTGTTAATTTCCGAAATAGCGGCCCCTTCTTCCAGTTTGGTTTTATATTTGAGAGGGTTATCACTTGTCAAATCTTCCACTTTTATCCCGAGAAGCTTGTATGCAAGGTCCTGCGATAAATCTAAGGGAAACACATCGGATGTTATCGTAACTATATTTCGTTTGCCGTTTCGAAATATTTCCAAGTTTAATTTGTCACCGGCTGTAAATTCCTTCATTACCGTCTGGTAGTCTTTAACGGATATGATTTTTCGGCCATCGATTGAAAAAAGGATGTCTCCCTTTAAAATTCCTTCTTTGTGAGCGGGACTGGTTGGTTCAACTTCTTTGACAACGAGGCCTTTATATGAAGATAATTTCAGGTAGTGGGCCATCCCTGGATCCAGTTCCCGGACCGTAATACCGATCCATGCGGGGACGACCTCTCCATATTTGATTAAATCCGATATAATTTTTTTCGCCTTATTGATAGGTATAGCAAACCCGATTCCTTGGGCTTTTGCATATATTGCGGTATTGATTCCGATCAGCTCTCCGTTTATGTTAAGAAGGGGACCTCCACTGTTTCCGGGGTTAATGGAAGCGTCAGTCTGAATAAAATCATGATATTCTCTGTCCTCGGTTCTAAGACTGCGGTTCAGGGCGCTTATGACGCCGGTCGTGACGGTGTTCGAAAAGCCGAAAGGATTGCCGATAGCGATCACGGTCTCACCAATCATAAGATCATCGGAATTACCCATGCTAATCGCAGGAAGCGGTGTTTGTGAATCAACGCGCAACACTGCAAGATCGGAATCAGGGTCGGCACCCACAATGCGGGTTTCAAAGTCACGCTCGTCTTTCAAAACCACCTTGATTTTTGCGGATCTGGTAATAACATGTGAATTTGTAAGAATAAAACCCCGTTCACCATCAATGATGACACCTGATCCCAGGCTGGTTGTTTTATGTCTTCGTTCCGAACCGGGATCGAAGAAGTCTTTAAAAAAGGAATCAAAGAATGGATCCATGCCGAATCCAGAAAATGGATTAACGTGTTGTTTTACTTCATATTCCAAGCTTATATTAACAACTGCGGGGCTCACCTTTCGAACCGCTTTTACAACGGCATTTTCACGGTTATATTCCACACCGAGGGCAACAGAAGGTACAAAAAAAATAATGGTAAAAAAAGAATAAAAGCTAGTTATTGAAATCGTTATTTTTTTGTTGAAATGTGATATTAGCTTTAACATTTAAATTTTAAGAGATTTTTCTTTTCAAATCGATTTTTCCGGCCATGACCTAACCCATTTTCTCAAGAAAATATATCATGAGTATGAAAACCATTCAAGACATCTTGCCACTCGTTGAGCGGCCGAGCCGATATTTAGGTTCCGAAATCAACAGCGTTAAAAAGGATGACCTTAAGGTTAAATTGTCCGTTGCCCTTGCGTTTCCGGATCTTTACGAAATCGGCACATCTCATTTGGGCCTTCAGATATTATATTCCATTTTAAATAATCATCCGGAGATTGCAGCTGAAAGAGTATTTTCACCGGGGATGGACATGCAGGGTTATTTGAAGAAAAATGATCTTCCGATTTTTTCGCTCGAGTCACACAAACCGCTTGCAAAATTCGATATCATCGGGTTCAGCCTCCTGTACGAACTTAATCTCACGAATATGCTTGGTATTCTGGATCTTGCCAAAATTCCCTTTTATGCTTCCCAGCGGAATCTTTCTTTTCCGATGATTATTGCGGGCGGCCCCTGTGCTTGCAATCCGGAGCCTTTTGCCGATTTTTTTGATGCGATTTTGGTTGGAGACGGAGAAACGGCGATATTGGAATTGTCAAACACCTTCATCAAATGGCGTGAAAATTTTGGCGACAAAGAAACGCTTTTGAAAATGTGGTCGGAAATTGAAGGGGTTTATATACCGGCTTTTTTCACGCCCCAATTTGATCAATTTGGTTTCCAGACCCTTATACCGAAGCTTTCAAATTATCAATCGGTTACGAGGAGAATTGTGGAAGATTTGGATGCAACACCATTTCCGGTTGATCCAATAATCCCTTATGGGAAACCGGTTCATGATCGTCTGCGCCTTGAGGTGTCCAGAGGCTGCACAAGAGGATGCAGATTTTGCCAAGCGGGAATGATTTACCGACCGGTTCGTGAGCGGTCGCCGGCAAAACTTCTTGATATTTTTGAAACCGCTATCCAGGCAACAGGTTACAGCGATATCTCGCTGTTATCGTTAAGTACGGGGGACTATGGATGCATCGTTCCTCTCCTGGAGAGGCTGATGGTACCATGTGAGCCAAAACATATTGCGGTTTCCTTGCCTTCGCTTCGCGCCGGAACACTGACGCCGAAAATCATGAATCTGGTGAAGAAAGTCCGGAAGACCGGTTTTACCATTGCGCCTGAAGCGGGAAGTCAGAGGCTTAGAAACATTCTAAATAAAAACATTACGGAAAAGGAGATTTTGGATACGGTTAAAGATGCCTTTAGGCTGGGATGGCAGGTTATCAAGCTGTATTTTATGATTGGACTTCCCGGCGAAACTGATGATGATTTGAAAGCGCTGGTTGATCTTGTGGATCGAATCCGAAAAATAAGCGGTACAAGCGGTCGAAAAGGCCAAATAAATGTTAGTGCAGCAACCTTTATTCCTAAACCCCATACTCCTTTTCAATGGACTTCTCAAATCCAGCCGGATGAATCAAAGGAAAAGATTCAATGGCTTAAGAGCAATCTGAAAATGCCGGGTATTCATTTTAAATGGAATGATCCGGAAGTCAGCATACTCGAGGGGCTCTGGGCAAGGGGCGACCGGCGACTCAGCCATTTACTGGTTAATGCATACAAAAAGGGTTGCAGATTTGACGGATGGAGCGACAGGTTTAAGTACGAGTTATGGCAAAAAGCCTTATGCGATGAGGGCGTGGAAATCGAATTTTTTACAACCAGGAAACGAGCGATCGAAGAACCTCTTCCCTGGGAGCATATTGATGTAAAAGTTTCAAAGGCATTTTTAATAAAAGAGCTGGAAAAGGCTTGGGAGGGAAAAATCACATTGGACTGCAGGGGTGGCGAATGTAACACTTGTGGGGTCTGTGATTTTAATGCCATCAAACCGATAGTTTTTGAACCTTTCAGAGAAAACACCGTTGAAGCATATGAAACCAACAGCAACGTGTCCCGCGCATATAACAAAGTTCAGGTTTCTTTTTCCAAGCGAGATTCCGCGAAATATTTCGGACACCTTGAACTTGTTAACATATTTTTGCGCGCACTGTTTCGTGCCGGGATACCTATTAAATTTTCAGAGGGTTTTCATCCCATGCCGAAAATATCTTTTGAAGATTCTCTTCCCATCGGTATGGAAAGCGAAGACGAAAATTTATATGTAACCGTGCCCGACATTATAAAACCGCACACGATAGCAAAAGCCTTAAATGCTCAACTTCCGAAAGGTTTATTCGTGCATGAATGCCGGCTATCAGGTGAGAAGCCGGTGCCTAACGAATCTAAGCCAATCACCTATACGGTCACATCCGATGAAGACTTGTTTGATGAACAAAGAATAGAATGGTTTTTAAAAAATGAAAAATATTTCTTTACTCGTATCAACAAGAAAGGACGGGTGAAAAAAATCGACTTGAAACAGGTAGTCGAGAAAATTGAGTTAATGAGCTCTCATAAAATCCAGATCGTGATGCGGTCCGGTTCTGCAGAAACTGCGCGGCCGTTTGAAATTATAAAAACCCTTTTTCACCTCACGGAGGAAAGTGCAAGGAGAGTGATGGTACTTAAGATGCAAACGAATTAAATTTATCTTTTTGCCATTACAGGAAATGAAGCTTATTTCCGTGACCTCCGTTTTATGGGATTCGAAATATGGCTGCAATTGCCGCTTTACTTTTTATGGAGTCACAATTTGAATCTTGACAGGAAGGCCATACTATGGCTTAATCAAAAAATTTAAGATAAGAAGCACTGAGAACCGATTTGAAGGTAAAGGATTATACCAACGAATAGTTGTCTTATTTCAGGATGCTAAAAAGGAATGTAAACGATGAAAAGAACATATCAGCCCAGCAAGCTTCGGCGTGCCAGAACACATGGTTTTTTAAAAAGAATGTCAACCAAAGAGGGCAGAAGGATGATCAGTCGGCGCAGAGCCAAAGGGCGGAAGCGTTTAGGGGTCAAATAATTGTATTCAACAAGCGGTAATTTTTTACAACCGAATCCATTGAGGAATCAATACGGAGACGTCTTATCACTTTTTTTAAGACAGCTGGAATCAAAGACCGTTAATCGGTGACAGAGGCTAATTTTTTGCGAAACTTTTCACTGACCAAGGCAGATAAGATCCTGAAACGTAAGGATTTCATTCGCTTAACACGTTACGGAAAAAAGATTCATGGCCGGTATTTTATCGCGGTATTCACTCCGGCCCAATCTGATAGAATCCGCCTTGGTGTCACTATTACCAGAAAGGTCGGAAAGGCTGTAAAACGCAATAAAATCAAACGAATTTCTCGCGAATATTTTCGGTTAAATAGGCACAATATTACAGGTACCTGGGATATAAATATCATCGCTAAGAAAGAAGCGGGTAATTTGCCAACGGATCTGGCATTTTTATCACTTAAGGATCTATTTGATAGGATATCGAGTCGTTTTGATCATTAAAAGAATACTGTTAATTCTAATCAAGGCCTATCAATATGGATTGTCTCCTGTTTTGGGGGCTAATTGTCGTTTTCGTCCAACCTGTTCTGATTATGCTTATCAGGTTATTTTGCGTCATGGCGCTTTTAGGGGTTGTTTCCTGGCGATTAAAAGGATTTTGAGATGTCACCCCTTTAATCCAGGGGGATACGACCCTGCCCCTTAAAACGTGATACTAAGAAACCGATTATATGGCCACAAACTTGTAAACCTTCCGCCTTTCCTGATCACTCCCCGCAAGACGTTAGTTTCTATGAACAGATATGGCTTCTCTATCTTTGCCCAAAGTCAAATTTTAAATTGCCCGATTCAAATCTAGAGGAAAATTATGGAACAGCTTCGATTATTGATTGCGATTGTGCTATCGTTTCTCGTATTTTTACTATATGGGGTTTTTTTTACTGCAAAGGAACCGATTAAAGAGTCGGCAGAAACGGTGACGTCGGGAAAGGAGGTCAAGGAAAAACCATTCGTCCAGCCGATTGAAGGGCAAGCCGTGAACAAAGCGCCTGTATTAGAAGAAACGCCGTTGGAGCCTGAAAGAAAAGCCAGAGAAATTACCGTGAATACCTCTTTATATTCCGCACGGATTTCTGAGAAAGGTGCCGTATTTAATAGTTTAATCCTGAGAGATTACCGGGAGACTGTTGATAAAAACTCGCCGTTAAAACAAGTCATACCTAAGGACCTGGATATGGGTTCCGTTCAAATTGGATTTGCCGGTAAGAGTATTCCTGCACTGGAAGGCTCCTTGTTTGCATCCGATGTGACCGATGACATTATGGAGATAACCGATAAACCGGAGACGATTTCTTTTTCAATGCGATCTGCCAGCGGCATTGTTGTTGAAAAAAAGTTCGTTTTCTCACCCAAAACATATGCAATTGGTTTAGATGTTACGATTAAAAACGGATCGGATAAAATTTTCGAGGACAATCTTGTTTTGTCCTTGGTGAACGTCCTTCCTGCAAACACGGGCAGTTATGGCTTTGAAGGCCCTAGCGCATTAATCGGCAACAAACTGGAACAGGTAAAGATAGAGAAGATCAAAGACAAGAATATATATAGCGGAGAAATTAAATGGATTTCGATTGAAGATCAATATTTCATGTCCAGTATTGTACCTGAAAAAAATCTGCCGGGAGAGATGAGACTTTTTGTGCAACAAAACAATATATTGGAAAGCCAGTATGTTCAGAAAACAAGTGTAATTCAACCCGGCACCCAGCAAACTTATGAATATGAATTGTTTTTCGGGCCCAAGAGCATGAAGGTTCTAAGCGAGGTTGATTATAATTTGGATAAGGCGATCAATTTCGGAATGTTTGATTTTATTGCCAAGCCTTGCCTCTGGTTTATGAATTTTATTTACGGTTTCATACCGAATTATGGTGTCGCAATCATCATCTTAACGATTGTGATCAAGCTGATCCTTTGGCCTCTGGGCTCTAAAAGCTATAAATCCATGAATGAAATGAAGAAACTGCAACCTCTGATGGCGGAAATCCGAGAAAAATACAAAGACGACAAGAAACGAATGAACCAGGAATTAATGGGGTTGTACAAAATTTACAAAATCAATCCTATGGGCGGATGCCTTCCAATGATATTGCAGATTCCGGTATTTTTCGCGCTTTATCGGATGTTGTATCAAGCCATCGAATTGCGGCACGCGCCTTTCTTTGGTTGGATTAACGATCTGTCGGCACCGGATCGACTTTTTAATTTTAATTTCGCTGTTCCCTTCATGCATCCACCCTTTGGCATCCCTGTTTTGACTATCATTATGGGGGTGACTATGTTTTTACAACAAAAAATGACCCCGACAGCCGGTGACCCGACCCAGGCCAAGATGATGAGGTTAATGCCGCTATTTTTCACGGTAATTTTTATTAATTTTTCATCCGGTCTTGTTTTGTACTGGCTCGTAAACAATATTCTTTCTATTCTGCAGCAATCCTATATTTCAAAAAAAATGGCCCAATGAGGGAGGTAAGCGACAATGCCTTGTTTGGAATTTGAAGGCAAAAGTGTTGAAAAGGCGATAAAGAAAGCTTCTGAAGAACTACGAATACCAATTGAGAAATTAAAATATGATGTTATTTCGTACGGATCGACCGGTATTTTCGGATTGGTTGGGAGCAAAAAGGCACGAATTTGCGTTACATTGCGAGAGCCAATTCCAAAGCCGGAAGCGATCATTAAAGAGGAAGTATCTGCGGGAGAGAACAAAGAAATTCAAATAATATCAGAGAGTGAACAGAAACAAAATGCTTCTGAGGGTCCGATCGAGCTTGGCAGGAACGTTTTGCAAAGAATTATTGACTCCATAACTTCGGATGCAACTGTTTCGATTCAAGAAAATTCCGAGAGAATTTTATTTAATATAAGTGGTGGAAATTCTGCGATACTTATTGGAAAGAGAGGCCAAACCCTTGAAGCGATGCAATACCTTGTGGAAAAGATTATCAATAAAAACTATGAGCAACGAATTAGAATCCTGGTGGATATAGAAGGTTATTTGGAAACCAAGGAGGCGGGTCTGGAAAGAATCGCCGTTCGTCTTTCGGAAAAAGCCAAGCGGACCGGCAAACCTGTGACGATTGGGCAACTGAATGCTCAGGACAGAAGGATCGTTCACCTTGCCTTAAAGGACGATTCGGGCGTCAGAACCCAGAGCATCGGAGATGGTTTTTATAGAAAGCTCGTTATTTTCCCCCAAAAGAGTTATCAGCGGAAAAAAGAAAAAAACACATAAATCCTTGTGTGGACGGTTGCCCTCCAATCGTTCTGTTGCACTAACCGAATGGATGAGGAAGCGATAGGTATCGATACAACAAAACCGAAAGCCCCAGGAATCAAAAACAGAAAACCGGTGCCGGCTTAAATCGGTAATTTCACAGAACTTCAGAGGAAGAAAATTCAGACAAATGGAAAACTGTACTATTGCCGCTATCGCAACCCCTATGGGTAGTGGCGGTATCGGAATCATCCGAATTTCCGGTCGAGACGCTGTTCCAATCGCCGCGTCTGTCTTCAGGAAATCGGGCCGCTCTACAGAAAAGAGCGGTTTCTCTCATGATTCCCGTTATCAAGAGTTTCAATCCCGTCATTTTTATCACGGGCATATCATAGACCCTGAAAATGAACGTGAAATTGATGAGGTTCTTTTAGTGGCCATGAAGGCACCGTTTTCTTATACCAGAGAAGATGTGGTAGAAATTCATGCACATGGCGGTTTCCTCGGATTAAATGCAATTTTAGGGTTGGTTCTGAAAATGGGTGCGAGGCTTGCACAGCCCGGCGAGTTTACAAAGAGAGCATTCTTAAACGGGCGCATCGACCTGACTCAGGCAGAAGCTGTTATCGATTGCATCAACGCAAGAACCAGGCAAGCGTTTGATATGGCCATCGTGCAGATGAAAGGGGGGTTACGAAAAGAAGTTGAATCAATCAAGATGGCGATGGTTAATGTTTTAACGCAGATGGAAGCCGTGATGGATTTCCCGGATGCTGTTCAAGAAACAATTGAGGTTGCCACCTTGATTAAAAACCTACGGGAGTACGCCATCGATCCGTTAAAAACTATGATCCGGCAACATGCCGATTTTTATATTTTGAAAGAAGGCATAAGAGTTGCCGCGGCCGGAAGAGCCAATGTTGGCAAGTCCAGTCTTATGAACTGCCTGGCGCAAAGGGAACGTGCCATTGTAACTGCCATACCCGGAACCACAAGAGATGTAATCGAGGAAAACTTGAACATTGGAGGAATTCCCATCGTTTTTGGAGATACCGCCGGTCTTAATAAAACCGATAATCCCATCGAACTTTTAGGAATAAAAAAAACCCATGAATATTTAAACCGTTGCGACTTGATTCTTTTCATGATTGATTCAAGTCAGCCGCTGACCCAAGAGGATTATGAGATCTATGAAGAGATTAAGAAAAAGAAGGTAATCCTTGTGTGGAACAAAAAGGACCTTGTTAATAATGAATTCCATATGCCTATTCCTGATTCATGGAATGAAATACGGCAGATCAGGATTTCAGCTCTTTTTGAAGAAGGGATTGAAGCGCTTAAGGATTTAATCAAAGAGGTTTTCCTTGCAGGACGTGAGGCCGATTCGGAAAACTGGATTGTTCCGAATTTAAGGCACAAATCGTTACTGGAACACGGGCTTAAGGCTATTTTGGATGCGGAAAAGGGGATTCAAGAGAAAATGCCGTTTGAGTTGATAGCAATTGATTTGAATGAAGCGATTGCCTTGTTAAACGAAATCTTGGGGGTCTGCGTTAAAGACGATATCATTGGAAATATATTTGACCGTTTCTGTATTGGAAAATAGTGTTTCACGTGAAACATTCCTTCGAAAACGGCAGATGATAAGCGGGGGGGATGTTTACCGCCCGTTATACCTACTCATTGTTCCGGAGGCGGATAAGCTTCAGGTCGCCCCGACGGTTTTGTTGAAACTAAGAGATCCGGTTTGCTGACCAACAACCGTCAGTCATCCATCGCCTATCTTGATCCCATTCTCATTTGCAATTCCCTCTCAGATGTCAAAAACATATTCCCGTTCCCGATTTGCCCGACAAGACACGACATCAAAGGATCTTGGAATGAATTTGCGGAACTGGATCGGGAGAAAGTCGGCATGACTTTCTCTTGGTGGTTGTGGATGGTCTAGAGAAACGTATGGGGTAGTTTTTTGATTTCCCAAGGACGTTTGATCCTCCTCTGCCAAACCATACCAGCAGGGGAAATACGATTGACGCGGGAAAAGGTCTGAAAGGTGCGGATCCGGATTTCACCGGCAGCGGAATCTTATCGATCTGGGATATATGGTTCATGATGCCCTCTGCGGCATGAAATACAAAAGATCCGGTCAAGCTAAAGTAAATATCGGGCTTTGATAACATAATGGCTTTAATTGGGCAAATTACGGATTCAAAAGCTTCCATTGGAAGACGATCCGTTTGCAAGTTTCCGCCGGGGGAACGGTCATAGGAAAGCTCCAACATGCCGGAACTTTTTTTCGTCTTTTGTGTTATGGTTTCTGTGTAAAGCTGAGGAGAGATCGTGCCGCTTTAAATTTTCAAGCCGTGAAGATGGCTTGAGGGTTTCGAGGCAGAAGCGGCCTGTGCTTTGAGAATCATTGTCGGATATGCAAAGAATCTCGGGTTAGAGTGCAATGGCAATCCGGTTCAAGAAAGCTCTGGGCATTCCTGTTTTTGAGATTTCAGGTAAACATCTGGCCCTCCGGGGATTTGGTGCAATCGCACGCGTTGGCTGTCGTTATTTTTAATAAGGCTTTGCGATATTTGGCACCGCTGCCCATTTGTTTCCGAGGATGCTTAAATCCCCTGGGCCTTGGTGGCACGCCTCAAGATCTATAGATCGAGCCCTTTCTTTTAGTTGGAGGCATGTGGTAGTGCCCGCATCCCATAAGTAGTTCTGATAGTCGTACCCTCTTTCCATAAAATCATTTTTTCAGCTTCGCATGTGATTCCCGGACCGTAATGCGGGATTTTTAGCCCGGCTGAGATCCATCTTGCCATGGCATTGCGCATGGACATTAGCCGTCTATTCGATGGCCTGTGTGAAGTAAACGGGGGGACTGGAATAAATACGTTTGGTAATCTTGTTAAAATTCTTTAGCTAAACGTCTCGGGAAAAAATAAATTTTCCTTTTGCACAATGAAGCGATAATGGGTTTTATCAATTATGATATTGATTCGGATTGCCCAATAATGCGATAAGCAACTACTTTTACAAAACAAGAAAGGTTTTAGATGGACAGCTGGATAGATGAACTGGACCGGTGCGTCAACACGGTTGAAAGACTGAAAGAATTCATCCGAATTACACCGGAAGAAGAAAAGGCAATCACAACGCTTGACACGAAATGGGGTACAACGCCTTACTTTGCATCGCTGATGGATCCTGATGATTCTGCCTGCCCGATTCGCAAACAGATCATTCCATCGCTTCTCGAAAAAGAAAATCATCATGGAATTTCTAACTATCTGGTCTGGATAGAAAACCGGGCCACTGGTGAGTTAAGGCCGGACAGTATTGCCCGACAGTATCGTGACCGAATTGCCTTCACCGTAACCGATGCTTGTGCCGGTTATTGTCGCCACTGCTTCCGCAGAGAAATTGTGGTCGATCGGCGTCTTCGCCTTCGGTTGGATATTGAAGAAGGGCTTGAATGGATCCGAGACCATAAAGAGATTCGTGATGTTTTGGTTACCGGCGGAGATCCTTTTATTTTTTCGGACGAAAAGATCGAATATATCGTCTGTAAATTGCGAGACATTTCTCACATTGAATTGATCCGTTTCGGCACACGCATGCCGATCATACTTCCCCAGCGAATAACCGGTGGCTTAAAAAAGGTGCTGAAGGGTTTCCACCGTGTTCCGATCTGGATAAATATTCAATGTAATCATCCAAAGGAAATTACCGAAATGACAGCAAAGGCGGTTTATGATCTTCTTTGCTGCGGTGTCAATGTGGGCAATCAAGCCGTTCTGTTGAAGGGCATCAATGATGACGTGCAAACCTTCCGGGCGTTGCATCAAAAACTATTGTCGATTCGCATACGGCCCTATTATCTTTTTTATTGCGAACCGGCACCCGGGATTGATCATTTTCGTACTCCGATTGAAAAGGGGGCGGAGCTTATTCGGGATGCAATACGCGGGCACACTTCCGGTCTTGCCCAACCAATGTATGTGGTATCCACAAATATCGGGAAAATTCCCTTGATGCCGGACTATTATATCTCAAAAAAAACAGACAAGGAGTATGAGCTTAAAAACCATGATGGTCAGACCATCATTATTCAAAATAGATAGATGGAAAATTCTACTTTAAGGCTTTCATATGCAGCAATGGCCGATATAAAAGAAGACACGAAACGCGTTTTAACCGATTATCCATCCGCAGGTGGCACACCGCAATAGGTATATCATTATATTTTTACCCGGTCGTCCAACTTAATATGGAAGACATGACCGTTGCTTTCCATATTGACGGAGGATCGCTGCGTCAAATTTCCTTGCTTTTTCCAAATTGACAATTCAACCATCGCTTGATATAGGCTAGACTTTTTGGGGCCTGATGCCTGTCGGAATTTCCGATATGAATTATTTGCTGGCGCTGTGCTATCAGGAAATGCAACTATACATGGACGAATCTCTCCGCTAAAAACTTTGGGGAACCTCTGACTTCAAATAAGGGTTATCCATCGGTATTTGTACTGAATGATACAAGGCTCAAACTCTGCCAAGACGTTTGCAGGCCAAGCCGGTGCCCAGCTCGAACCATTCCGACGGAAGATAATGTTATTTCAAGCAAATGGCCCGGGAGGGAAGGTGGAACAGACCTTTTAATGGTTCAAATTTTAAGTTTGAACGTACCTTTTAGTATATCAATATGCGAGAAAGGAGTAATGGATGAGCACGGAAATTACCGCCCCGATGCCAGGAAGCATTTCAAGAATATGGAAACGAGTTGGTGACAATGTTGAAGCGGGAGAAGAGCTCTTTTTGATGGAGTCGATGAAGATGGAAATTCCTATCGTCGCTGCTACGAGCGGTTCGGTTGGTGACATTCGTGTAAATGAAAAGCAGGCTGTGAATGTCGGGGATATTCTGGCTGTTTTGATATAGCAAGAACAGCAAACCTTTTTTAATTCTTGCGACGCCAAATACATTCTTGTGGTTAAAGATTATTCTCGTCCTTGAACGAGCATGAATTGGAGCATTTTTTATAGAGAAAGATATTTTTCAAAGAAACCGCCTCCATTTTTCCAGAAGTTGTTGCGGTTAAGAAATTTATGGAAAATCCGGTAAAAAAGAAGACAATCGCTGAATTATCGATTGAGCACATTGACGGAAGTTTTTAGGAAGCAGACGATTATCATTTAACCCCAGAATAAAGAATGATTCCTGAAAATTTGTGCAGAAGCCTCAAGTTGTTTATATGCTCGATTCAAGCACTCGACTTTAGCAACGGCTCTGGTTATACGGCCTGCTAAATATCTGTCAGTTTCTCCTGATTTGCTTGCTTATGTTAAAAAACAAAGAATTGCTCCGCTTCTAAAGCACAATCTTGGATTGTGCTTTCGGGTTTTCGAGAGGACTTTAATATGACAATCAATGAAATTCTGGACATGTTAAAAGGCATTCTTTACACGACCGGGGTTTTTAACTGGCAATGGAATATCCTCATCATGTGGGGTGTCGGCCTCCTTTTCATATATCTTGCGATCGCCAAAAAGTATGAGCCGTTACTCCTTCTGCCTATTGGTTTTGGTATTTTCATCGTCAATTTTCCGCTCGTTCCTTTAATGGGCCACTCTCCGGAGGGCAACCGTTACCTTCTTGAAATATTTTATCATTACGGCTTGGAGTGGGAGGTGATTCCTTGCGTTATCTTTCTTGGTTTGGGGGCGATGACGGATTTCGGACCGTTGATTGCAAATCCAAAGACGCTTTTCATCGGGGCCGGGGCTCAACTGGGTGTCTTTGTTACCTTTACCGGGACCATTCTGGCCGGTTTTACACTGAAGGAAGCCGCTTCGGTGGGTATCATCGGAGGGGCGGATGGGCCCACAACGATTTATTTAACCCAACATCTGGCTCCCCAACTGCTGGGTGCAAACGCTTTGGCCGCTTACTCTTATATGGCAATGGTTCCTCTGATTCAGCCGCCTATTGTAAGACTGTTGACCAATGGCAAGGAACGAAAGATTCGCATGGAGCAGTTGCGACCCGTTTCAAAAACGGAAAAAATCATCTATCCTTTGGTTACCGTGGGTGTCATTGCGATTCTGGTGCCGTCCGTCATACCTTTAATGGGAATGTTCATGTTCGGCAACCTGATGAAGGAATGCGGCGTGGTCAACAGGCTTTCAGAAACGGCTCAAGGCTCTCTTATGAACATAATGACGATCATACTTGGAATTTCAGTGGGCGCCACCATGCAGGCGAACAGTTTTTTAAGCTGGAAACCGCTTTTTATCTTTGGTTTAGGGCTTGTCGATTTTGCCGTTTGCACGGTGGGCGGTATTTTAACCGTCAAGATCATGAATCTGTTTCTGAAAGAAAAAATTAACCCGATTATCGGTGCCGCCGGGGTCTCCGCAGTACCGATGGCTGCCCGGGTTGCCCAAATGGAGGGCTTGAAACATGATAATACCAATCATCTGCTGATGCATGCGGTGGGACCAAACCTTGCGGGCGTGATCGGTTCGGCCGCTGCAGCCGGCATGTTCATTGCCATGTTTGAATAGACGGATGACCAGCGATCCTTGTCCTCATATAAAACAGCTCTTCATTGGAAGAGTAACAAGAAAAAAAGGATGAAACATGAAAACATGCGTGTTTATGCTCCTCGTTTTCTCCTTTGTTTTTCCTCTGCACGTAAATGCCGAAGATTTTCTTGGAGCTCCTGTTGTATCGACAGGGAAAACGATTCTGAAAACCGAGGCCCGATTAGAATTAGAAACCGATCGGTCCCATGATGAGGTTCTTCAATTTTATAAAGAGGCTTTAAAAAACGCTTCAGACATAAAGTATCGAGATTGGAAGGATTACACTTACATCGAAGACGATGGAAACCGTCTCTGGCATTCCATAACGATTGCAAAAAACGATAAAACAGGAGCCGCGGTCGTCATTGTGAAAGATAATTGGACTTGGATTATCGGCACCCTCTTTTTGCGATTTGTCGGCGTGTTTGTTGTGCTGTTCATCGTTTTTGCGGGTATGAGCATATCCGGATGGATCATATCCGGATGGGTCAGAAGAATGGAGGCGAAAAGAGAACCTCTTTAATTAAAACATGTAGAACTGCTGTAATATACCGCAACAGAAGCCGATCATGGTAGATCATGTCAGGTTCACTATGCATGCGGCAACATCGACGGCTACGGCTGCCCAAAAATCCAAAAAGATGTGATTAATAATTTTTTTTAGTGAAAGCCGATTTTTTCTAAATATTCTTCCCACTCCATGGGCAGCAAATGCTTTTTTTTGTTATTGCATTCCTTGCAAACAGGGGCTGTGTTATTTTTTGTACTCTTTCCTCCTCGGGATATGGGAACGATATGATCCATCGTTAACTCCTTGGGTGGGGTTTGGCGGCCGCAGTAGTAACAAACCCCTTTTGCACACCGGCGTTTCCACCACTGAGATCCCCTGAGTTCCCTTGCTTTTTGACGTTCTCGTTTTACATCCGTTTCATCTAACGTGAATGAAAATGGTTCCATATTGATTCATCCGTTGGCCTTTTTTGCGTTGATCCCCGGAATTGATTTCCGGAAAACATTACAATTATATTTTAACCAAATATTTTTTGGGACTTAACAGATAGGTTCGCCGGCCATATGGTTCCGCCGAGGCTTTTTGCGGCCCCGCTGCAGTGGAATAGGGCTATCGGGAGAAAAAAACACGGCATCATCAGTAGCCAAACTTCTGTAAAGCTTTGGAGTCTTTCGTCCAGTTTTTTTGAACCCGAACAAAAAGTTTCAAAAAAACTTTTGTTCCCAGGATCCGCTCTATTTCTTTCCTGGCGACTTCACCGATTTTTTTTAATTTTTGTCCGTTCTTCCCTATCACGATTCCTTTTTGAGAGTCTCGTTCCACGTGGATGGTTGCATATACACTCACAAGAGAACGATTTTCATCCTCCGTAAAAGAATCCACGGTAACAGCGATGGAATAGGGGATTTCCTGCCCGGTAAAACGAAAAGCTTGCTCCCGTATAATTTCCGCGACAATGAAACGCTGGGGCATGTCGGTTAAGTATTCTTCAGGAAAGTAAGGCGGCCCTGTCCGCAGATGGGATTCTATGGCATTAAGAATTTTTTCGATTCCCGTGCCATGCCTAGCGGTAACGGGTATGATTGCAAAGAAAGAGTGAGCCGTTTTCCACCTTTCAATTGCAGCAAATACCGTGGCTTCTTCTACGAGATCGATCTTGTTTAGCGCCAAAATTGCCGGTTTTTTCGACTTTTTCAGCGTTTTTATCAGGACCTGCTCTGAATTCGGGTTTGCTTTGGAAACATCTGCGACCAAGAGTAGTATATCCGCGTCGGGGAATGCCGAAAAAGCTGCATCTACCATCCGGAGGTTAAAGATTCCTTCCGCCGGGTGAACCCCTGGGGTATCGATAAACACCATCTGCGAAAATGGTCTGTGAAGAATGCCGATAATCCGGTTACGCGTGGTCTGAGGTTTTTTGGAAGTAATAGAAATTTTTTCGCCCAGAATCCTGTTCAGAAGTGTTGATTTTCCGACATTGGGGGCTCCGACAATGGCGACATAGCCGGATTTGAACCCGTTGGCCCAGCCTGTTTTATTTCGGAAGTGATGATTGTCAGGATTGGTTTTTATCATAAACCTTTAGACGCAGAAAATTGTACCCGGATGATTTGCAAGAGATGATGGGTTTATATTTCTCCCGTCGGCAGGAGGCCGTCATCGTTCGGCGGAAGATTGCCGATAAATCGTTCAAGGGTTTTCCAAACATTTTCTTTGCCCTTTTTTGTTCTTGCGGAAAAAAGGATCAATTCATTCTCTTCGACGGAAAGCGCTTTTCCAATGGATCGTTGTTGTTTGAGCTGTTTTGTTTTCGGGAGTTTGTCGGCTTTTGTCAACACCGGTACCCATGGAATGTCCATATGGCTGAGCCACTGAATCAGGCTGAATTCTTCCGAACCGGGAATGCGTCGAATATCGATGATCAAAACTACCGCTTTCAGCGTATTTCGTTTTGACAGGTAGGTTTCAACCATTGGCCCCCAATTTTTTCTTAAACGCATCGGCACCTTTGCGTATCCATATCCGGGAAGATCTACAAATATGACGGCTTTGTTGATCATGAAAAAATTAATCAAACGGGTACGGCCGGGTGTGGAACTTGTTTTTACGAGATGTCTCCGGTTCAGGAGGGCATTAATTAGAGAGGATTTTCCAACATTGGAACGGCCAGCAAATGCGATTTCCGGCAAAACCGCCGAAGGATACTGGGATGGAATGGATGCGCTTGTGACAAATTCAGCGGACTTGACGATCATTGAGATAATTCTCCAGCCGATCCATACCTTCAGCTATATTTTCCAGCGAGTTTGCATATGAAAACCTTATGTATCCCTCTCCATTTTTTCCGAAATCTATACCGGGCGTTACACCCACATGGGCTTTTTCCAGAATGTCAAATGCAAGATTGTAAGAATCTTGTGAAATGTGCTTTGCATTTGCAAATACGTAAAATGCCCCGGTCGGTTCCACGGTAATCCCAAAACCCATTTTTTTAAGTCGGGCAATGATGTATCGTCTTCGATCATTGTAGATCTTCTTCATCCTTTCAATATCCTCTCCAGCTTTTTTTAGCGCTGCAATGCCAGCCATCTGAACCATCGAATTGGCTGAAATAAAGAAGTTTTGTTGAATTTTCTGGATAGGGCGGATAAATGGCTTCGGTGCAATCAAATATCCCAACCGTAAACCGGTCATGGCATATAGTTTGGAAAAACCGTTAAACACAAAGGCATGGTCCGTAAATTCCAGGATGGAATGTTCTTTCCCCTCATAAACCAGACCATGATAAATTTCGTCCGAGACGATATAGGGTGAAAATTCAGCGATTTCCCTCATCCGATCCTCGGAAAGCAGGTTTCCGGTAGGATTTGAAGGGGAATTAATGAGAATAGCCTTGGTCTTTTTGGTGATTCTATCCCTGATAGCCTCAGGTCGATATTGAAATCCATCTTCTTCGTAAACCGGCACCGTAACCGGTGTTCCTTGTGCAAAAGTTATAAAATTCGGATAGCATGCATAATGAGGATCTGAAATAATGACTTCGTCACCTTCGTCCAGAAGAACCGAAAAGAGGCTGAACATAGCGGGAGAGGTCCCTGAAGTGACCACGATCTGATCCGGGTCCACGGAAACATCGTAGGTTTGTTTATAGTATTTGCTGATGGCTTCTCTGAGCTCAAATAACCCGAGACTATGCGTGTAATGTGTATAGCCTTTGTTTAGAGCTGTGCAGGCGGCGTCTTTAATGCATCGAGGGGTATCAAAGTCCGGCTCCCCGACCTCAAGGTGGATCACATGAACACCTTTCCGTTCAATCTCGTGAGCTTTTTCCAGGACATCCATGACAATAAAAGATGAAATATCTCTTATTCGCTTTGAAATCATCGTCAAATCCTTTTTTATCTTTTCGGAAACCATCAACTATCCAATGCGGTAGGATGGAAATCATCGGTATTATCAATAATGGTGCATTCGTTTCGCAATAAGGTTCAGAGCCATCCGTGTTTCATATCACCTTGTTCAGAGGGTATTCGATTATGCCTTCAGCCCCCCGTTTTCGAAGCTCAGGGATTAGATCTCTCATAACATCTGTATGAACAACTGTTTCTACCGAAAACCATTTGGATTGGTATAGAGGGGAAACGGTGGGGGCATTCAGGCTTGGAAGCAACGATACAATTTTTTCAAGAAATTTTTCGGGTACATTCATTTTAAGCCCAACCAGTTTTTCGGCCAAAAGCGCACCTTTGAGCAAAAGCGCAATTTGCTCAATCTTTTCTCTTTTGATGGGATCATTCCAGGAATTGTGGTTGGCGATGAGTTGGGTATTGGTTTCCATTAGCTCCTGCACAATTCGAAGACCATGGGCTTTAATGGTGCTTCCGGTTTCAGTAACTTCAACAATAGCATCTGCAAGACCGGAAACGACCTTTGCTTCGGTGGCGCCCCATGAAAATTCAACGGTTACGTCAATACCCCGCTCTGAAAAATACCGTTTGGTATATTCTACCAACTCGGTTGCAACCTTTTTCCCCCTCAAGTCATCGATTTTTTCTATCGTTGAATCATATGCAACGGCAAGAACCCATCTTGCAGGCCTAGAACTAACTTTTGAGTAGACCAGGTCGCTCACCACGTGGATGTCGGAGTTGTTTTCAGCGATCCAGTCTTTTCCCGTTAGTCCTGCGTCCAGGCTACCGCTTTCGACGTACCGGGACATTTCTTGGGCTCTGCAAATGGCGCATTCGATAGCATCATCATTAATTTCCGGAAAGTAACTTCTGTCGTTGACGCTTATCTTCCATCCGGAGCGCATGAAAAGGGAAATCGTTGCGCTTTGCAAGCTTCCCTTTGGAATGCCTAATTTCAGAAACTTTTTCATTTATTGTAAACCTCCTTCGGGTCAAATATTCGTTGGGCGGTAATCCGAACCGTTCCGTTAGCAACTTTTTTGAAAAAACAGCTCTTATAGCCGAGATGACATGCCGCCCCCCCGATCTGTTCGACCTTCAGAAGCACGGTATCGTCATCGCAATCAATTCTGACTTCTTTTACAAGTTGCAGATTTCCGGAGGTCTCACCTTTAACCCAGAGTTTTTGCCTGGACCGGCTGTAATAGGTGGCCTTGCCGGTTGAAAGCATCGTCTCCCATGCTTCCTGATTGATAAATGCAAGCATTAGAACTTCACCGCTTGTGTAATCCTGTACAATCGCAGGGATAAGCCCCCCCATTTTGTCAAAATCAAGTTCAATCATAAGAGCGTTCCTTTATACCCATATTCGAATATATGGCCCCGTACTCAGCAATATTTTATTCCGGAATAGAACGTTTTCAAACAAATCCGATCTCCGCATTTCGCCCCATTATCGCCAACCATAAATGAACAGCGTCTGCTGAACCCGTCAGCCGCGAACCTTGAGAAAGTAAAGCGTCTGGCATGAATTCCTTATCCGACTTTTAAGTGCCCAATTTTAAAAAAGCCCCCCCCAATTCGTTTCATCTAAAAATTTATTAAAATAACACGAAAGATTTGATTGGTAAATTAATTTTATAAAATATCCTCCAAATTGTTAGTCATCTGATTCAAAAAAATCCATATCAGGTGAGTCACGATTACAAGTTTTTAAGATTCAGAATTCCAAACAATCTTTTTCACATTTTTGGTCGATTTCTTTGGTTCGATAGATTGATCTGAAACAGGTAGCGTATGGTCCATTTTCTGTAACGAAAACGTCTTCCATCGCAGAGTCGCTTTGAAGTGCCGAATCTCTTCCGCTGGTTGCCGGTTCCGTTTTTAAATCGGTTTTTCCCAAAAATCCTGTCGTTGACTTTTGACAGTAAAACTGCAATGTCATCTGTAATTCGACCAGAGATTTCGAACATCAATTTGGATGAGATAAAAAACGGATAAGTGTAAAGTTCAATGATCAAGAGAATCATCTCAGGTGGACAGACCGGAGTGGATCAGGCTGCCTTGGATGCGGCAAGAAATCTGAATGTTCCATACGGAATTCGTATAATAGATGGACGAAAAACTAAAGATGGAAATTTGTCCGGCATTTATCCGTCAAAGGAAATATCCATCGAAAGCTGCTCAAAGAAAACCGAGAAAAACATAATCGATTCTGATGGAACTCTGATTATATCTCATGGAAATTTAACCGGAGGGTCTGCCTGTACCCGGGAAATGGCTATTAAACACGAACGCCCTTGGTTTCACATAGACCTTGATAAGACCGTAACGCTTGATGCAATTATTGCCATTTACACATGGATTGATACCTACGAGATAGAGATTCTAAATGTAGCAGGACCAAGAGCCGGAAAAGATCCGAAAATATATGAACCGGCACGGGATATTCTGGAAGCGGTTATTTGTTTGGACCATGTTGAAAACAGAAGAGCGAACGGCAGGCCGAATATATTGTCTTTGCCTGATACGGTTTTTGAAGCCGTGGAACGGTTCCTTTCAGAATTGACTTTGAAAGACAAGGTAAATATTGCCCACATGAGCGAAAATGATTTGAGTTTGCTTTCTTTTTCTTTGGGCGGCTATATAAAAGATGAACTTGGAGTGCGTATGGGAAATGAAGAGTTGATGGAATCATGCCTCTCCCTATCCGAAAAGGACGAAATAGATGAAGAAGAGGCATCATCGCTCATAATAAAGGAATTGTGGAAAAAATTAAGAAAGACGCACCGGTTGCGGATCGTGAAATGATCCATAACCGGTATCAGATTAAAAAGTCTAAGATTGTATGTTTTTTTAATTTGGCCGCAACGCCTGCCTGAGTTGAGTCAAAGATACGGCCCACTGCAGAAACGCCGAAACCTTTCTTAGATTACGTGCAAAATTATACCGAAGGTTGCCCCCGGCATTGTACCGTTGCATAATGCTTTTTGGTGACAGGCACGATTGGATTCGACATTTAAAGTAAAGGTCGGCCTGAATGAATAGGTTCCGGGCAGAAGACCTGATGAGCTTTCAGGCGGCCGGTTTTCCGATGGTTGCTATGACAAAAGATACAAGAGGATGATGTAGCATGGAGAAGAATTAATGGACGGGGGAGCCTCACGGCTGGATGGATGGCTGCCGCCGATTTATATTTTTACCGGACAGCCGGGGGAAGGAAAAACCAGCTTTCTTTTGACAGTTCTTGGCATTCTTGAAGAGAAGGGGTTGAACATTCGTGGAATTGCCGCTCCGGGACATGTGCGTGATGGCATTCGGTCCGGTTTTTCGATAATTGATCTGTCCACCGGCGCTTTCTGTGAACTTGCTTCCATTGTGCCTTCACCGGAAAGCAGCCGGTACGGCCATTTTTACTTCAGACCGGAAGGATTACTTTTCGGGCAGAGGGCGTTGTCCTTTCCGGTTCCTGAGACTACCGATCTTTTTGTTGTCGATGAGGTTGGATTGTTTGAACTGAGAGGTAAAATCTGGGCGCAATACCTTGACCGTATTTTTGAATTCAGATATCCACCCATGATCTGGACGGTCAGACATAGTCTTTTGGATCAGGTTATAGCAAGGTGGCGTATGGAAAGGCCGGTTGTTGTGGATATCAACCTTGCAGATCCGCTTGCCGTTGTTCATAATCTGCTACATGAGGTCGGAATCTTTCGGATGGAGAATCCGGATGTAAAAAAAGTCATTTCTGCCCATCCTGTCTCCAGAAACGCGCGATCAAGTTCGGGTAGTGAAAGACGTTAAACCGGATGCGGTGCCCCGCCTACAGTTCTTTTGCGACTTCCAAAATTTTCATCCGCAATTGCTTTTGATCGCCAACGGATGTCTTGCCGGAGATGACGCCTTTACGGTTTGCCCGCCGCCCAACCAGTAATATCCAAGAGCTTTTCCAGCAATTTTCAAATTTCTCTGTCCCAATCAAAAACGCGATGGGGCGCCACCAAAGCGGGATTTATGTGTTTTGCGCACCAACCATCCGGTCGTATGGCGGGAATGAAATCGAGAACTTGATGCGTGATTAGATCCGATCCTACTTTGCAAAGGAACGGAGGACAAATATTCCGGCCCATGATTCACCCGATGGCATGAGCAAAACAATATACGAATCGAAAGACCGCAAGACATAGAAAACCTTCGATGCGCAGGACCGGCAATAGCAGCTTGTCAAACTTATACCCAGCCGAGGGCGCGCAAATGGTTCGATATTACGGCTATTACAGCAACCGGACAAGGCTGATCCAGAAAACTTGCGACCTTATTCCCTGCTTTGTCCAAAATGTTATGGCGTAATGAAAACAATCAGTTCCATCCAACCTTTTCTTATCGTTCGATCGCATCTCCGATCCTTCCGTCAAGAAAGAGGGGATCGTTCGCAGCAAGGGCAGCTTGTTCTCATGAGGATCAACGGATGGTTCTACGAGTTGTCAGAACTCATCCGGACAGTTTGACCTCTATTCCGCTGTCCGGTCTCTTCCCAAATCTGAACAAGGGATAGTTTGATGCTTCCCAAGTCATCCCATTTTTTAGTCACTCCGCGGTCCGGCAAAAAGATTGATTCGATCACTCGCAGTTTGTCCGAAACAAAAAGGGGGGTTACGATTGATTTCGTAATCCCCCTTGATTTTTCTGGTAGGCACGATTGGATTTGAACCAACGACTTCTACCGTGTCAGGGTAGCGCTCTCCCCCTGAGCTACGTGCCTTTAATTTAAAAAAATCGATACCATCGATCGTTTTTTGTGTCAAGGGAAATGATTCAGCCTGTGGCCGGTTGCGTTGGTGGTTGGTTGTTTTCCGAAGAATTCTGGAGAATATTTAACCCGATGTAAATGTAATGTAAGCCGGATATAATGGTTAACAAGGCTGCAAGCCAGTAAAAAGTATAGTTTGTGATGAAACCGGCCGAACTTTCTGTTTGAAGCAAGGCAAAAAACACGGCCGTCAACTGGGTAAGCGTCGTCAATTTGCTGGCAAGACTCGGTTTGATTTCGACTTTGATGGTCCGAATTGCGAAGACGATGAAACCGATCACGATCAAAATGTCTCGGGTTAATACAATAACCGTCAACCATCCGGGAATAATCTCCAGAACTGCAAGGACTACAAAAGCCGAGGCTAAAAGAAGCTTGTCGGCGATCGGGTCAAGATAGGCGCCCAATACGGTTCTCCGATTGCAATACCTCGCCAGTATGCCATCCAAAGCATCGCTGATCCCGGCAAGAGTGAAAACAAGTAGTGCGTAAAGGAGCAAGTGCTTCAACAGCAGAATAACAAAAAGAGGTGTTAACAGAATCCTCGCAATGGTTAATATGTTTGGCAAATTTATGACGGATTTCTGTGGCTTCAATTGATCAAAACGATTTGGGCGGATAAGGGTTGGAGTCCGAGATGTTTCTATCGCGATAGCAGTTCCAATCTTACGCTATCTTCTGATGTTTCGTGAAGCTTGATCTCGAACGAGTCAAAAGATTGTGACATCAATGTTTCCGCAAGCTTTTCAGCATTTCCGTTGAAAACAACAATAAGGGTGGCCTCGTTGGCTTTCACTTCGCTGGTTTTCATCTGTTTTACCCCGGGGAAGCCATTTAAAATTCTTTTAAAGGAGACGAAATTTCCCAGATGACGGGTTCCTTCAACGAAAATTTTCAGCTTTTGAAGTGTGTTGTCTTTTTCCAGCCAAACCGAGGCGATTTGAGACGAAAGCTCTTTTCCTGCAAGAATCCCGGCGCCGGTAAGCGCTTCTTTGCTTCCGACGAGATCATCACGGTTCATCACGGTGAAGGTTTGCACCGTTGAGGCAATTTCTGCGCCGGTTTCCGTTGAAAGGGCGCGAGCGGTAAGGTGACCCTGGAAGGACCCGGTGCTTTCTTCCATGATGTTCGGTGATTTTTGTGCCACCGATTTTCCAACGATGACAACATCCGCCTTCAGTCGTGCACCGAGGTTTACAACCTCAGAGTCTTCCATATCCTGCCTGAAAACAGAAAAATCCTCATTGCTGTCCTGCATCATGGTTTCGTAATCAATTATTGAAAACCCTTTTTCCTTCATTTCTTCGGCCATTGCTTTCTTCGAAAAGATGGATGAACGATTTAACCCTTGCCCCCACTCATATTTCGGTTTTGCATCTTCCAGATTTTGCTCCGCAATCAAAAAGAGAATCGAAGGCAAAGATTTTTGGGTCTGGGTGACACAGATATCCGATAATCGCTGGAAAATCGTATCGACCAAAACGGTTGCCTGTATCATTACCCTGTAAGTATTGCCGGACACCGACTCCGCAAGCACTTTGTAGTTGCCGACAAATTGGTCTGTGTGGTTATAAAGGGTTTCGTTAAGTGTCTGAAAATTCTGAACCTGTGTATCCAGAGAAATTAAATCTGCAACAACTCCATGTACTGCTAGCACCAAACCATATGAAATCGCCAGATCACGAGCCGTTGCTGCATCTTGACCATGGATATTGCCACTTCCGATCACCTCAACAACTTTTATTCGGGGTGGTTGTTCAGCTGCTGCAGGACATGATAAAGCGACAGCCAGGAGAACTGCAATCATCAATTTTCTGGAAAGGGAACAAGATACAAGCATGGCTTTTAACCTCCACATACCGCAAAATTAAGCCCTGCGGGCAAGAGTACAATCTGCAAGGTACAAAAGAATATCCTTAACTTCCGAAGACTTAAAAACCGAAAGCGCATCTTTTGCATTTTTTACATATTCTGCTGCCATTTTTTTTGTATAAGTCAAACCCCCGTATTTTTGTAACAGGATAAGGAAATTTTCAAAATCGGGGACTGAACATTCTTTGCTCAAAAGTGTTTTTTTCATCAGGTCCCGATCTTTTGATTTTGCTGTCTTCAATGCATAAATAACCGGCAGGGTCAGTTTTCCTTCTTTTAAATCCGCCCCGATCTCTTTTCCAAGGACGCTGGTATCTGAAGAGTAATCCAGGAGGTCATCAACCATTTGGAAGGCAACTCCAAGATTGAATCCGTACTTCGAAAGCGCTTTTTCCTGTTGAGCCGTCGCATCTGAAATGATGGCACCAACAGCGCATGCGCCCTGGATGAGTACTGCCGTCTTGCGGCGGACGATTTCCAAATATTCCTCTTCGCTTAGGTCCAAGCTCTTTTTTCTCATCAACTGGTGGATTTCGCCTTGAGACATGTTTTCGGTAATTTCCGCAATGACCCTGATAACCCTTGGCCGTCCGGTTTTCGCAGCAATCGAAAGAGATCGGGCGAGAAGAAAATCACCCACAAGAACCGCGATCGGATTGCCCCAGATTGAACGTGCGGCCGGTTTGCCTCTGCGAAGACATGCTTCGTCGACAATGTCGTCGTGCAAAAGTGTGGCAGCATGCAAGTATTCAAAAATAATAGAAAAAAAATTATCGGATTTTTTATGATTGCCGCAAATTTTTGCGGAAAGAACCATAAGCAGAGGTCTCAATCGCTTGCCGCCGCTGGAAATCATATGGCTGGCAACTTGGGAAACCAATTCGAAATACGGGTTTAAATTTTGCAGAAGGGCGGCTTCAATATCTGCGAGGTCATCTTTTACCATAGCGAGGGTTTTGTCTTTCAGGTCCATCATGCTGCTTCTCCGATCAGATCATATTCAAGGGCGTCCGTGATCCTTACGCTGGCAAATGCGCCGGGATGCAAATTTTTTGAATGAATAAAGACAATACCATCGACCTCCGGGGCCTGAAAATAAGTGCGCCCCGTAAAAAGATTTTCTTCGGGTGAATCTTCCACGAGAACTTTAAACACCTTGCCGATGCGGCTTTGGTTCTTCTTTAATGATATTTCTTTTTGGCGGGACATGAGCCGGTCGTATCGTTCATTTGCCAACTGTTTCGGAACATGGTCGCGAAGCCGATGAGAGGGAAGATCTTCAAAATCAGAATAAATAAAAACTCCCAGCAGATCGAAACATATATCATTGACAAAAGCAAGAAGCGTCTCGAAGTCTTTATCGGTTTCTCCGGGAAAACCCACCATTACGGTTGTACGCAAGGCAGCATCCGGGCTTCGTTTGCGAATTTTATCAAAAAGACGGTATAGGCTTTGACGGGTATAGTGTCTCCCCATTTTTTGTAAAACCGGCTCGCTTGCATGCTGAATCGGTATGTCGTAATAGGGGCAGATATTCGGAAACCCTGCAACGGTTTCGATCAGTTTATCGTCCGTGTTCTGCGGATGTCCGTAAAGGATTCTCAGCCAGGCCCGATTGCTTAGCGTAGAAATTTTTTTAAGCAGGAAGGACAAATCGATCGGCGGGCATAAATCCTTTCCATAAGATGATGTGTCCTGGGCTACCAGTATAAGTTCTTTAACATCCGAAGATAGCAATTCGCGTGCTTCCGCCATGATATCCTCAATGGGGCGGCTTTTTTGCCTGCCGCGAAGTTTCGGAATAATACAATAGGTGCATTTCCGGTTGCATCCTTCCGCAACCTTCAGGTAAGCTATGAATGGTGTTAGACGGAATCGAGGTGTATCATAATTCCGGATTGCCGCCAAATAAGGATTCGGCAACAAGCATTCCGAAAAGCCGACAAGTCCGTTTGCGGCCTCAATAATCCGGTCAAAAGCGCCTGTGCCCAAAAATGCATCCACTTCCGGCAAGGCGGGAATGATTTCCTCTCTGAATCTTTCGGGAAGGCAGCCGACCACGATCAGGCGCTTGCAGGTTCCTCTTTTTTTGTATTGAGCCAATTCAAGGATCGTGTCAATGGATTCATTTACCGCGGCTTCGATAAAGCTGCAGGTATTTATGACGATGGTATTTGCTTCGGCAGGGTCTTGTGTAATGATCCAGCCGGCTTTTTTCAGTCGGCCCAGCATCACCTCGCTATCGACAAGATTTCTCACGCATCCGAGGCTAACGAAATGCAGTTTCATTATAACTGCTCACCCGATTTTTGTTTTATTGCTTTATCTTTCTTATTTCCTCTGAAATTAGCGGAACAAGTTCAAAAAGATCTCCGACGATTCCATAATCTGCTTTTGAAAATATCGGAGCATCCGGATCCTTATTGATCGCCACGATTATTTTAGATGTTGACATGCCTGCAAGATGTTGAATTGCTCCGGATATTCCGCATGCGAAATAAAGACCGGGGGAGACAACCTTTCCGGTTTGTCCCACTTGGTCCGAATGAGGGCGCCAACCTTCATCAACTGCAGATCGAGAAGCTCCGACCGCACCTTTCAGAAGCCCGGCGAGTTCTTCCAAAATTGAAAAGTTGTTGCTCCCCATCCCCCTTCCGCCCGACACCACCACATCTGCTTCGGTCAATTCGACCTTGCCCGTTTCTACTTGTTTTTCAATAAACCGCAAATCTGTTTTTCCAACCACCGGATCCCAGGATTTCATAAGGCCGGCATTTTCGCATTCTGTGATACTCATTGAGTTGGGCCGGATTGCAATTATTTGCGGCTTTCCCTCAAGTCTTACATCTGCAAGAATTTTGCCTCCGTATAAGGGACGAGTTACGATCAGCGATTCATTGTCGACCCGGATTGCCACACCATCCATCGCAAGGGGAGCATTCAGACGCGCGGAAAGACGGGCGGATAGATCCTTTCCCTGGGCAGAGGCCCCCAAAATCAGCACATCCGGTTTTTCCTTGGTGATGATATCGGCAAGCACATTGGTATATGAATCGGTCATATATTCCGACAGGGTCGGGTCATCGACCAGGATAATTTTGTCTGCTCCGTATTTTTTTAGCTCGTTAGCGACCGTTTCAATACCCGATCCAATAACCACGGTCGCAAGATTGCCTTTCATATGATCAGCGATTCGCCTTCCCTCACTCATGGCCTCGAAAGTGACTTTTCGAAAAACCCGGTCAGACAGTTCCGATATTACAAGTACACCTTGTGACATGTCGATTTCCTTTTATTATAAATAGTTTTCGAACAAATGCCATATAACATTCATTTGCTGTTTTTTTACAAAACTAAAGAACCTTTGCTTCTTCCCGTAAGAGCCTGACAAGTTCAGCCGCTTTTGCACGAGCGGAATCGCCTTGAATGATTCTTCCGCCTTTTCGTTCCGAAGGTAATTTTAGTGCCACGATCCGCGTGACGGAAGCTGTTTCCTGCGCTCTGTCCAGTTCAATATCCATAATGGTTTTGACGTCAAGGGGCTTCTTTTTTGCTTTCATAATCCCCGGAAGCGATGCGTAGCGAGGTTCATTGAGTCCCCGCTGCGTAGTGATCAGAGCAGGTAATGGTGATTCAATAACAACGGTTCCTCCTTCAATGGTTCGGTGACATTTGATTTTGCCGTCTGCAATATCTTCCTTGATGATCAAGGAGATGTTTGGGATGCCTAACAATTCCGCAACAGCCGTTCCCACCAGAAAGTTGTCATCGTCAATGGCCCGCTGACCGGCTATGATCAGGTCAAAAGGGATGCTTTTGAGCACCGCTGCAAGGATCCTTGCAATGCTCAATCCATCGCGGGTCGCAATCGTCGGATCATTGACCAAGATCCCTTGATCCGCTCCCATCGCTAGAGCGGTTCTTATCGTTTCGGTGGCTTTTTGCGGGCCGACCGATAGGATGGTGACCGTTCCGCCGTGTGCCTCTTTGATACGGAGGGCTTCCTCTACCGCATATTCATCATAGGGATTAATGACCCACTTGATATCATCGGTTTTGATGGATACACCGTCATCGGCAATCCCGATATACGATTCGGTAGCCGGCACCTGTTTTAATAATACAACAATTTCCACTGGCGAATTCCTTCCTTTTTTGCCCGGTTCGAGCGTTTATAATCTTTTGAAAATTCGTTGAAAATTACCTGTTCGCTTTTTTGTCATGGCCAAGCGTTAAAATATGTAAAAGGATAAGGGGGGAGCCCTTTTTTACAAATTATACGGAAAAAAGACACGATGCGCTTGAGGAAAGGTATGTTTCGGAAACCAACGATGCAAAAAAACAGGCTTTTTCTATAATGAGATTATCCGTGTCCAGAATTAACAGAAGGGATATAACCCTCTATAATAACCGGATTACAACTTTCCAATCGCGTAAAATTACAGAACTCGTATTTCATTGTCAATAAAATTGTATTGCCGTTTTTCTATCCTTGAAATTTAAAACCCCTTGAGCAATGATTGATCAAATCGCCGTTTTCTTTCTCCACAACGATTAAGCATTCCACCCCTTCAAGGCGGTTCACCAGTTCAATCCCTTTTGTATGGCCCAAAACCATTACGGCTGTTGCGAGGCCATCGGCAAGGGCGCAAGTATCCGCAGTGACGGAAACGCTTACGACCCCGTTGCTTACGGGATATCCGGTTCTCGGATCGATCACATGTGAGTAACGTTTCCCGTCGATTTCGAAAAAATTTCTGTAATCGCCGCTCGTTGCAAGGGCTTTGTCGTGTATGGTGATTACTTTGTAGACGCTGTTTATCGGGCCGCATCTTTGAGGGTGGTTGATTCCTACTTTCCAGTGTTTGCCGTCCGTTCGAAATCCTGAAGTAATGACCTCACCCCCGATCTCCACAAGAAAGTTTTCAAATCCGTTCTCTTTGATAATTTTTGCTACTGCATCAACTCCGTAGCCCTTTGCGACGGAGGATAGATCGAGAGAGATGCAAGCTTTCTTTTTTAAAAAGGATCCGTTTTTTGAAATCTCGATATGATTCAATCCAGTCTCGGATAAAATCGAAACGATTTCGTTTGGTTCGGGAATTTTTTTTGTGCTTCCTGCGGGAGCGTAAAAACCCCAGAGGCTAATTAACGGTTTAACCGTTCCGTCCCATGCGCCGCCTGTCAGCTCATAAAGATTTTTAGCGACCGTCATCACATTCATAAAATCGATGGATGGATAAAATGCTTTGTTTATTCCCGTTCTTTCATTGAACCGGCTTATTTCGCTATTTTCAATATATATTGACATGCTTTTGTTTATTTCTTCGAGCCTTGCGTCGATTTTTGTCTGGAGGAATATGGCATTTCGAAAGTAACCGGTAACGACTTTTATATGATAAGTCGTTCCCATGGTTGCCCCTGAAAACAATGTCTCTTTTTGAAAACCGCAATTGTATAGAGACATCATAAGAAAAATGATCATTGCAAGCCGGATAAAATTTTTCATGAAAAAAACCCTCAAAATAATACCTTATATTTTACGATTCCTTAAAAAATATTTCGGTTTGTAATCAAAAGGATCGCATCTTTACCCGAAATGCGAAAACCTTTCCCGGACATTTTTGTAGTTTCCGGATTTTGGAATGTTTTTTTAAAAACCAAGGTTTCATGGAAAACAGGATGAAAAATTGTTTGAAGGAATATTTTTTATAGTTATATTGAATCGCCTTATTAGCCGGAAATCGATCTCGGCAGAAATCGAGTGTTGCTCGTTGTCTGTCTCGGCACCCAAGGCGGTGTCGGTAAGGTAATGTCCATGCAGTTCAATTCCTCGTATATTTCAAAGTTTAAAAATATGGCAAAAGGCGGAAATCGTGTCAAGCCGTAAATCAAGGGCGACATCTTGGACGCCGTCAATTGGAATCGGCCATGTCAGGCGGTTGAGATGCCGATCGACCGGTGTGCGTTTCCTGGCAGGTAATTATATTTTGATTTCGTCCTCCGCATTCGGGTAGGATGGGTGAGGTCTGTAGGATTTTTCCTGGAGCGCTGTTCGGAAAGGATTTCGTTTATAACCATATGGAACCTAAGAAATAAAAAGCATTTTTGCATCCAAGGCCAATTGGTAAACGGAAAACCGGGATCGATGGTTAAAAAATATTGCAGGCATCACATACGGTAACAACGCGGAGGACCGGAATCAAAATAAAAGCCTTGCTAATAAGGTGAAAACCATCGGGGTGTGTGTTACGAATGGAACAGCATGGTAATATGCAGAGAGCAGCAAAATGTCCGCATCCGTTCGTTTCGGCATTTCATGAAAAAGGGGTTGCCGGATCGGTTCGATTCCCATATAAGGTAAAATCGTTATGATTACCGGTCGGAAGCCCTGCGGGACTTGATCCGTCAGGAACTGGTAAGGAAAGAATGGGAAACGGGCAAATATGTTGCAGAGGGCATTATCCTGATTTGTGATTACTGTGCGAAGAACCTTTTGAGCAAATTGACCCATATCAAGCATAATTTTTCAAACACGGATCATTCGCGCTCAGCATATTCATTGGGAACACGCTATCTGTTTAGAAATCATTTCGGGAAAGGAATCACCAAATGAGATGCCTGAATCGGCCGATATACTTCGATCGTCGAAAGGGCAAGTGCACCGAACATCGAGTATGTCGGGCATCGGAAGAGAAATTAGTTCATCCGTGTTTTATATTATTTTGTGGCGCAAGGCATATAAGCGGGCGAAATCTTTCCGTTGAGACCCATAATGCTTTACCCGCGATTTTCCTTGCCGATGAATAAAAAATGTAAAAATCTGTCACTTGTGGAGATCGACATGACCGACAAAAAAGAAAGAATTGGGGTACTCGGCATTATCATTGAGGATAGAGAAAAAGCTGCCCCACGTGTGAATGATATCCTCGGCCGGTTCGGAGACATCATCGTTGGCCGCATGGGGATTCCCTACAGGGAAAAAGGGATCCATGTAGTCGCATTGATTGTTGAAGCCACCACGGATGAGTTGGGCGCGTTGACGGGAAAACTGGGAAATTTGCCGAACGTAAGTGTAAAATCAATTTTATGTCGGTGAATGCACCGGAGAAAAAGGCATATATACTATATGCAGAGCAAGATGGGTGATCTTGCAAAAAGACCCTGTTTTTTTCCAGGAGATAGGAATTTCATTTTTAGATAGGCACTGTCCGTTTTCAAGAGAAGTTGATGCGGTATCTTTAACGTGCCGGAACTAAATCCTATTCCTTCAAAAGGGCATAAAATTATTTAAAAATCCGGATCTCAATCCTCTTCTGTGTCAAGTGTTTCATCCTCTGCAAGTTTAAGAGGCGTATTTATATTCTTTATTGCATCTTTTCCCTCATAGTCTTCATCGAAATTATCTTCGAGCAGCTCTTCCATTTCAGGGGATTCCACTTCAGCGTCTTCCAAGGCAAAAAGCGTTTCCCTGTCCTTTAGCAAAATCTCGGTTTCGTCAACAAAGATCTCCGTCTGCTGAAAGTTTTGAGTAGCATACATGGACATCACGGATCCGGAAATTTTGTCCATATAAAAACCGGGTGGAAAAAAATTCTTAGTTCTCAGTACCGCAATTAGCCTTTCGCTTCCCTTTTCAATGGCCGATTCGATCGCCGAATCGTCATACGTCACTTCACAGGTTGCCGACAAAACGTCTTTATCAATCTCTGCAAGCTCCTGTATTAATAGTATTTTGTTGTCCTTACTTCTCGAAATCAGATATTTTTGTTTCATATTTTAATCCTTCCGATTTGTCGTGCAAATTATAAAATTTGTTTTCATTTGATGAAAAATGATCTGAATGCGACTACGAACTTTGAGGAAAACCATGGAGAATTTGCTGGTTTTCGCGGTTCAAACCGGATCTCCGCTTGTAAGCCGAAATCAGGACCATGCGAAGTCTGCATCTGCCATAGGTAAATTCAGATTATATTATTCGGCGGATAGCCGTTAGTCAAATAAAAAATATTGACCCGTACCTTGTAAAATGTTAAAAAATCCTCCGCTGATTTTTTGGAGGGATGGCCGAGTGGTTGAAGGCGGCGGTCTTGAAAACCGTTGAGCGTAATTGCTCCGTGGGTTCGAATCCTACTCCCTCCGCCAATGATGGTTCAGGAGAGATGGCCGAGTCGGCTGAAGGCGCTCGCCTGCTAAGCGAGTGTGTGGTGAAAGCTGCACCGAGGGTTCGAATCCCTCTCTCTCCGCCAAACCATCAAAAGGTATAATAACCATGCCGTACTTTGAACCGTTAAAACATTTTTTTCTTGCTTTTCATAATATTGTTATTATATGCAACTACATAGATTGAAGATGTATATACCAACAGTCTATGCCTTGGAATATGAATGGTTGGGAGAGGGAAATTTAACACTCGTAATATTTACAGATAAAACGGATCAATATCTCTCCGAGCCGTTCGTCAATAAATGATTCCTATCCCGAATCACCGGAAATAACGGACCAATCAATTTCTATTCCAGGCGAGTATCATGCCAACCAGAGAATCGTTGATTGAGGAGGTGAAAATATAGCTATATCGCAACGAACGAAAACCAACATTAATGAAGAAATCAAGGCAAAAGAGGTAAGGGTGATAGATCCTAACGGTCAACAGGTCGGTATTGTTCCAATTTACAAGGCTCTTGAAGCCGCCGCCGATTTCGGTCTTGATTTGGTGGAAATTTCTCCCAACGCAAGCCCTCCTGTTTGCAAGATAATGGACTATGGTCGATACCGGTATGAACTGACCAAGAAACAACAAGAGGCAAAAAAGAAGCAAAGCGCATTTCAGATTAAGGAAATCAAGATACGCCCGAAAACGGGAGACCATGATTTAAACGTTAAAATCGGGCATATTAAAAAGTTTCTTGAAAAAAAGGATAAGGTCAAGGTTACTGTTGTTTTCAGGGGCCGTGAGATTACACTATCTCAGATAGGCAGGGATCTGCTGTCTAAAATCGTTGAAGAAACCGGTGAAATTGCGGTGGTGGAGCAAAGTCCCAAATTTGAAGGCCGAACCATCGTGATGATTCTGTCTCCAAAATGATTGCCCGAAGTATATAAGCGATTCGGCCGCCGTCCGCGCACGATCAGGATTTTTACTTTCAGGAAATATAACGCTGCTGGTGGCGTGAGCAAGTAATTGCTGGTTGCTCACGCCATCTATTTTTATTATAGGATAAAGGAAACCAATATGCCGAAGATAAAAACAAACCGTGCTGCCGCAAAGCGTTTTAAAAAAACAGGAACGGGGAAATTCATTTATTCCAAATCCCACGCCAGCCATATTTTGACAAAAAAGACCACGAAACGCAAAAGATATTTAAGGAAGGACCGGGTTGCAAGCAAATCCGACCGGAGAGAGCTGCGGCTGCTGCTTCCGAATGGATAATTTGGTAAGAAGACAACGTTGCAGCCCTATTGATTATATACCAGGAGAAAAGAGATGCGTGTCAAAAGAGGTTTTAAAGCAAGAAGACGTAGAAACAAAGTATTGAAATTAGCAAAAGGTTACCGTGGGGGCCACAGCAAATTATTCCGAACTGCTGCGGACACTGTAGATAGGGCCCTCATGTATGCTTATCGGGATCGAAAAGGACGCAAAAGAGATTTCAGAAGACTTTGGATCGTAAGGATTAATGCAGCGGCGCGTATGAACAATTTGTCTTACAGTAAATTGATTCATGGGCTGAAAACCGCAAAGATCGAACTTGATCGCAAGGTTCTTGCTGAACTGGCAATATCGGATCCAAATGGATTTTCGCAGATCGCGGATATAGCTTCCGGGCAGGCCTAAAACGTTTTCCGGTCGTTTTCAGTCATTCCATGGAATTATTGTTGCAACTGCATTAAAATCGAGCGAATGCCGTGGGAAAAGCCATAGAAAAGATTTATGAAGAAGCCCTTGCAGAGCTTGAAACCGCTTCGGATGCCGAGGCTGTAAAGGTCATTTCCGTTCGATACCTGGGGCGAAAGGGTTACCTTACAAAATTTCTGAGAAACATTTCGAAAATTCCTCCGGAAGAAAGGCCACAGGCAGGCAAGAGAGCGAATGAACTGAAAAGCATACTTGCCAAGAAGTTTGCGGAAGCCTCCAATCGATTTGAAAGAGAGGCTGCTGAAGCGATCGATCGAATTGATGTTTCATTGCCGGGTCGAATCATTCGGCAGGGATCTTTGCATCCGATTACCCAGACGATTCGACAGATATGCGACATATTCTCCGGCTTGGGCTTTCAAATCGCCGAAGGGCCGGAGGTTGAAACGGATTATTATAATTTCGAAGCCCTCAATATCCCAAAAGACCATCCTGCCAGGGATATGCATGATACATTCTACGTGTCGGACAATATCGTGCTACGTACGCAAACGTCCCCCATGCAGATCCGGGTGATGGAAAAGCAGGCGCCGCCGGTGAGAATTATTGCACCCGGTAAGGTTTACCGACGCGACTCAGATCTGACACACACGCCGATGTTTCACCAGGTGGAAGGCCTGATGGTGGATGAAAACATATCATTCGGGGATTTGAAGGGAATACTGACCACATTCATCCATCGGATATTTGATGAGCAGACAAGTGTAAGATTTCGACCCAGCTTTTTTCCGTTTACCGAACCCAGCGCGGAGGTGGACATTCTTTGCGTCATGTGCAGGGGAAAGGGATGTCGGGTTTGTTCGCAAAGCGGATGGCTTGAGATACTCGGTTCAGGCATGGTTCACCCCGCCGTGTTTGAAAACGTCGGATACGATCCAAAGCGTTATTCCGGATTTGCTTTCGGAATGGGCATTGAACGAATTGCCATGCTCCAATACGGAATCGATGATATACGGAAATATTTTGAAAATGATTTAAGGTTCTTAAGGCAATTTTAGTATGAAAATCAGTTTGAGCTGGCTCAGAGATTACGTTCCGATTGAAATGGAAGTGGATCAACTGGCGGAAGCACTGACCATGGTGGGTCTTGAAGTCAGTTCGGTTTCAGATCGATATGACTATCTGGACTCTGTTGTGGTTGGACGGATTGCCAAAATTACCCCGCATCTGAAATCGGATCATTTAAAAATCTGCCATGTGAACTTGGGGGAAAGACTCATCTCTGTTGTCTGCGGTGCGCCGAATGTCGCTGAAGGTATGCTTGCCCCGGTCGCCTTGCCGGGGACTGTATTTCCGGATGGCGCGGTTCTTAAAAAAAGTATCATTCGAGGGGAAAAATCAGAAGGCATGCTTTGCAGTGAAGCGGAGCTGGAACTGGGCGAAGACCGTAACGGAATCATGGAACTCGGCAGCAGCCTCACTGTCGGAGAGTGCCTCGCAAAAGCGCTTGCTCTCGCAGATAAGGTAATTGAAATCGATCTGACCCCAAACCGGCCGGATTGCCTTAGCATGATCGGCATTGCACGTGAAGTAGCGGCTCTGCATAAAACCAGCGTAACCTATCCGGACGCGGCGATTTTCGAATCTGAAAATTACGCTTCCGGGCCGACCTCCGTGTCGATTGAATCTCCGGACCTTTGCCCGCGTTATGCGGCGAGAATTGTTGAAAACCTAAAGGTTGCCCCGTCTCCTTTTTGGCTGAGGGACCGGCTTCTGTCCGTCGGGCTTAGACCGATCAACAACATTGTTGACATTACGAACTTCGTGATGATGGAAATCGGTCAGCCGCTGCATGCATTTGATTTTGACAGGTTGGCTGAAAACAGGATCGTGGTCCGGACGGCCCGCGAGGGTGAAAAGATTTTCACTTTGGACCGGAAGGAACGTTCACTTTCCCAGAATATGCTGATGATCTGTGATGGAGAAAAACCCGTGGCACTCGCAGGCGTTATGGGCGGATCCAACTCGGAGATCGATGCTGCTACAACCCGGGTTCTAATTGAAAGTGCATATTTCACACCCGTCGGCATTCGCAAGACCTCAAAAAAACTGGGTTTGAGCACGGAAGCTTCTCACCGCTTTGAAAGGGGTGTTGATCCGAGCGGTACCATCACGGCTTTGAACAGGGCCGCCCGATTAATGGTCGAAGTTTGCGGTGGGACATTCGTTGGAGGGGTTATTGACGAATATCCAAGACCAATCGGGGAAAAACGCATCCGTCTGAGCGTGAAAGATGCCAGCCGTCTTTTGGGTCTGAGGCTGGATCAAAACGAAATCGAGCGCTTATTACAATCGATTGAGTTCAAGACGGAAAAAGCGACGGCGGATAAACTTTTTGTTATTCCTCCCTCATTCAGAGTCGATATTTCAGGTTCGATCGATCTGGTGGAAGAGATTGCCCGTCTTTCCGGCTACGACAAAATTCCGACCACTTTTCCTTTGATACCCGCCGAAGCTAGACGGCCGTTAAAACGGCTGGATTTACGAAACAAGATTAAAAGTCTGATGAATGGCTTTGGATTTACCGAAGTCATTAATTACAGTTTTATAAGAGAAGATTCCTGTGATCGGTTGCGATTTGAATCCGACGATCGACGCAGAGACCTGGTGAAGATACTGAATCCACTGACCGAGGATCAAGCAGTAATGAGGAGTTCGTTGATTCCGGGGTTGCTCGAAACAATGCGGCGGAACGTCGGGCAGCAGATAAAAACGCTTCAATTGTTTGAAGTAGGCAAAATCTTTATCGGTACGGGTCAGGAGAATTTGCCGGAGGAGATAGAAATTTTGACAGGCCTCTGGACAGGAAAAAGAATTGAAACAACCTGGTATTCAAAGGAAACGGATTGTGATTTTTATGACATGAAAGGGATCGTCGAAGGGTTGCTGAATGCCTTGAATCTTGATCCTATAAAATTTACCAGGATACCGGATCGGTCGTGCACCTATACCAAACCCGGTCATACCGCACAGATCGTTGCTCAGAACAAGATAATCGGTCTTGTCGGAGAGATTGATCCTCAAGTTCTTTTAAATTTCGACTTAAAGCAACCCGCTTTTATTTTTGAAACCAGCTTGGAGCATCTCGGTGCTCTCATGCCTGCTGGCAGACAAGCAAAACCGGTTCCCAAATTTCCGGCGGTTTCCAGAGATATCACCATTATTGTTCCGGGATACGTTGTATCGTCTGATATTCTGGAGAGCATTGAGAATTTTCGGGAAGAGCTGGTTGAAGCCACCCATCTGATTGATGTTTACGAAGGCCGCCCGATTCCACCAGGGAAAAAGAGTATTTCCTTGAGAATAACCTACCGATCAAACCGTAAAACCCTGGAAGATGACGAGGTGAGCCGAATTCATAAAACCATTACACAGAAGCTTATCGTCGAGTTTGATGCCGAATTGCCGGGCTGAAGAGCTTCCGGGATGTGATTGTTTTACGATGCGAGATAAAAACCCCCTTGCGGTGGAAATACCCGAAAAGCTTTACTTCAAAATCGGTGAAGTCAGTTCCATTACCGGACTTCCAAGTTATGTTTTAAGGTTCTGGGAGACCGAATTTTCAAGAATCAATCCAAAACGAACCGCTTCAGGCCAAAGACTTTATCGAAGAACGGATATTGAGCTGATTTTGAAAATCAAAAATCTCCTTTACAACAACAGGTTTACCATTGAGGGGGCAAAGCAATACCTGAAGGCAGAGTTCGGTGATAAAAAAGAAAAGACCACCAACCCAACGCTTGAGGAGATCCGATCGGAGCTTGCAAGCATCCGGGATCTGCTGGTTTAATGCATTTGCCGATTCAAAGGATCGCAGGCTCGTTTCCCGTTGATCGTTTCCCGCTGTTTTCCTTCCTTGCATGTTAATTTATTGTTTAAAAATATTGACAAAAAATCTTTTTTACTTTAATTTCAAGGCTTGACGAGCGGGCATAGCTCAGTTGGTAGAGTACAAGCTTCCCAAGCTTGGTGTCGCGAGTTCGAATCTCGTTGCCCGCTCCATTAAAAGTCCTAAAAGTCCGGCTTTTTTATGGTGAACGCTGGGTAAGGTAGAGCTTTTGTCTATGTTAGGTGTGGTTTGGATTTAACTTTTTTTATGGTTAGTCGCATGAACGGATAACATCTTTCGATCCACTACAAAAGGTCTACTTGCAAGAAAAGAAGCGGGCTTTTAGCCCGTTTTTGTTTTTTTAGAAGTCTCAAAGTCGATGAAAGCGCAAAGAAAAAGATCGAAAACAAAAAGACCGGAAGCATCGGAAGAAAAATATTTTTTGGCACACAAGGCAAAAATTGTCAATCAGGTTAACGAATTGGCAGAATCGCTATGTCAAGCCGAAGGAATGGAACTGGTTTATGTTGAATATCAGCGGGAGCCTTCGGGAAGAACGCTTCGTATTTATATAGACAAACCAGGGGGGGTTACGCTGGACGACTGTGTGAATATCAGCCGCCAGTTGGGTGACCTGCTGGATGTGAATCTGAATAGCGATGGGTCGTATAATCTTGAGATCTCATCACCGGGCTCGGATCGTCCGTTGGGGAAAAAACAGGATTTTGAAAGATTTAGTGGAATGGAAGCAAAGATCCGGGTTGCGGAACCTGTTGATGGCAGGAAAAATTTTAAAGGTATCCTTTTAGGCATATCAGGAGATGTCGTCACACTCTTAGTCGATGACAAGACAGTAGCCATTGCTTTTCAAAACATTTCCAGAGCGCGGCTTGTCAATTACAATGGAGAAAACGGATGCTTATAACAGATATAAAGCGTGTTATTGAACAGGTGAGTCGAGATAAAGGGATTGACCGGGCAGTTCTCATTAAAACATTGGAAGAGGCGCTTCGATCTGCCGCTAAAAAAAGGTTTGGAAATAAAGCTGATATCGAAGTGAAATATAATGAAGAAACAGGTGAAATAGAAGTCTTTCAGTTTAAAGAAGTGGTGGAGGAGGTTACGGAACCCGACCTTGAAATCAGTTTGGCGGAAGGAAGAAAGCTGGATCCGGAATGCGAGACGGGTGACAGTCTGGGCACAAAAATGGATACCACCACTTTCGGCAGGATCGCTGCACAGTCGGCTAAGCAAGTGATTATTCAGAAAATGAAGGATGCGGAAAGAGATGCCGTTTATTCTGTATTCATTGACCGGAAAGGTGAAATCATAAATGGAATTGTCCAGCGGATAGACCGTGGGGATATCATCGTGAATCTGGGGCAAACAGAAGGTATTGTGCCGGTTCGAGAACAGGTGCCAAAGGAAACTTATCGGCGTGGGGATCGCATCCGAGCATACATTTTGGATGTGCTTTATGACACACGCGGCCCGCAGATTGTTCTTTCGAGGACACATCCCAATTTTTTGATCAATCTTTTCAAAACAGAAGTTCCCGAAATCAGTGAGGGTATCGTTAATGTGATGGGCGCCGCCCGTGAACCCGGAAGCCGGGCAAAATTGGCCGTAGCTTCGAACGATGCGGATATCGATCCGGTTGGTGCCTGTGTCGGAATGAAAGGAAGCCGCGTTCAGAATGTCGTTCAAGAGCTCAGAGGCGAAAAGATCGACATCATACCCTGGCACGTTGATCCGGCAAAATTTGTATGCAATGCGCTGGCTCCCGCTGAAATATCCCGAGTTATTATTGATGAAGAGAACCGTTTGATGGAAGTGATTGTTCCCGATGAATCGCTTTCCATTGCAATCGGAAAACGGGGTCAAAATGTCAGACTGGCTTCCAAGCTGACCGGTTGGCGGCTCGATGTAAAGAGTGAAACACGATACAGCAAAGCCATGAAAGACGGTTATGATTCACTGGTCGCTTTGCCCGGGGTCAGTGTAAGCCTGGCGGATTCATTGTACGAGAAAGGATTTTTTTCCGCTGAAGAGCTCAGTATAAGTTCCGTCGAGGATTTGACCCAGGTCAGGAGAGTTACGGAAGAAGAAGCGCGTCGGCTCATTGAAGTTGCCAAAGATTATGTTACGAATCCTGAGCGCGTTGCAGGTGCAGCCGAGGAATTGATGACGAGTAACGAAGCGGAAAGCGATGAGCTCGTTCCAGATGTCCCCAAAGACGATGAAACGGGCGGGGGAAAAGGCGAAGACAGGAGCGATGAGGTTTTATCTCCAGAAAAACCGGCAGCCGATGACGTGTAATCGTATGCTTGCCTCGGCCCACATAAGAAAGCGGGAGCGATGACAATTGCGAATTTTCAACCGCTCGGCAATATAAATGTAAGGAGGATGAATGGCAAAGATCAGAGTATATGAACTTGCCAGGGATCTGAACATGAACAACAAGGCACTCCTTGATAAGTTAAGTGAGATGCGTATTAGCGTAGGGAGCCATATGAGTTCTCTGGAAGATGAGACCGTTGCCAGAATCAAGGCAAATCTTTTCGGTACGGAAACCGATGCGGTCGATGTGACACGCATAAAACCCACTGTGATTCGAAGGCGAAGAAAGCCTGCATCCGAAGAGCCGGCTCCGTTGGAAGCTGTTGAGATGCCGGAGGCTCGCCCGGATGAGCTTGAAGTTCCGGAAACACCGGCTGAAAAGGTTGAGGTTATAGAAGAAGCGCCGGAGGAATATCCCGCTGAAAGCATGATCGAGGAGGAAGTGCTGGAAGAAATTACAGCGGTGGAAGTGGCAGCTCCGAAAGAGGAAGTCACGCCCGTTCCTCCTGTTGAACCGGAAACGCCGGAACCCGTGCCGGAGCCGTTACCGGAAGCCGAAAAGCCGACGAAATTAAGAATCGTTAAGCCGGAAAAAAAGCTAAAAAAAACAAAAAAGGAAATGCCGGCAAAAATCATCAAGCTTCCTGAACTACCTAAGGAAAAGGCGCCCGAAGCGGAAGAAATTACGGTTGAAAAACCCGAACCGGAGATTGAAGAAATGCCGGTTATGGAAAAACCGGTTCTTGAAATCAAAACCGTTACAGAGGAAGAGGCGCTAAAGGAAAAAAAGAAAAAGAAATCGAAGAAGAAGGAAATCGAAGAAGAAGAGATTGAAAAAGACAAAAAGTTTTTCAAAAAGAAAATTTCCTTTCGAAAAAAAGAAGTCGTCGAAGGCGAAGATTTATATGCCGGGGAATTCCGAACCCGAAAGACCCGAAAGGGGGCAAAGAGCAAACCGATTCAGCTGTTAAAACCGCAGATTACCACACCCAAGGCGATTAAACGGAGAATCAGAATCGATGAAACCATTGTCCTGTCCGATTTAGCAAAGCGTATGGGAATAAAATCCGGTGAAATGATTAAAAAATTGATGGACATGGGTGTCATGGTAACTGTAAATCAGGTCATTGACTTCGAAACTGCGGTTTTGGTTGCCGGAGAATTCGGTTACGAATTGGAAAAAGCTTCCTTTGCGGAAGAATCTTTCCTGGGGACGGAAAAGGATGAGCCCGGAAAGTTAACCCAGCGGCCGCCGGTGGTAACCATTATGGGCCATGTGGATCATGGGAAAACATCTCTTCTCGATGTAATACGTAAAACCAATGTTACTGAGATTGAAGCGGGAGGCATTACACAACATATCGGTGCTTACAATGTTTCTACAAATAAAGGTCAGATTGTTTTTCTGGATACCCCGGGTCATGAAGCATTCACTGCCATGCGGAGTCGTGGAGCAATGGTTACGGATTTGGTTGTTCTCGTTGTTGCCGCCGACGACGGGGTTATGCCCCAGACAATTGAAGCGATCAACCACTCCAAGGCTGCCGGGGTTCCGATAATCGTCGCCATCAACAAGATAGACAAGGCAAGTGCGGAACCTGATCGTGTTCAGAGGCAACTTTCCGAAATAGGGCTGGTTCCTGAGGAATGGGGCGGTGATACGATTTATGTCAAGGTGTCCGCAAAACAGAACGAGGGGATTGATGAACTGCTGGATATGATTTTGCTGCAGGCCGAGATGCTGGAACTGCAAGCCAATCCGCATAAGCATGCCAGAGGTCATGTCATTGAATCAAAATTGGATTCAGGCCGAGGGCCGGTTGCCACCGTACTGATACACGAAGGAACACTTCACGCCGGAGAAGCGGTTGTGTGCGGGGTTCATTACGGTAAGATCCGTGCCATGCTGAATGATCGAGGCGTGCAGATCAAATCGGCAGGGCCTTCTATCCCCGTGGAAATCCTTGGACTCTCCGGCGTCCCTGTTTCAGGCGATGAACTGTTTGCAATTGAAGACGAAAAGGATGCGAAGCAGGTCAGCCTTCACCGGATTCAGAAACAGCGATCCAAAGAACTTGCCAAAACAAGCAGATTGAGCCTTGAAAAACTGTTCGAGAAGATGCAGAAAGGTGAAGTCAAGGAACTCAATCTTGTAATAAAAGCCGATGTACACGGTTCCATTGAAGCTCTTAAGGATTCCCTTTCCAAGCTTTCCACGGAGGAGGTAAAAATCAATGTGATTCATTCCGCTACCGGAACCATAACCGAATCCGATGTTTCTCTGGCTTCCGTATCCGAAGCTATTGTGATTGGATTCAACGTTCGGCCGAGTGCGAAGGTTGAGGAGTTGGCCCACGAAGAAAATGTGGACATCCGTTACTATAATATCATCTACAATGTGATAAAAGACGTAAAGGATGCGATTGTCGGGCTTATGGCATCCACTTATGAAGAGCGGATTCTTGGCAGAGCGGAGGTTCGGGAAGTTTTTCAGGTTCCAAAAGTCGGAGCGATTGCGGGCTGTCATGTTACGGATGGAAAGATTGAGCGGGCACAGCTCTTACGCCTGATCAGAGATGGAATTGTCTGCCATGAAGGAAAAATTTCTTCACTCCGGCGGTTTAAAGAGGATGTCAAGGAAGTCCAGAACGGATATGAATGCGGGATCGGCATTGAAAATTACAATGATATAAAAATCGGCGATATAATCGAATGTTATTTTCTCGAGGAGATCAAACCTGAACTTGAATAGGACACGCAGCGCTGCTGCGGCCGGGAGAGATTGAAAAATCGGTTTTTACGGACCGCCGTATTTTGAGGAGCCGTTGTTATCCCCCTGCTTAAAAAGTTGTATGACGGTGTGTCCTCAACTGAAGCGTTCCTTCCGTCAAGCGATTTTAATGATGGTCGTCGGCATAGGAAAAATTACATTCAGGCTTCATGACTGCCATTCCCTGAAGGGGAAACGAAAGGTCGTAAAGTCCGCCATCAGTCAACTGCGCAATGCTTTTAATGCATCTGTGGCTGAGGTGGGCGCGAACGATATTCATCAAAAGGCGGAGATCGGATTTGCTCTCATCGGCAACGACCGAGCGGTCATCAATTCAAAAATAGACAAGATGTTTAACCTTGCGGACAGTTTGGGGCTTGCTGAAATCATCGATACGGAAATGGAGCTTATCAATTTATGAAATCCTTTGAACGGTCTGAAAGGGTATCGGGGTTGATTAAAAAAATTCTTTCGGATCTGTTGCGGAAAGGGATTAAAGATCCTCGCCTGAAAACCATCACAATCACCGGGGTGAAGACATCCGCAGATTTAAGAATTGCACGAATTTATTATATTACATCGGATAACAAGAACTGCAAAGAGGCGGCAGCCGAAGGTTTCAAAAATGCGCTCGGATATATAAAACGCATCCTTGCCGGTGAACTGGGTTTGCGCTATATGCCCGAGCTTCGATTTTATTACGATGAATCTTTTGATTACGGATCGCATATCGATGCATTGCTGCAATCTCTAAGAACGGAAAATGGATCCAATCATACGGCACCTGAGAAAAAGTAACCATATCTTGATCGCCACTCACAATAATCCGGATGGTGATGCAATCGGTTCGCTCGTCGCCATGGGACTTTCACTGGAAGCGTTCAACAAAAAGACCACTTTATACATTGAAAGTTCCATACCGGCAATCTATCGGTTTTTACCATCGACCGATCATATTGTTCGAACCGTCGGCAGTGAGGGAAACAGTTATGACACGGCAATTATCGTTGATTGCGGCGACCTGCAGAGAATCGGGAAGGCCGCTCCGATCGTTTCCCGTATACCCGCCATTATCAACATCGATCACCATATTACGAACACATACTTTGGACAGCTGCAACTTATCGATATTTCCGCCTGTGCCGCAGCCGAAATCATTTATCGATTGATCCGAAAAATGGGCCTCCGGATTAGTAAAGAAATAGCCACCTGCATCTATACCGGAATTTTAACCGATACGGGATCCTTTCGTTTTTCAAATACCAATCGAGCTGCTTTTGAAATCTGCCAGGAGATGATCGATATGGGGGTCGATCCATACGATGTTGCGCAGCATGTATATGGAACGTACTCGCTGGGTCGCATAAAACTTCTGAATTTGGCTCTTGACTCGATTGAGATTTCACAAAACGGCAAGCTATCCGTAATGACGCTTACCCAAAACATGCTTGAAGAAACGGAGACGCAGCCGGAAGATATCGACGGTTTTATCAATTACGCCCGTATTGATGACGTCAAGGTCGCGGTGCTGATACAGGAGAACCCGAACGGCAATAAAGAATCAAAAGACTTGAAAAGCTTTAATGTCAGCCTTAGATCCGATGGAACCGTTGACGTGGCGAGAATCGCTTCTTCTTTCGGCGGCGGCGGCCATTACGGCGCTGCCGGATTCAGTATCGATTCAACACTGAATGATTTAAAATCTCAAATTGTTAAATTGTCGGAAAGATTATGACCGAGAACGTGCGGGACAAATTGAGCGGGGTTCTTGTTGTAGATAAACCCGAAAAAATGACATCCGCCGGGGTGGTCGCCTTTGTAAAAAAACAGATGAAAGCCGCAAAGGCAGGTCACACCGGTACGCTTGATCCATTTGCCACCGGTGTTCTCGTGTGCTGCATCAATCATGCAACCCGCCTGGCCCGTTTTTTTTTGAATGACGAAAAGAAATACGAAGCCGTAATATGCCTGGGGGTTGAAACCGACACACAGGATTCCACTGGAAATATCATGTCACAATGTGATCCGGTCGAGTTTTCGGAAAAAACGATACGATCGGTATTTAAGCGGTTCGAGGGATCGATCGAGCAGTTTCCCCCGATTTTTTCGGCTCTTAAGCATCAAGGAATTCCTCTATACAAGCTGGCCCGAACCGGGCGACCGTTTCAGAAACCGGCTCGGAGGGTTTTTATTTCCTCCATAAGGATACTGGATATTCGTTTGCCTGAGATCCGGTTCGAGGTGTCCTGTTCCTCCGGAACCTATATACGGGCCCTTTGTTCAGATATTGGGAAGGCGCTTGGATGCGGTGGACACCTTAAAGCCCTTAGAAGGCTCGAAAGTGGAGGCTTTACGATTCAAGAGGCAATCTCTTTGGCGGAAGTAAAAGAACTTGCATCAACGGGAAAATTATCCGGCCGGCTAATAAACATGTCGAGTGCATTGAGGAAAATGCCTGCGCATGTCGCGGATAAGAATTTGATCGCAAAAATCATGCATGGCCGCATCATTACCGAAAACGATTTCATATCCGAATCGACGGGCATTGCAAAAGGATTTATCAAAATTGTTGACAACAGTGACGATCTGCTTGCCGTTTTAAGTCGTAAAGAGCAAAGCAGGCCCTATCGTTACTGCTGCGTTTTCAACAAATAAACTTGTTGTTTGTTTTACCTGAAACCGATATAGGAACGAGAAATTTGAAAAATGTTCTATTTCGTTAAGGTCCGGGAGGTCTATCATCTTTAACTCGGAAATACCGTGCGAATTTCCGAGGTAAAGATTTGAGTTTTACAGAGGAATCGGACGGAAAGGGGCGTTATGAAAAGTTCTCGAAACAAAATTCCATATCCATGGCTTGGGTTAAGATATGCAGAATTTTTCTTTTACAACAGGAGGCAATAAAACAGTGGTTTTAACATCAGAAAACAAAAAAGATTTAATTGGTCGATTTAAACTGCACGAAAAAGATACCGGCTCACCGGAAGTTCAGGTCGCGCTTCTCACCCATCGTATTTCTTATCTTACCGAGCACCTCAAAACCCATAAGAAGGATCATCACTCCCGAAGAGGATTGTTGATGCTTGTCGGTAGGCGGCGGCGGCTTTTGAACTATGTAAAAGGCAAAGACATTCAAAGGTATCGAACAATCATCGAAAACCTTGGACTCAGAAGATAGCCTGCTTTTTCAAAAAACATGGTGTCCTTGTCCGGATGCGGGTGCAAATCGGACCATAGGGAAGAGATATGCCGATTCTTTGTTTTTTCGCGTTGATGCTACGAATGGATACCGAACGGGCGACCGTCCGCCGTCTCAAATGTCGTAAAGATGCGGATGGGAGGTCGAGATGATCCGTTGTTTCAGCGTGCCGAGACCGAGGAAACGGTACAACGTTTATCTGGTTGCCGGTGCAGGCGGCTTCTTAGGAGATACAAACATGAAATTCTCTCTAAAACTGCAAGCAGGGGGAATCCTCTCGGGAGACAAATATGGAAATTTTGCTTAAAACAGAAGTCGGAGGAAAAACCCTGAGCATCCAAGGAGGCAAGGTTGCCAAACAGGCATCGGGTTCGGTTGTGATTCAATACGGGGAAACCATTGTTTTGGTAACGGTTGTCTCCTCCGATGAAGAAAGGGGATCTGTTGATTTTTTACCCCTTTCGGTTGAATATCAGGAAAAGATTTATGCCGCGGGTCGGATACCGGGAAATTATTTCAGACGCGAAATCGGCAGGCCCAGCGAAAAGGAGGTGCTGACCGCACGTCTGATCGATCGGCCGATCCGTCCCCTTTTTCCCAAAGCCTATCCTTATGAAACTCAAGTGATTGCAACGGTTCTGTCCATGGATCAGGAAAATGATCCGGACGTTCTGGCGATGATCGGGGCATCGGCTGCCCTTGAAATTTCGGACATCCCATTTGCAGGACCGATTGCATCGGTTCGTGTCGGACGAATCGACGGGGAATTTAAAATCAATCCGAGTATCTGTGAAATCAAAGACTGCGATATTAACATCATTGTCGCCGGATCGAGAACCGGTGTGGTCATGGTGGAAGGCGGAGGCAACATTGTCCGGGAGGATGACATGCTCGAAGCCATATTTTGGGGCCACAAGGCGATGCAACCGCTGATCGATCTCCAGGCAAAACTTAAAGAGATCATCGGAGTGCCGAAAAGGCTTTTCCAGCCACCCGAAAAGAAAGAAATACTGGTCGGGGAAATGGAACTTGCCGCCAAATCCCGCCTGCGTGAAGCCATTCTGGTTCCTGAGAAGATGAAGCGCAACCATGCCGTCAACGCCGTCAAGATGGAAATTTTTCAACGACTCGGCGAAGATTATGTGGATCAAAAAGGCGAAGTTTACGATGGGCTCAACGAGCTTCAGAAAACCATCTGCCGGGATCTTGCCCTGAAGGAAGGGCGGCGCATCGACAACCGAAGATTTGATGAAATCCGACCCATTACTTGTGAGGTCGGGGTTCTGCCCAGGCCTCATGGTTCCGCTCTTTTTACGCGCGGTGAAACGCAGGTGCTCGGTGTTTTGACGCTGGGATCGGGACCCGACGAGCAGCGCGTCGAAACATTGATGGGAGATGAATACAGACCTTTTATGCTCCATTATAATTTTCCGCCTTTCTCCGTCGGCGAAACGAAACGACTGGGCGGACCCAGTCGCAGGGATATCGGTCACGGCGGACTTTCCACCCGGGCAATCGAAAAGATCCTGCCCGCCAAGGAAGACTTTGACTATACGATTCGTATTGTCTCCGAGGTGCTCGAGTCCAACGGCTCTTCATCCATGGCAACCGTGTGTGCGGCCAGTCTTGCTTTGATGGATGGAGGTGTCCCGATAAAAACCCCGGTTGCCGGTATTGCCATGGGCCTTTTAACCGATGAAGATCATGTGGTTATCCTGTCCGACATTATCGGCGATGAGGATCATTTCGGTGACATGGATTTTAAAGTTGCCGGCACGAATGAAGGAATTACCGCACTGCAGATGGATATTAAAATTCATGAACTTTCAAAGGACATCATGAAAAAAGCGCTTGAACAGGCGCGTATCGGTCGACTTTTCATCCTTGAAAGAATGCTGGAGGCGTTGAATAAACCTCGTGCGGAAATTTCCCCCTATGCGCCCAAGGTCTTCACTTTAGAAGTAAAACCGGACAAAATTCGTGAAGTCATCGGACCGGGGGGAAAAATGATTCGAGCGATTCAGAGTGAAACCGGCACGCGAATTGAAATCGACGATTCGGGTCTGGTCAAGATTGCCGCCACCTCAAAAGAGGAAGGAGAGGCGGCCGTCAGAAAAATAAATGAGATCATCCGGGAGCCCGAAATCGGTCAAGTTTACGAAGGGACGGTGGTAAAGATCACTGATTTCGGGGCCTTTGTCCAGATATTGCCGAATATTGACGGCCTTGTTCACATTTCCCAACTTGCATCCAAACGGGTCACAAAGGTTGCGGATGTGGTTAAGGAAGGAGACCGTATCAAGGTCAAGGTGCTTGAAATAAGCCGGGACGGAAAAATCCGGCTCAGCCACAAAGCGGTTTTAGAAGAGCAAAACAAATAAAACGATGGGCCACTCGGTAAACAAAACGTTTCTCGGCAACGGCATCCGGATCATAACGAAAAAGATGCCCTTTGTCCGTTCCGTTTCGATGGGAGTATGGGTCAATGTCGGTGCACGGGATGAAAGCCCCGTGGAAAACGGACTTTCCCATTTTATTGAGCATATGATTTTCAAGGGAACCGGCAAGCGGACCGGGTTTGAGATTGCCAAAGAGTTTGATGCCATCGGCGGTCATACAAATGCCTTCACGGCCATGGAGCATACCTGTTATCACGCCAAGGTGATGGACACGCATCTTGCGACGATGGTTGATATCCTTTCCGATATATTTTTGAATTCCCGGTTTGATGCGGAAGATATTGAAAAAGAACGGCCGGTCATTCTTCAGGAAATCAAGATGCTTGAAGACACTCCGGAGGACTACGTTTATTTCCTTTTGGGAAACGGTTTTTGGGGCGATCACTCTCTTGGAAGATCGATTCTGGGAAATTTCGAAAACATCCTTAGGTTTGATTCGGATGCCATTAAAGAATTTTTCCGCCGCTATTACCAGCCGGAGTGTATCGTGATTTCGGCTGCGGGCAACCTGGAGCATGATAGTTTTGTCGATTTGGTTGGGCCGGCTTTTGAATCGATTCAACCGGGTCACGGCGCACCGAAACGCGCAACTCCCCGGGGGCGTTCGCTGGTCGAATTATGCCCAAAGGATCTGGAGCAGGTTCACCTCTGTTTGGGCACAAACGGGATTTCCGTGACCGATCACCGTCGATATGCTTTGTCTCTGATGAATACCATCGTCGGCGGCAACATGAGTTCAAGGCTCTTCCAGGAAATTCGGGAGCGCAGGGGCCTGGCCTACTCCGTGTATTCTTTTATATCTTCTCACGTGGATACGGG
>JAHDSC010000107.1 GCA_018432925.1 Desulfobacterales bacterium | reverse complement strand
ATCAGGCCGTCAGGCAAGGCGCGCGGCGAAGCGACAAGCGCAGCATATTCAAGCATATGTGAGCATTGGAGAGAGCCGTGCAACGCTGAATGGCGGCCTCAGGCGCAGTTTTTCAACAGCCTGTTAAAAAGATTCCAAGCGACTTGGCGTATCCCTGCGCCCAGTCCCCCTCAGCCATTTTCTCCCCATCCTTGGTGAACCAGGCGATGTCATCCATGTCGTTGTCATGTATCGAACATCCCTGAAACCAGCCACGGCGACGAAAAACCGGATGAGATTTGCGGTAGCGGATAAGGGTTCGACAAAATCCGAGAAGGGTTTCCTCGACTTTTTACCAGTCAAACCAGGAAATTCCATTGTCCCGGCAGTATGCATTATTGTTGCATTGCCGGCTCCGGCCGATTTCGTCGCCCTCCAAAAGCATGAGTACACCCTGGGAAAGTAGCAGGGTGGCGAGAAGATTCCGTTTCTGGCGGTCCCGAAAGCGGCATACGTCCGGGTCGTCTGCCGGACCTTCCGCGCCGCAATTCCAGGAGCGTTTGTGGTTTTCTCCATCACGGTTTTCCGATGCATACCCAACGTCTTCCCGGGGAGACCGTTCACTGGTTATCTTTCCGGTGATGCATGGTCTGTTAATCAATGGGATATGATTGATCATTTTCGATTTTACATTAAAGTTCACACACGAGTGTTCACTGGTTACCGGTTTTCAGAGCCTCGAATCCGGATACGATATCCAAAAGTTCCTCCGTAATTGACGTCTGTCGCTGCTGGTGGTATCGCATATTGAGTTCTCTTAGTCGATCCTGAATATTTTTTTCCGCTCCCTGCATGGAAGCCAAACGACTGGCGTTCTCACTGGCCAGGGATTCGGCAAAAGCTCGGAAAAGCGACACAAAAATATACTGGCGAATCAACGCCGAAAACAGAAGTTCCCAATCCATTGTAAACATGGGCAGACACCGGTTGGGCCATCCTTTCTCTCGTAAATTGGAGAGCCATTTTCTGTCCACCGGTAAAAGGTTCACGGTTTTCGGTCGATAGGAAGCGCCGGAGATGTATTTACTGTAAAACAACAATACGGTATTCAGGCCTTTCTTGTCGTGCCATGCTTCGATTTTGACCAGAATGTCTTGAACCAAAGGTGTAATGCCGGTTACGGAACCTGGTACCGATATACTCTCATCCACAGGCTGGCCCGCGTCTTCAAGCCTACCCCTGACACGCTCACCTACAGCCATTATAAAACGATTCCTAGTGCCCGCCTGAGAAAATCTCACAATCTCATTCAGTGTGTGTGAGACCACCTGATCATTGAGCTGTCCGCACATGCCGTGGTCGGATCCGAACACGATTGCGCCCAGTCGATCTCTTGACCCCGGCCTCGCGCCCAACATAATTTGGGGACGGTTCAGAAAAATAACGCGAAGGGCCATTTCCACGGTCTCGTTGTAATCGCCGAGGGATTCAACGGCCTTTTCATATTGCCGGATCCTGACGGCGGCCAGAGCTTTCATGGTTTTTACAACGGATTGCAGGTCCTTCGTACTCTCAATCCTTCGTTTCAGTTCCTCGAGGGTCTCCATTCAAACCTTCTTTTCAGAGCAGGCTTCCCGTTTCATCGGAATCGGCGGGAACGTCGATCAATGACATATGATGCGTGACGTGAGATGATGAAATTTTGCTTTCCACCGTCCATTACTCACTGTTTACTTGCATGTGATGACTGACGATCGGTTCCCCTCTCGCTTTTCGTGCCGTTTCCGCCAGGGCCCTTATATCATCCTGGCTGATTTCTTCACCCCGCTCGATTCGATGACACAAATCGCCCAGTTCCGCTGTGACTGCCTTTCGTATCTTCTCCTCCGTTTCCGCTATTTCGTCCAGAGGAATCGGATCAAATATCCCCTCGTTCAAGGCCACCAGGATGCCGATCTGCTCGGCCACCCGCATGGGTGTAGATTGCGGCTGCTTGAAAACTTCCCGGACCCTGCGTCCCCGTTCGAGGGTCTTGCGGGTTTCCTCATCCAGTTGGGTGCCGAAACGGGCGAATGTCTCCAGCTCTTCGAACTGAGAATAGGAGAGACGAAGATCGCCGGCCACGGCTCGATAAGCTTTAAGCTGGGTTTTCCCACCTACTCGGGAGACGGATTTGCCTACATCGATGGCGGGTAAAAGTCCTTTCTGAAACAGATCCGGCGAGAGGTATATCTGCCCGTCCGTAATGGAAATCAGGTTTGTAGGGATATACGCGGAAATATTCTGAGCCTCCGTCTCGATGACCGGCAAAGCCGACAGGGAACCTCCCCCCAGTTCTTCGCGAAGGTGGGTGGAACGCTCCAGGAGCCGCGAATGGATAAAGAAGATGTCTCCGGGGTAAGCTTCTCTACCCGGCGGGCGCCTGAGAAGGAGAGAAAGCTCCCGGTATGCCCGGGCATGACGGGTCAGGTCGTCAAACACGATTAACACGTCCTTTCCCTGTTCCATAAAATATTCGCCCAAGGTCATGGCGGCATAGGGCGTGATAAACTGAAGCCCCGGCGGATCGTCTTCAGTGGCCACCACCACAATACTGTATTCCATGGCACCTCTTTGACGAAGATCGGCGATGACCTTGGCCACCGCCGAGGAGCGTTTGCCAATGGCACAATAGAGGCATAGAACGTCCTTGTCTTTCTGGTTGATGATCGCGTCTACGGCAATCGCGGTCTTACCTGTCTGCCGGTCTCCGATGATCAGCTCCCTCTGTCCCCGGCCGATGGGAATCAGGGCATCCACTACCTTGAGCCCCGTCTGAAGCGGTACCGTCACCGGGAGACGATCCATTATGGAATGAGCAGGCCGCTCCACGGGAAGGCGCTCCGAACTGCGCACGATTCCAAGATTGTCCAGAGGACGCCCCTGGGCGTCTATCACCCGGCCCACCAAGGCATCGCCCACGGGAACATCAAGCACCCTGTCTGTGCGCTGAACCTCGTCACCCGCCTCCATATTTTCTCTTTCGTCAAGCAGGACGACGCCGGTTTCCTTCGGGCCCACATCAAATGCCATTCCCAATCGTTCGCCGGGAAAACGAAGAAGTTCCTGAGATCGGACACCTCTCAAACCCTCGACCCTTACCACACCAGGACCCACGAAGCTGATCGTTCCCACCTCCTGGGCTTTCAATTCGATTCGGTGGGATTCCAGGGTGCCCGCCAAAACATCGAACACTTCGTGAAGGGTTGGTCTTAATGCATCCTTTTCTATTTTCATCTTCCGCTCTTCTTTCGATTTTACTACCTCGACCCCTCCTCACGGATCTCTTCTCCATCGGTGATCTCCTTGGACTCCTTTTCGGCCTCTTCCGCTTCTGCTTCTT
>JAHDSC010000062.1 GCA_018432925.1 Desulfobacterales bacterium | reverse complement strand
TTATCAGATCGTCCGATGCTTCCGGGACGAGGATCTCCGGGCGGATCGTCAGCCGGAGTTCACCCAGATCGACATGGAGATGTCTTTTGTGGGGGAAGAGGATATCATCCGCGTTTCGGAAAACATGATGGCGACCCTTTTCAAAGACGTTCTCGGCATCACCCTGGAACTCCCCTTTTCCAGGCTGTTATACCAGGACGCGGTCAACCGCTTCGGCCTCGACAAACCGGACCTGCGTTTCGGCCTCGAACTGAAGGACGTTTCGGATATCGCCGAATCTTCGGATTTCAAGATATTTTCCGATGCGGTGAAAAATGGGGGAGTGGTCAAGGCGCTGAATGCAAAGGGCTGTGCCGAATTTTCACGAAAGGAGATCGATGCCCTTTCGGAATTGATTACCGTGTACAAGGCAAAGGGGCTTGCATGGATCAAGATCCGGCAGGACGGATGGCAGTCTCCCATTGCGAAGTTTTTCAATGAAAAGGCTCGGCAACTTCTGTCCCAGCGGCTGGAAACGGAGCCCGGCGACCTGGTCCTGCTTGTGGCGGACCAGGCGAAAATCGCAAACGAAGCCCTCGGCTATTTACGAAATCACCTGGGAAGCAAGCTCGGCCTGATCGACGAAAAACAATTCAAATTCGTCTGGGTCACCCATTTTCCGCTCCTGGAATACGATGAGGTGGAAAAGCGGTATCAGGCGCTTCACCATCCCTTTACCGCGCCCCTTGAATCCGATTACGGGCTCCTCCGGGACGATCCGCTTTCCGTAAGGTCTCGGGCCTACGACTTGGTTTTAAACGGCAGTGAAATCGGCGGCGGAAGCATCCGCAACCATCGGACGGACCTTCAGAAAAAGGTTTTTGAAACCCTGGGCATGGACCCGGCCACCTACGAGGAGAAATTCGGTTTTCTTCTTTCGGCGCTGGATTCCGGGGCGCCTCCCCACGGTGGGATTGCCTTTGGTTTCGACCGGCTGGTGATGATTCTCTGCGGCCAGTCTTCCATTCGGGATATCATTGCCTTTCCGAAAACGACAAAGGCGGTTTGCCTTCTGACCGATGCGCCTTCCGAAGCCGGGGCGGGTCAGCTCGATGAGCTTCATATCAAAGTGGACCGGTAGCAACCCGTTCGTCGGAGCGCGTCCGTCCCTTGTAGGCGTCTCTGGAATCGCACCGGGAGCAAACCGGATTTTGCTGTTTTTTATATTGACATTTATATCGCGCTGAGGTAGACAGCCAATTTATGCAAAGGCTGAGATCCAGGTTAAAAAAATAGATCGGCCAAACTTATTCCCCAGTAGCTCAGTTGGCAGAGCAGATGGCTGTTAACCATCGGGTCCGCGGTTCGAGTCCGTGCTGGGGAGCCAACAACGAATGCAACCCTCTTCGAACCGGTTGCTTAACGGATAAAGCCCCGCATCAACGATGCGGGGCTTCGTCTTTCTAATGGTCGCAATTTCAAAAAGTTACGCCTTTTCCGACATTCCCCGCCCATTTCTCCATTCTCCTGAAAACCTGCTGTTTCATGTACATCGACGCTTTGTGAGTTCGAAAATGGCTTTTGGACCCCGAAACAAACGCTGAATTCTCTCGTTCTCCGTTTTTTAAGTCGCCTTGTTTAACAGCCCAGTTGAATCGGGGCTCCCATGTGGTAATCGGAAAATGATTTGACAATCATTCCGTCTTTCGTTTAATGTATGCCAGTTTGTTCTGATCGGACCTGATGAAAGCCAATGGGGCTATCCTGCACCGGGCTTTTGGCATAACCGAAGGACTGAGGCCGTTCAGGACGGGACGCGACCCTGTGCGACTGGAGTAAGTGATGGAAGATCGATGGCTTTCCGTAGATGAGATTGCGGCCTATCTCGGCATCAAGCGGGATACGGTCTACAAATGGATATCTGAAAAGCAGATGCCGGCGCACCGGATGGGACGCCTCTGGAAATTCCGCAAGGAAGAGGTGGACGAGTGGGTAAAGACAGGGGGAGCAGCGGAGTCCGACTCTCAGAATCCAGGTACGAGAAAGAAGTGATGGATGTTCTGCTGACATTTACAGGATTTCATGATCCTTATTTCAAAGGATTGGTTGACCAGGAGGAACAGCCTGGGCCCATCCTTTCCCTCCTGACCATCCGCTCATTCGATCATATTTTTCTTTTCGATACCCCAAGCACACAGCGTGTTACCGAGGAAACAAAGGTCGCTATCACGAAGCTTCATCGTGGTAGTCTGGTTCACGTATTAGAAATCAACCTTACTGATCCGACGAATTACCAAGAAATATTTAATGGACTTAGGGCTCATCTTGTCAGAATTCTTGAGGATTTTACTTCAGCACGTTTTTTTGTTGCAGTCGCGTCGGGAACGCCCCATATGCATGCCTGCTGGGTTCTCCTTACGGCTTCCGGCGAAATTCCCGCCCGCATCCTCCATGTGCGACCACCGCATTTTGTAACAAAACAACACCCGCTCGTGACCGAGGTGGATTTGTCCTCGCGTGAGTTCCCTACCGTCAGGTTCCAGGATGTATCGATTCCTGTTGAAGAGAGCCAAGCCGATGTTGATTCCGTCAGAGTGCAGCTTGGTATTGTGGGAGATCACTCTGCGATGCAGCGTTCACTCGAGATGGGTGCGATGCTGGCTCCATCACAGGCCCCGGTCCTCATTTTTGGCGAGACAGGGACCGGCAAGGAGCTATTCGCACGGTACATTCACCGTTTGAGTGGAAGGCCGCGAGAGACCTTTGTCGCTGTAAATTGTGCAGCGATTCCAGAAGATCTTGTCGAAAGCCTGCTGTTCGGTCACAAGAAAGGAGCCTTTACTGGCGCGATCAACGACCAGGTTGGCAAGTTCGATACGGCGGATAAGGGGACCCTTTTCCTTGATGAGCTCGGAGAGCTTCCCATACCCGCACAGGCCAAGTTGCTGAGAGTTCTGCAAGATGGACTGGTAGAGCCGATCGGACAAGCCAAGGCGCATAAGGTTGACGTGCGGATTGTAGGTGCAACGAATCGGGACTTACGCAAGCTGGTGAGGCAAGGTAAATTCCGTGAAGATCTTTTTTATAGGCTCAACGTCGGCGAAATCAAACTTCCTCCGCTCCGTGAAAGACGCTCTGACATTCCCAAACTGGCGCTTCACATTCTCGATAGGTTGAATGGCTCTTTGCGACGACCCAAGAGGTTGTCGGCGGAAGCCTTGTCCAGGTTGCAATCTCACAACTGGGCGGGGAATGTACGCGATTTGGAAAACGTCATCGAGAGGTCTGTTCGTCTTTGCCGCAATGATGTTTTGGACGCAGGCGCCCTCCTAATCATGGAACCGGTCACCTACGCGGACCCACTGGATGCACTTCCCGAGCCCTACGAGGGATTCTCATTGGATGAGTTTCTCGGGAGCGCCCGGAAGCAAATGATTCTCCGGGCGCTTGAAGCAGCCAACGGCAACCAAAGCCAAGCGGCTCGAATGCTTGGGATCACGCCGCAGGCGGTGCACAAGTTCTTGCAATCGAGACCAAAGACTTAAACCAGGGTTTAAGATGTTTCAACCTGGGTTGAAGGATAAGATGATGCCAGGGATAACGACAAGGATACTAAAACTTGTGATAACAATGGGTTGTCGCTCATTCCGGGAAGTGGCATGGGCTTTGCTTTCTATCGGGCACAGACAGACCGATCAAGGGTCCGAAACCAGAAAGGAGCAGCCATGCCAACATTTACGGTCACATCAATCATCGACGGAGATACTTTCGAGGTCAACCCTCTATGGAAATGGAATGGTGAGACGGGCACCCGAGTCCGCCCGGCGGGCTACGATGCCCCGGAGCTTCACGCCTATGGAGGCCAAGCGGCTAAGGACAAGTTGTCAAAGCTCATATATGCGGGGCAAGTCGAACTCCGGACGGCCCACAAGATCGACCGAGGACGCCTGGTCTGCGAGGTCTATTTCAGAAACACGAATCTTGCGGATTACTTTCCCGAGTGGCAGTGATCGGCTGGAATTTCAGGAGGAGCGCCTGTGAAGGATTATTCGACTGAAGCAGATGCGAGGATTGTCATCGACGATCTGCTCCGCCAAGCGGGGTGGGACCCCGCCGACAAGTCGCAGGTGCTCACTGAGGTATCTATTCGTGACACATCCTGGGTGATTTCTGAACCCGTTGCCCCCTACGGGTACCAACCCAGCCGTAAAACGAAAGACGGTGATGAGATACCAACCGGCCGTGCCGACTATGTCTTGATGGACCGTCGCGGACGGCCGCTCGCCATCGTTGAAGCGAAACGCTCTGCGATAGAACCTTACACGGCAAAACAACAGGCGCTACCATACGCCAAAAAAATCGGCTCACCGTTCATCTTTCTTACGAATGGTGAACTCATCTATTTCTGGGACTACGGCAACGACGATGCCCGGATCGTAAATTCCTTTTTCTCACGCCGCGACCTTGAGCGCTTGGTGGAAATGCGAACCACCCGCAAACCGCTCGCGACGATAGAAATCCCCGAGTATTACCTGCGCCAAGGCGAGACCCGGCAGGTGCGTTCGTACCAGCGAGAGACTATGCAGGCGCTGGACCAAGCTGTGGAGCTCGGCAAGCGGCGGTTTCTGATTGAACTACCCACCGGCACTGGCAAGACCGACCTCGTCTCCATCTATATCAAGCGTCTTATCCAGGCCGGACGCGCCGAGCGTGTACTGTTTCTGGTAGACAGAGAGCAGCTTGCCAAACAGGCGCTCGAAGCCATTCAAGACATCCTGAACCAGTACAGCAGCTACTGGTTGCGCCCAGGCATGGGCCGGCAGGAACAACAGATTACGGTCTGCCTGCTTCAGACCATGATCAGCCGCTACACGGGATTTACCAGCGGCTATTTCGACGTGGTCATCGCCGACGAATGCCACCGCTCTATTTATGGCTCGTGGCAGACGGCGCTCACTCATTTTGATGCGCTTCACATAGGACTGACTGCAACACCCTCGGCCTATATCGAGCGGAACACTTTCCAGTTCTATCAGTGCCGCGACGGCCAGCCGGACTTTGCCTTCCCGATCTTGCAGGCGTTTCGGGAAAGGTATCTGTGCCCCTATAAATTCGCCACCGGCATTACCCAAATTCTTGCCGAAGGCGCAGAGATAGATGAAGAAACGTATGATCCGGCCAAATTTGAGGACAAATGGACCAACGAGCAAACGAATCGGTTAATGGTGCAGGAGTTCGACCGACTCGCATGGGAAAATTATAAGGACCTCGCACCGGGCCAAAAGATTGGGCCGGGGAAAACCATCGTCTTTGCCATTACCAAACGTCATGCCACCCGATTGACTCAGTACCTGAATGAACTGCATCCCGAACTCAAGGGCCAGTACGCTGAAGTTATCACAAGCGATGTTGCGGACGCCGATGATCTCATCCGCAAATTCAAACACGAGGAGTATCCGCAGGTAGCCGTTAGTGTCGGCATGCTGGATACCGGCTTCGACTGCCGGGAAGTTCTCCACCTGGTAATGTGCCGCCGGGTACGCAGCCCCATCCTCTACCAACAGATGAGGGGTCGCGGAACGCGCACGGCAGATCATATCCAGAAGCAGAAATTCGTCATCTACGACTTCTTCGGTAACCACGACTACTTCAACGATAGCGATACCGACATTTTCACCGGCATCGGTCGCGGACATGCTCCTGGCGGCGAACGCAAACCACCCAAACCGCCAGGCGACCTTGTCGAACTTGGCCTCGAGGACGAGTGGCTCCACGCGGTTACCTATGTCGAGGTGGGGCCGGAGGGTGAGCGAGTCGACAAGCGCGACTATGTCACCAATTGGGAAACAAGCGTTCAATCCGCCGTGAAGGATGACCCGATCATCCAGAAGGTCCGGCGAGGAGAATTGCTCACCGAAGACGAGGAGAAGGCGCTGGCTGACCGGTTAAACCGGCCGGAGATGTATTTCAACGAGGAGAACCTTCGCCGGGCCTACCGCCAGCCGGGTGGCAACCTGATCGATTTTATCAAGGCCGCTCTTGGCAGCCTCAAGATCAAACCCCGCGAAGAGGAATTGACTGAGAATTTCCAGGCATGGCTGGTCGCAAAATCGATCACACCCCAGCAGGCGCAGTATCTATCACTCCTCAAGAACCGCGGCATCGCCCGTGGCCGCATCGAGCTGGAGGATTTGTTCCAGCCGCCACTTTCCATTTTGAATGCGGCAGAGTTGGGCGTTGAGCTCTTCGGCGAGAGGGGGCTCAAGGAAATCATCCAGGATTTGAACGATTCCGTCTTCATGAAGAAGGTCGCATAAGGAGCAGCGATGAACCAGGATTTGCGCAGAAAACTGAACCGGATCACCGACATCCTTTGGGCCGGCGGTGTGACCAATCCGGTCACCTATATCGAGCAGATTTCGTATCTGATTTACCTCAAGCTGCTCGACGAGGAGGAATCCAGCCGCGAACTCAAGGCCCGGCTCATGGGCAAACAGACGAACGGTAACGGCAAACTGCTCTACCCGAAACAGGCCGAGCGTTTCCGTTGGTCCAAGTGGCGTTTCAAGAGCGGCACAGACCTGCGCGACTTCGTGCGCGACCACGTCTTCCCCTATATGGCTTCGCTGGTGAAGGAGGAGCCGCAGATCGCCGAGTATTTCCGCGACGCCGTGCTTGAGGTCGTTGACCCCAATGTGCTCAAGCAAGTGGTGGACGAGATCGACGGCATCGACTTCGCCAAGCTCGGCACCGACGTGAAGGGCGACATCTTCGAGTACATGCTGACCCACCTGGGGCAGTCCGCTCTGAACGGTCAATTTCGAACGCCCCGCCAGATCCGAACCATGATGGCCGAGATGGTGGACCCCAACCTTGGGGACACGATCTATGACCCGGCTTGCGGTACCGGCGGCTTCCTCATCGATGCCGTCGAGTACATCCTGGCCAGATACTCGACCGAGCCTCAGGAAGTACCCATCTACGGCGAGGAGTGGCTGGAAAAACGCGACCAGTCCATCAAGGAAGCGAAGAAGGACATCCCGACGTTGCAGACCTACCGAAAGGGTCCAGGCGAAAAGGTTCCCAACTGGGAGCTTTTGGAGCGGTCCATCTACGGTATCGATGTATCGCGCCAGATGATGCGCATCGCCATGATGAATCTGGTGCTGCACGGCATCCGTCAGGCCAACGTCAAGCGTGCCAATACGCTTTCCGATATGGGCGGCCTCACCGAGGACGATCTGAACCGCCGCTACAAAGTGATCCTTTCCAATCCGCCCTTTGCCGGTGTGCTCCCCAAGGAATCCATCCGCAAGGACCTCCCCACCAACTCCAAGAAGAGCGAGCTGCTCTTTCTGGGTGTGATGATGGAGGCCTTGGCTCCGGGTGGCCAATGCGCTGTGGTGGTGCCCGAAGGGCTGCTTTTCGGTTCGACCTCGGCGCATGTGGAACTCAGGCGTAAACTGCTCGAAGATTTCGATCTTCTGGCTGTGGTGTCGCTGCCTGCCGGGGTTTTTAAGCCCTACGCGGGTGTTAAGACCGGGGTCCTGGTCTTCAGGCGGCCCTCTTCCGGTGCAAAGAAAGATAAGAAAACCAAACACAACGAAAAGGTTTGGTTCTATGAGGTGCGTGCGGACGGCTTCGACCCGGACAAGATTTCCGGTGGCGGCCGTCCTGAAACCCCCGAACGGAACGACATCCCTGATCTACTTAATGAGTGGAAGGCCTACAAGCAATCGAAGTTCTCGAATCCGCCGGGTGTCGAAGCCGGAACCCTTTTGCAACCCGGAAGCGACGAGCCGCGCTGCTGGTGGGCGACCATAAAATCTGTTGCCGAAAACGATTACAACCTTGCCGCTGGCCGCTACAAGCCTCAGATCGCCGAAAAGGCACCGGATGACGACCCTGCGCAGCTTATCCGGGAAACTCTGACCATCGAGCGTGACATTGCAGGGGGGCTGGAGAAACTGCTTCAGGAAGTGGAGGCAGTCGAATGATTTGGGACATAGTTCAAATAGCAAATACGTGCTTACGAACTCGAATGCGCGATCCGAGAAGGAACCCCGATAATCCCTTTTTGTATGTTGATATTTCAGCAATTGATCGCAATCTCAAAGTCATCACCTCTGTCCCTGAAATTCTCGGGGCAGACGCACCAAGCAGAGCAAGAAAAGAAATCCGCGAAGGTGACATATTGGTTTCGACAGTCCGTCCGAATTTGAATGCCGTCGCTGTTGTTCCACAGCATTTAGATGGACAGATCGCATCAACGGGCTTTTGTATCCTACGCCCCAACAAATCTGCCATAGTCGGGAAATACCTTTTCTATTTCACAACTACTCCAAATTTCGTTGGCATTCTGAGTGGTAAGGTTCGTGGAGCTCATTACCCCGCCGTTTCAGATAGCGATGTTAAAGAAATTGAGCTGCCACTTCCGACAGTCTCCGAGCAACGCCGTATTGTCGAAATTCTCGATCAGGCTGATGCGTTACGCAAGAAGCGTGCTGAGGCTGATGCCAAAGCTGCCCGGATTCTCCCCGCGCTCTTCTACAAGATGTTCGGCGACCCCCTCACCAATCCGCATGGCTTTCCAATCGAAACGGTTGGCAACCTCCTCACTCTTCTCCGAAACGGTACGACAGCGGAACAGAATCAGGATGGGAACGGCTATCCCGTTACCCGTATTGAGACCATCTCTGCAGGGATAATCAACCCAGAACGAGTCCGCTACGTCGAGTTCAACGACTCAGAACTGGCAAGATGGCGCATGGAGCCGGGCGACATTCTGTTTAGTCATATTAACAGTGAGTCGCACATCGGAAAGACGGCTATCTATAAAGGCCAGCCCGATCCACTGATTCACGGGATGAACCTTCTCTTGATGCGACCGGACGCAAGACAAGTAAAACCTGAGTACCTCTTCGCGGTGCTGAATACTGACTCTGTTCGGGCCGCCTACAGGCAGAGGTGCAAGCGCGCTGTGAATCAGGCGAGTCTAAACCAGAAGGACATCTCGTCTCTGGAAGTTGCCGTGCCACCCAGAGATTCACAAGACCGCTTCTGCCGCCTTGCAGATAACTTGCTCCGACAGGTTGAGGCTCAGCAGAAAGCGACAGAGAAAGTCGAAAAACTGTTTGATAATCTCATTCATCGTGCCTTCACCAGCGATCTTACCGCCAAGTGGCGCAAGGCGCACATGAAGGAACTCCTGGCTGAAATGGAGGCGCAATCAAAGGCGCTGAATGTAGGGGTCGAATCATGAAATTCTGCTACTTCGATGAAAGCGGAATGGGCGATGAACCCTACCTTGTGGTAGCAGGGATTATCGTTGATGCGACCCGAATGCATGTCACAAAAGATGCTTGGGCCGATTTCCTCGCATATCTCTCGGAAAGTGCTGGCAGGCGAGTGGACGAATTCCATTCCCGTGAGTTTTACCGAGGCAATGGAGTTTGGCGCGGCACAGATGGAGTTAAGCGCGCACAGATTATCGAAGCGGTTCTCAAATGGGTGGAAAACAGAAAACACAAGTGCGTGTTTAGCGGAATAGATAAGAAAGAGTACGAGAAGAAACTTAAAAAGGATGAACGGCTTAAACAATTCAAATCTAAGTGGTGCGCCGCTGCAATGCATTGCACCCTCCAGATCCAAAAGCAGCATCAGCGCGAGGCCAAGACCAAAGGTCATAGTGTTCTGATCTTTGACCGGGAGGTTTCAGAAGAAACCGGCCTCAGCCTGCTCATCCATAAGCCGCCTCAATGGATAGATACATTCTACGGACGAGAAAAGAAACAGACTGCTCTGGATCAGGTTGTGGATGTTCCGTTTTTTGCGGATTCGAAACACATCCTTTTGGCTCAAGCCGCGGATCTGTTTGCTTACATTTTAAGGACCTGGGCCGAAATTGAGGATGGATTGCTGGATGAGAAATACAAGGATGAGGGTGAAAGAATGAAGGGTTGGTCGGAGAGAATCGCCAAAATCGCCCTGCCGCGTTCGAGTCGATATCCTGCAAAAGGGCGTTGCGGTGCTGCGCAACTGTTCTGGGACATTGCGCCATCGCCCATAAGGGAATTGGGATAGGGGGACGAAATGCTGACTGCTTTACGAATCGGAAATTTCAAGGCCTTTGCAGAATCGCAGCGAATTCCCGTCCGTCCCTTGACCTTGATCTATGGTGCGAACAGTTCCGGAAAATCGAGCGTGCTGCACAGCATGATTCTCGCCCGTCATGCACAGGAGACGGGCGATCTGGATGTTCATCGCACCAATGTGGGTGGCGAATCGGTGGATCTGGGAGGATTTCGCCAGTATGTCCACAGACGTGAGGCCAATCGCCGGGTCGAGTGGGCCATGGACCTGGATACGAGTTCATTCAAGGACCGGCTCGCGGAACTCTTCGCGCCCGTGAAGCAGGTCACGATGCTCCTCAATCTTGGCATCGACCTGGACGATCAGGACCACCCGCTCCCGGAGTCAATTCCTGAAATTCACACCTATGAACTTCTCGCCGATGGTCAGAGCCTTCTCCGGATGAGTCGCCGCAGAGACGGTAAGCTTCAGCTCGACCGCTTGGATCACGAACATCCTGTTTTTCGGGAAGTTATCAAGGCGATGGTCCTGCTTTCTACAACGACCGAAACGATTCACCCGGAGGACTTTGAGGGCCTTGATGAGGCGATTGCCGAGCTTGTCCCGGAGGTGGTGGCAAAGAGCACGCAGTTTTTGCCGGACGGATTGGCGGAATCAAATGTTTTCAGCCCGGGCGGTCAGGCAAGACTTTTTACGATCAGCAAAGCCCGCAGAAAAGAGGAGTTGAGCGCGGCAGTACGTTCATTCCTTCCCCGCAAGATCGACGAAATTCTAAGAGGCGTAGGGCAGGTGGTCGCAGGCGAACTATCGCGGCTCAGATACTTGGGTCCATTGCGGTCTTATCCGCCGCGCCATTTGGCCTTTTCTCAGCACCACGATCCGAACTGGTATGCCGGCGGAGGCTACGCGTGGGACGTGATTCGTCGTGAGGCAAGTGTTCGGAAACTGGTTAATGAATGGCTCTCCGCGGCTGACCGACTCCAGACGCCATACGAGCTTCGTATACGCCATCTTCTGACAATAGACGACCTTGACCCGGATTACACCAAAGTCATTGAAACGTTGGAACAGAGATTTACGGGCGGTGAACCATATGATTGGGACCTTTTCGGAGAACTTTATTCTGCGCTGGAGAAAATAAAACAGAACGAGGCAAAACTCACTGAGGTTCAGGAACTCAACCTTGTCGATATGCGGAGTAATACAATTGTCAGCCACCGGGATGTGGGTATTGGTGTAAGCCAGGTTTTACCTGTACTTGTGACTTCGTATGCGTCACAAAACCAGATTGTCGCCATCGAGCAACCGGAAATCCATTTGCACCCAGCGCTCCAGGCCGACTTGGGAGACGTGTTCATCCAATCTGCGCTTGGCCCAGGCAGGAACAGGTTCTTGATTGAAACGCATAGCGAACACTTGCTTTTGCGCGTAATGCGTCGGATGCGTGAAACCAGCAACGACGAACTGCCTGAAGGCATTCCACCGATCACTCCGAAGGACGTGTGCGTGTTGTTTGTACAGCCGAAAGGAACATCGTCGGCGGTGCGCCACCTGGAATTAGATGAAGAAGGTCAGCTCCTGGACGCGTGGCCGGGCGGCTTCTTTGAAGAAGGCTACCGGGAACGGTTTGCGTGAAGGAGGAGCTGCCTGTGCTTTATGAATTTGCCATGACGCCTGACCTATTCGACGCATCCGTAGCCAGCTCAGACGGCAGAGCAAGCATTATTCTGGTCGAACTTTTGCGGGGGATAGCCGAAAACGGCCTATTGGCAAACCTCCATAAGGATCGGTGGTTACGTCATGTAACAGAGAGGCGGACAACGACGCTTTCGCCCGCGTTGAAAGATAAAGTCCTTACATGTCTTTCGGTGCTGCATGATCGGCATCGGATGGTTCGACATCCGAAGTGCATGGCTGGCGATCCCGGCAATGATAAGGAATGGTTGAACCTGGCTTTCGATTCGCATGATCGGCTTCCCTTTCACGCCATTGTCCTGAGCCAACCGTTATTAGACGGTTGCGGCCGCGAATGCGACGCCTTGGTCGAGTTCTTTGGCTCTTTGGATTCAGCGCAGTGGAACGGGCGACGAAAGAGGACATTGTCTCTGACCAAATCGGATGCCGACTACCGCGCCGCTCTTGCTCCGATATTGCGTCATGCGAAATCCCTGGCGCTTATCGACCCCTGGCTGAACTCGCATGAATCACGCTACCTCGACACGGTTACCATCTGCTCGAACGTTTTTGGACAAAGAGGGCATGCGAGGCTTCAAGGGCGTATCGATATCCATGCGGAAGCGGGCAAACAGAGGCCCGATGGGCAAACCGTTGCAGACCACCTCGCCGGCTGGGAACAAAAGCTTCGGCCGCTGATAGCGGTGGATGGCCATCGATTCAGGGTGTTCCTCTGGGAATCTTTACCTGGTTCTGAGTCGATGCATGACCGTTTTATCCTGACGGATCAATGTGGCATTTCTGCCCCCGGCGGACTGGATTGCCGAAGTCACTCCCATGCCAATAGAACGGACTGGAGCCTGCTTGACGAGGATGTAAGACGACGCCACTGGAACGAATACGACCCCCCTGTGAGTCCCTTCAAGTTGCTGGGGAATAGGGAGATTTCATGACGAGAGTTAGGCGCAGATCAGCCGGAAGGTTCACAAAGAGATGACTAACGAGGAAATAGCCAGATTCTTCAATACAACACGGCCCTTCATCCAGGGCAATCCTGACCTGCGCGATCCCCAGGTTGAGGGATGGTTTCGCACACGCCAGCACTTCAGGAATAATACCGGGTATTGGATTCTACCGAAAGTGTCTTTTGAATCTGCCAGCCGGAAAAAGAGGTTTTTCACTCCAGTGGCGGGCGTGCCCGTATGTGCCATTGTATAGAATTAGAGGGAGATAACCCATGCACAAAATGACATTGTTTCCGTTGGGAAATGCCGACTGCTGTCGCATTGATTTGGAGTGCGGCAAAAAAATCCTTTTTGACTTTGCGGACACACGGGACCCAGAGGATGAGAACGACTTGCGGTGCGATCTTACCAAGGAGCTCAGGGAAGATCTCGAGGCATTCAATCGCGACTACTTTGATGTTGTGGCATTTAGCCACCTCGACAAAGACCATTTCAGTGGTGCAACGGAATTCTTTTACTTGGAGCACGCCAAGAAATACCAGGGCGATGACCGAATAAAAATGAATACCATGTGGGTGCCTGCTGCCCTCATTACTGAGCAAGGTCCTGATGATGACGAGGCTCGTATCCTCCAGAAAGAGGCGCGTCACCGATTTCGAGAAGGGAGAGGCATCCGTGTTTTTTCGCGTCCGGAACGCTTAAGACAATGGTGCGAGGGAAACGGCATCAAACTCGACGACCGAGTTCGAATGATTACTGACGCGGGAGAACTTGCTCCCGAATTCTCGCTCTATCTGGATAAAGCCGAGTTTTTCGTTCACTCGCCGTTTGCCGTTCGTCAAGACGAAAACACTGTCGAGGACCGAAACGAAGATTCTCTTGTGATGCAAGTCACCTTCGAGATCGAGCGGGTCCAGACGAAGGCCATGCTTTTGGCCGACTCAACTCACGAGATATTGTCGGACATCGTGGATATAACAACAAGTAAGGGCAACGACCATCGTCTCGAATGGGATATCGCCAAACTTCCACATCATTGTAGTTACTTGTCAATCGGTCCTGAAAAGGGCAAGAGCAAGACAAAGGCTGTTGAACAAGTCGAATGGTTGTACAAGGGGCAAGGACAAGACGGGGCTATAACGGTTTCAACGAGTAAGCCGATTCCCGAGGCTGGCACGGATGAGGACAAGGATGATCAGCCTCCGCACCGCCAGGCAGCCGAGTATTACAAGGAAGTTGTTACCGACCATCGCGGACAGTTCGTTGTTACAATGGAGCACCCGACATCTAAGGCCCCTGAGCCTTTAGTGATTGAAATTGGAAGAACCAAAGGAACACTCAAGAAAAGCGTTCTCGGCGCAGCCTATGTAGTCACCTCACAGCGCGCCCCGCGGGCAGGTTAAGGCGAATGGAAACCGATTTTTTCGAAGCAGATGGCGAAATCGTGCGTTTGGGCCAGCTTGAAATCGAGAAGGTTCGTGACCTCGTGCTCATGCTTGATGAGGGTAAGATTCCTTTTGCCAGCCTCGTAGAATGCCGAAAAATAGGTGCCTTAGAGACGGTCGTCTTCGATGTTGAGGTTGAGGTACCTCAGTTATGCCGCTATCCAGTCAGACCATCTGAGCGGATTGCAGCAACGTTCCATAAGGATGATAGCACCCTCCCAATTATTCACGCACTGCGCAAAGACTTTCCACAGGTTCCCCATCTTAACCTGCATATTCAAGAATTTCCGCGAAATCTTTGCATCTACGGCGAACGCTATGAAGAAATCAAACGTCGCTGGACATCTCCGCGCTTTGTTCATCGAATTCGGGATTGGCTTGCACTTACTGCGAGAGGAGAGCTTCATCAGGAGGATCAACCCTTAGAGCAAATTCTAATGGACTACGTTGGGCATCTTGTGCTTCCAGACCGTCTCTTAGAAAAAGCCGATGACGCCCAACCGATTTTTGTTGCTAGCGTTCGTCCAATTGAGAAAGAAAAGCTTTTCTTGATTGCTCAACAACAGCCACTACAAGATGGAGCGTTGAACATTGTTGCCAGCATACACCGATGTCCTCCTCAGACCCACGGGGTAATCTATAAAAGACCCATCACTTTAGCCGATCTATCTGCTTTGGTGGATCGTGCAGGCCTTGACATTCTTGCCGAGCTACGGAGCCGCCTCAAGAATTGGCTGAATAACAAAAAGTCTATCCTCGAATCGCATATCCTTCTCGTCATCCAGTTTCCTAAAAAAAGAAGTGACGATGGAGAGGTTGAAGTCGTCGATACATGGGCTTTTCTTTTGGGGGATGCGGCAAAGAACGGAAAAAACGCTGGCGATTTGCGAATACGTGATCTTGGTATCAGAATCGGGCTCTGGGATATACAGGACAAAGAGGTTGGCATTCTTCTTAATACCGACATGTCAAAACGCGGCGAGGATGTTGTTCTCGATGTCCTGAATGTATCCTTTCAGCTTACCCGATCAACGGCCGCCAGCCTCAATGGCATCAATACGATGGACGACATTCGAATTGTCGCGATTGGAGCCGGGGCTCTCGGTTCACAGACAATAATGAACCTTTCTCGTAGCGGCTTCGGAACCTGGACCATCGTCGATCACGACCGGCTAATGCCCCACAACATCGCAAGACATATGTTGACTGGTCATTTTGTCGGATGGAAAAAAGCGGAGGCCATGGCATTGCTCGCGAACTCGATTGCCGGTGATACAGAACTTTTCACTGCGCTATCGGTGGATGTGCTTGCACCCAGCGAACAGAATGCAGATATCGTAAAAGCCTTCCACAACGCAGAAGCGATTTTAGACATGTCCACGTCAATCGGTGTCGCGAGAAAATTAGTCCGTGACGTTGAAAGTGACGCCCGGCGCATGTCCCTTTTTCTGACACCATCGGGACGCGCCCTTGTTTTGCTCGCTGAGGACAAAGGCAGGAGGATACCGCTGGATGCCCTTGAGATGCAATACTATAGGGCCGTAGCCAATAACGATAAGCTGGAGAAACATTTCCAAACAACGGGAAATAGAAGCCGCTACGGACAATCTTGCCGAGATATCACCAGTACGCTTCCACAGAACCTCGTAGCACTGCATGCTGCCATCGGAGCGCAGGCAATTAGAACTACGATTAACGATCACAGCGCAACTGCTGTAATCTGGCAAGAAGAAGGTTGCGGAAAAGTTGACCGGATAGATATTGAATTAACCCCCGTGATTCATCATTGCACACGAAGCTGGACTGTAATCACCGATGAAGGCCTTTTGCAGAAGCTTGGCATGTTCCGTCAAGCCAGACTCCCGAACGAGACAGGCGGCGTTCTGCTTGGTTCCTTCGAACTGGATAGAAAAATCCTATACATCGTTGACGCCTTGCCATCACCACCCGATAGTGAGGAGTGGCCAACGCTGTATATACGTGGTCGTAGGGGACTGCGGAAGGCAGTAAACGATTTTGAGAAAAAAACCCACGGAATGCTTGAGTATATTGGTGAGTGGCATTCCCACCCCCCAGGTGTTCGTGCAGCAGCTAGTTGTGACGATCTAAAGGTTTTCGCTTGGTTGACAGAGTTGATGCAAGCTGATGGCTTACCAGGATTGATGATGATCGTAGGCGACCCTGGTCGGACAAGCTGCTATGTCGGAGAAATCATGCAAGAAGAGAATCTTTTACCGGGAGCGTTCAGACATGAAGAAGTCCTGGCTTAATTATTTCAACCTTAGCGACCATTATGAAAGGAAGGCCCGGTTCCTTCCAGCAGTCCTTTCTCTTCTTCCGTTGCTGCCTGTGGCCTCTATGTTTGGCGTGCCTCTACTTGAATGGGGAAAATTGCTCATTGCTGGCGTAGGGCTTGGAGCTGTTGTGGCGGTTGCTCTGTCGCATATTGCCTCAGCATTCGGTAACCGTTTGCAGGACAAATTGTGGCCAGATTGGCCTCATGATGCTCCAACAAACCTGTGGCTCCATCCTGATGAGAGATCGATCTCCGTCCAACAGAAGCAACGCTGGTATCAAACCATTATGGGTATTGTTCAAATCGATATTCAAAAGGCCGTGGATGCTGGCGATCCGAATGAGCTCAAGGCGACAATTAATGACGCTGTTAAAGCACTTCGGACTAGAATGTGGAAAACTCCGGAAGCGGAGCGTGTGCAGCTTCACAACGTCGATTATGGTTTCGCTCGAAACATTACCGGTCTCCGGCCAGTCTGGATGACCTTCGCTTTGGTCAGCCTTGTGGGCTGTTGGTACGCATATATTGTGAATACTGGTGCCATTTTATGGGCAATCGTTTCTACGGCCATAGCGCTCGGAGCGCTGGCAATAGCCATTTTGCTTCCGGCTTATGTACGCAAGAGGGCTCACTATTACGCGGAGAGCTTTTTTGGTGCTGTTGCCGCCTTGAGTGCATCAGGTCCGCAGACGCCAAAAAAGATAAACGAGTAGGTAGGTTACGGGACATCAACGCAATGAGGCGATAATGCCAGTAGTGCATTTCATGAACGTTGGTGACGGTGACTGCTCCATTATCCAGCATGGAAGCGGTCGCACAACTGTTGTAGACATATGCAATGGTGGAAGCGCCACACAAAAAGCTCTTTTAGAAGCGTTTGGCAGACACATCGGCATTGCCAAGACAGGTTCCGGGAACTATGGCATGCGGAAATATGCAACAGAGCCAATTTCCTATATGAAAAGGATTGGCATCTCAAAGGTATTCCGATTCATCTTGACGCATCCTGACATGGACCACATGGATGGCTTTAAGGAATTGTGTGATGAAATCGGCATTCTCAATTTCTGGGATTCTGGCGTTCGTAAGGGCAAGCCGGATTTTTCTGGGGGGAGTTACAACGAAGATGATTGGGACCATTACGTAAAGGTACGTGATGGCAAATGCAGCGGCGTAACGGTCGTTACCCCCAAGGCCGGAAGCTGCCTTCAATATGCTAACCGTGGTGAGCCGGATGACCGGGGGGACTGTCTTGATATCGTTGCGCCAGATTCTGAGCTGGTGTCCGCGGCAAATGGCGCCGGAGATCCGAATGACGCTTCATATGTTCTTGTATATCGAACGTGTGGTGGAAAAATAATATTCCCAGGAGATGCGCACGATAACACCTGGGAATATGTATTAGACAACCACTCAAACTTTGTCGAAAACTGCGCTGTCCTGATCGCTCCACATCACGGTCGAGACTCGGACCGCTCTTTTGAATTTCTGGACGTCCTCAATCCTAAGTTGACATTATTTGGGTGTGCTAACTCTGAGCATCTTGCATACGACGACTGGAACAGCCGCAATTTAAGCCATATAACGAATAACCAAGCCGGTAACATACTCTTGAATGGCACAAACGCGGGTATTGAGGTATTCGTCGAAAACCTGAGCTATGCCAAAAATTACGATGGATTTGACAATTCGAAGACCCTTTATGGGTCTTTTTACATTGGTACCGTTTCAAAAGACTGAGGGAATTTTGCTGGATAGAGAAATGAAATGAGCAAGATTTTCAAACCCATCTTCGTGATCACCAACCGTATCACCGCCGGGCTGACCCGCATCGAGCGGGCCCGGGGGTTCCTGGAGGCCGCGACTTTGTCCGAGGCCTGGGTGAGGGAGATGGGACGCCGTGCGCTGATCCTTGAAGCCCATCACACCACGCACATCGAGGGAACGCGCCTGACCTTGGATCAGGCCGAGCAACTCCTGGAAGGCAAGCTGGTCCCCGAGGCTGATCCTGATGATGTGCGGGAACTGCTGAACTACAAGAAAGCCTTTGAGTTCGTTTCCGAGTATCTCGAGGACGGCGGTCCGATCACAGAAGGGCTGGTTCGGGAGATTCACAAGCGGCTCGTCGAGGGCGTGCGGGGCGGAGCCGCTGCTCCTGGGGAGTACCGGAGAATCCAGAACTACGTGGTCAACTCTGCAACCGGTGAAACCATCTACACCCCGCCCCCGGCGCACGATGCGCCGATCATGATGGCGGATCTGGTGGACTGGCTAAACCAGGAGAAGGGGGTTCACCCGGTTCTAGTGAGCGGAATCTCTCAGTTCCAGTTCGTGCATATCCACCCGTTCCTGGACGGCAACGGCCGGACATCCCGGCTGCTCTCGACCTTGTGTCTCTACCGGGCCGGATATGATTTTAAGCGGCTGTTTACGATCAGCGAATACTACGACCGGGACCGGCCGGCATTCTATCGGGCTATCCAGAGCGTCCGCGAGCACGACATGGACATGACCGACTGGCTGGAGTATTTCGTCGAGGGGTTGACTACCCAGCTTGCCGAAGTCAGGGGGCGCGGCGAGCAGGCCATCCGACGGGATGTGCTGGTCAAAGAGCACCGGCTTTCGGAGCGCCAGGCCAAAGCCCTCGCCCACATCTTGGAGCACGGCAGTCTGACCATTCAGGATTTCGAGGGTCTTTGTCCCGATGTCAACCGCCGTTCTTTGCAGCGGGACCTGAAAGCGATGGTGGACAGAAGATTGATCATCACCGAGGGTGAAACCCACCAACTGCGCTACCGCCTGACGGAAGGGGATTAATCTTTGCGACAGGTTTGCGACAATCTTTGCGACACGTTTACGACAGCCTTTGCGACACACACGGCCAGGTTGGGTGCCAGGGAAATGTAATTTGATGCCGCTTCCGCCTCACTGGGAACAGCCTCATCTTTGATAACCCGTTGATATTGAAGGTTTTCGGTTAACTACGGGAGAAAGAGAACGGTTATGAAAAGGGTTGCACATGGGGAGCCAAAATTCAATCCGTCGATTTAGACGGTCATTTGTTAGCACGAAACCCCGTGGGATTATCCCCTCGGGGTTTTGTCGTTTCTGCCCTGTCTTCGCCGACCTACGCCGCCGGGCACATCCTTCCCGATTCTCCTTTTCGATGCTCTCCGCCGGGGTTGCGATGCAACTGTGGGGGTTCAGCCTCGGTCTTTGCAAATGTCCTTTCCTGATTCTCCCATTCTCCGTTTTTTGAATCCGGCAATTTAACAGCCCGGTTCCCCAAAGCCCCTGCGCCGACACCAAACACCATCCTCCGGTAGGTATCAGCCGGAAGCCGGACCAGGGGGTTCGGCGGCAAGTTGATCACCAGACAGCGGATGCGGCCGTGAGAACGGAGACCGTTGTGGGTGCCGACGACATCGCTCTTGAGCGATATCGGACGGGCTCCAACGGTTCCTGACCAAGGTCGTTCATCCCGCGGCATTCACAACGGTCCTTCCAGCGGCCTTCCGCGAAGGAGGACCGGATGCAGGCAGAAACCAACATCCCCGACACGCTGGAAGAGGTGACCGCCGAAGTCGTCTCAATCCTGGCCCAGAGCTACATGCGCTACCGGAAAGGCCGACGACTTCCCTCTGATTCCCAGGATTCGGGGGGAAATGTGGCGCAAGTCCAAGAATCTGAGGCGTTTACGGAGAAACGCCTTGATGTTTCGGGCCACCGAAGCCTTCATTCGATTTTCAGAATTCCCCTTGCTTTTTCGGCGACAAGCGGACATACTGTTACCACTTAAAAATAGGTGGAGACGTTATGTCTGGAGTCTGAAATGAAGGAACGATCTGAAGAAATCTTCCGCAAGCACGGTGGCCGACTCAGGATGAGCAAGGCCATAAAGCACGGCATCACGCGCTACATGCTCTATTCGCTTAGGGACAAGGGCATCATCGAGCGGGTGAGCAGAGGTATCTATCGGCTGGTGGAACTTCCGCCGATCAGCAACCCCGATCTGGTCGCGGTGAGCCTTCGCTTCCCGAACGCCGTCATCTGTCTCGTCTCCGCATTGGCCTACCATGACATCACGACCCAGGTTCCGCATGTCGTCTCCGTGGCGGTGCCGAGAAACGCGCGGATGCCATCGCTCGACTATCCTCCCGTCCAGGCCCACAAATTCTCGAATGAAGCGTACAAGTCCGGCATCGAAGAGCATCTGATCGATGGAGTGCCCGTCAAGGTCTACAACCCCGAGAAGACCCTGGTCGACTGCTTCAAGTTTCGCAACAAGATCGGAATGGACGTGGTACTGGAAGCACTGAAGCTCTACAGGACACGAAAGAAATTCAACCTCGGCGAACTGCTCAGATACGCCAAGATCTGCCGGGTCGAAAAGGTGATGCGACCGTATCTGGAGGCGACGGTATGACGCTTCCCAAGAATATACCCGCCTCCGTCCGGCAGCGCCTCCTCAACCGCGCCAAGAGCGACCGACGGCCATTCAACGAGTTGCTTCAATACTATGCCATGGAGCGATTCCTCTACCGGCTATCCCAATCGGTACACGTCGACCGATTCATTCTCAAAGGGGCTCTGATGTTGAGAGTTTGGCGCTCTCCGGAACTTCGGCCGACCATGGACATCGATATGCTTGGAATAACGAGCAACCGGGAAGCTGATATCGTCGCACAAGTCCAAGACATATTGACTGTGGATGTGGAACCGGACGGGCTCGCTTTCGATCCTGCTTCCATACGGGCCGAACGGATCAGCGAAGACGCGGATTACGAAGGGATCAGGATTCGGTTTCTGACCGCATTGGGCTCAGCGAGAATCAATATGCAGATTGACATCGGCTTTGGTGACATCGTTTATCCGGAGCCGGAAAAATCGGACTTTCCGACCATGCTGAATTCCCCGGCACCAAGGTTGCTTTGCTACAGTCGCGAAAGCTCTATAGCCGAAAAGTTTGAAGCAATGGTTAAGTTGGGCATGCTGAACAGCCGGATGAAGGATTTCTATGACATTTGGTTGTTGTCCCGACAGTTCGATTTCGATGGGGCCGACCTCGCCGAGGCCGTTCGCCTGACCTTTGAACGGCGGGGCACAGCGTTGCCCGCAAAAATAGATGCATTCACTGAGCTTTTCATCGAGGCCAAACAAACCCAATGGGCGGCGTTCTGGAAAAGGCTTGGGGAGGAACACGTTCCGATTTCATTCATAGAAATCGCGGCTGCGGTGGACTGCTTTCTATCACCCATCGTTGCCGCCTTCTCCTCCAGTAAACCCAAACCCACAAAATGGACTGCGCCCGGTCCATGGGCCTAACCTGCCAATCTTCAAATAAACACTTCCCAACCGTAAATCTTGCAAAAACGGGCACAGGCTCTTCAAGCGCCAGGTGACGGCCGAGCGGTTTGTCACGGACAAAGCCTTCGCCGAACTCCTGGCCGGTATCGACAACCGTACAACGGTTCTGCTCGGCCACACGCGTTGGCGGACCCGCGGGGATGAACGGGTCAATCGCAACAACCACCCGATCCGGGCCGGGGACGTCATCGGCACCCACAACGGCACCATCTACAACGCCGATTACCTCTTCCGGCGCTGGAAGCTCCGACGCTTCGCCGAGGTGGACAGCGAGATTCTGTTCCGCCTGGCCGCGAACGCCGCGCGGGACGGTGCCATGGATATCGAGCGGTTCAAGGCGCGCCTCCGGCGCTGCCGCGGGCAGATCACCGCCGTCATCGCCTGCCGGACCGATCCGGAAACCGTCATCGTGCTCAAGGGTAACAGGCCGTTGGAACTGCGCTGGCATCCCCGCCGCAAGGCCGTCCTCTATGCCTCGGACCCCGCATACCTCGACGCTGTGCTGGCGGAGGAAAAAGGCTGGCGTGAGATTGCGGTCCCGCCAATGAGCCTGATGGTGTTCCGGCGCGAGGACCTGGCCGCGTATTCGGTGGAGCCGTTCGAGTTCATTGACCGGGAGAGAAAGGGGTTGGACTGATTGCGGATTTTGGACTGCTGACTTTTTTTATCTTTTCGACTTCGAATGGTTTTTATCGATGCGGCGGTTATGGATAAAATCCGGTCTGCTTTCTTTATTAAATCCCCGAATAATTTTTCATTCATGATTCCCGCTTCAACAATCAGGTTCATTCAGTAGAGGTGGCGGGTTCGATCAAGTCTCGATTTTTCCTTGTTTTTCCCTTGCGAACAATATAACACACGCGAATATATTCGGTCGAGCACCGCGGCTTGCAATCAGCCAGGAGGATTTGGTTCATGAGTTCGGGGAAAATATGCCACGGGTAATCACCGGTGAAATGGTCAGGCAAATCCTTCCAGGTTGGTTAAGGCGAAGTTGGATGCTTTTTGCGAGCGAATTGGCCCGTCCATTGATTTCCATGTTTGACGGTATCAGTGAAATCGATCGCGCCCACGTGGAGGAGCTCCTTTCTGTTCCCGGCATGGGTATCGCCAAGACGGCACAGCTGAAAGCCGCCATTGAAATTGGCAAAGGAGTTCGCAAGCAAATTGCTCAGTCCAAGAATTTTAACAATGCCGCAGCGGTAGCCGATTACATTCGCCAGGATTTGAAGGGAAACGACAGGAATGCTTTTTGGCCATTTTTTTGGACGGTCAGAACCGGCTGCTTGCTGAAAAGAACATTACCGATGGTATCCCAACCCATTCAACGGTCTATGTGCGCCGGATTATGGCGCAAGCCTTGCGAGTTTCCGCAAGCGCATTTGTTGTGGCTCATAACTTTCCTTCCGGGCATCCGAACCCCTCTCCTGCTGACGACCGGACGACACAGGGGCACCAATTTGAACGCGGTGTGAAAGCCCCCGGCTTGCCCGAAATCCAGGAAAGGGTTTTTATTGATCGAGGACTAAGAGCTGTTCACAGAAATGCTTTGGAGCAAATGATCCAATCTGACGTATTGGCAACTATTTCACCTAGGAACTAAACCAATGGCGAAAAAGAAACCAAAGTTGAATCGATTTGCGGATCTGACCTGGAACGACCTCGAGGAATGGGCCGGAACCAAGATCGCATCCAGGGGAAGGAGTTATCAACATCAGGGACGTGTTCGTGATTTGGCCGTAACGGAAGATCACGGTTTGATTGCCTGGGTGGATGGTACGCAGCGCTATGCCACCAAGGTCATCATGGAAGACGATGGTCTGCCGGAAGCGATCTGCACCTGCCCTTTTGAGCTGAACTGCAAGCATGCGGTGGCGGTGGTGATCGAGTATCTCAAGTGGATTGAAGACAACCGGTCCATTCCCAAGGCAAGCCGGGGCGATGCCCGGTTGGAGCTGCTGGAAGATCATGACTGGAAAGATGAGCAGATTGATGAGGAAACGGCTGTATCAGAGGATGTGCAAAAGGAGATCGACCGGTTTCTGAAAGGCAAAACAAAAGCGCAACTGATCGATCTGATAAACGAAATCGCGCAGCAGCACCCCGAAGTTGCCCAGGAGATTGCGGACCGGCGGCAATTGACCTCAGGTAATACCAAAACACTGGTGACACGCCTGCGCCGAGAGATTCAAGAGATCGGCGATGATCCCGGCTGGCAGAATTATTGGCAGGGGGAAGGGTACACGCCGGACTATTCCGGGATTCGCAAGAAACTTGAAACACTGCTGGAAGCCGGTCATGCCGACGAGGTGCTAACCCTGGGGCGGGAGCTGGTTTCCAGCGGCATCCGTCAGGTGACCGAAAGCCATGACGAGGGCGAAACCATGATGGAGGTTGCCGCCTGCATGCCGGTGATCGTCAAGGCATTGGACAAGTCGTCGCTGGATGTTGCGGATAAGTTGAACTGGGCATTGGACGCCGAACTCCAAGACCAGTATGAGATGTGTGAGGTCTTTGCCGAATACCTCCATCGCAAGCACCCCAGAACCGCATGGAATAGCCTTGCGGACCGTCTGCTGTTGCGTTTGAAGGAAATGAAAATTTCCAAGAGCTTTGACGATTTCAGCCCCAGATACGAACGTGACCGGCTCGGTGATTGGGCCGTTCATGCCCTGGAGCAGGCCGGCCGAGATGATGAGATTATAGCGCTTTGTGAGGCAGAAACCAAAAAGACCGGCAACTATGAACGTTTGGTCAATATCCTGGTTTCGGCGCAGCGCTATGAGGAGGCCGAACGCTGGATTCAAGAGGGACTCCACACCATAAAAGACAAATGGCCCGGAACCGCAGCAAGACTTCGCAATCGGTTTCGGGAAATTAGAACGAGACAAAAGAACTGGCTTGCGGTTGCAGCGATACAGGCCGAGGAATTCATACGCCAACCCGCTCGACAGACGTATACGGACTGCAAGAAGGCTGTCGGCAAGCTCAAGGCATGGCCTGAGGTGCGCGAGTACCTGCTACGGTACCTGGAAAACGGCGAGCCGCCTTGGAAACAGAAGGGTTGGCCTCTTCCGGACTCCGGCATGGATGTACCGGAATCGGGACGCAAAAATCAGTTTCCAATGGTGAGCGAACTTATCGAACTGGCCATTTTGGAGAAGAAGCCCGAACGCATATTGTATTGGTACGACCAGCTCTCAAAAAAAAGATACGGGTGGTACGGCGTTGACGACGATGCCATCGCCACCGCCGTTCAAACCCATGCCCCGGATCGAGCGGTAGCCATCTGGAAGAACAAGGCGGAACACTTGATCGCCCAAGTCAAGCCAAAGGCTTACAAGGAAGCGGGCAAATACCTGCGCAAGGCCGCCAAAGTCATGGCCAAAGAAAAAAAACAAGAGGAGTGGGTCCAATATCTGCAAAGCTTGAGGGAGCACCATGCCCGTAAGATCCGACTGATGGAGGTTTTGGACAGCCTTGAAGATAGACCGATCATCAGAAAGAGGCGTTGAGTTGACGGTGAAACCGAAGTCAATAACGGAAAAGGTGGCATGGTCCGGAAGAATTATATCCGTACAGCCCCGTATCCGGCTGGTGCGGTCTTTCGACGAGCGGAGTCACAGCTACCTGGGATATATGCTTCGGGTTAAAGGTACAGTCGGTAATGAACCCTGCGAATTCCAGGTCGCGCTCGGGAAAGCCGCACAAGCGAAGCATCGTTTCCACGCAGGCATGGATGCAAGTGGGGACGCGGTTCCCGTTCCTGATCCCCGGCTTGAGACGGCAGGATTCTATAAGGCAAGCGGTTTGAAGATACTCAAAGATACTGAAGGTGAGCCTCCGGCTGGTCCACCGTTCCATGGTGAGCCGTTTGACTTGGAAACCTATCGCAGCCGTGGACATCGCCGTCTGGATGCCCGGACCTACGACACCAAATGCACGACCTGTATCTGGGGCTGTCGAATGCCGGTGGAGATGATCATCGACCATTGGAATCCGTCCAGGAAACGATACCGGTTCGAGACCTTCTGCTACGGTCCGAAAAGCTGCCTCTTTTACCGGCCCGGACCCACTCGGAAAGTACCGGGTAGAAAGGGCATGTCCTACACCGAGGAGGATTGGGTCGACGAAGACACCACTGCCCACCGGGGGCCTGATGATTAGTCCCTTGCGCCAGGCAGAGATGTTGGAACGGGCCCAAGGCTGTCTGCTCGGACAGCTCGCCGGTGATGCGCTGGGAAGCCTGGTTGAGCTTCAGAAGCCCGAACAGATTCGACGGGAATATCCGAACGGCGTCCGGGAACTTGCCGACGGAGGGACCTGGAACACAATTGCCGGCCAACCGACCGACGATTCCGAGATGGCGCTGTTGCTGGCCCGCACGCCGGCGGTCTGTGGGCCCGTCCCGATCCGGACAGCCAGGCCAATGGGGCGATGATGCGGATCCGCCCGGTGGGCATCGTCGGAGCCAACCATGATTTGGAGCATGTGGCAGCGCGGGCACGCCGGGATGCAGTGATCACCCATCCGATCCTGCAGGATCCGATCAAAGACCCAGCCGGATTCCCCTGGCAGGAGGTCACGAAGGTCGCCTGCTACCGGCTGGAAGTAAACGCCATGACAAAACCGATGATGTTTGGGGGGATCAACCACCGTATGGCAAGAGGAATCAGGGATGAAGAAAAAGGTATCCAACCGTAAGACCCTGTTTGTCAGCAGCGTTCAGAAGGAACTCAATGCAGAGCGACGGGCTATCAAAGAGTTCGTTCAGAACGATCCGTTGCTCCGGCGGTTCTTTGATGTTTTCCTTTTTGAAGACCTGCCGGCGAGCGACCGGCATGCGGATGACGTGTACTTGGACGAGGTCGAAAATTGTGACCTCTACGTCGGTCTCTTCGGAAACGAGTATGGTTCCGAGGATGCCGGGGGCATCTCCCCCACGGAGCGAGAGTTCGACCTTGCATCCCAAAAAGGAAAACCCCGCTTGATCTTCGCCAAGGGAGCGGATGACAAGGCGCGCAATCCCAAAATGATCAAACTGATCCGCAAGGCCGGCTCCCAGCTCATCCGCCGTCGCATTGCCGATTCAAGCGACCTGACCGCTGCGCTGTATGCAGCCCTCGTGGAGCACATGGAACAGAGCGGGGACCTGCGCACCCTGCCGTTTGATGCCTCGGCCTGTCCGCGGGCGACCCTGAACGATTTGCCGCAGGATAAAATCCAGTCCTTTCTGGAAGTGGCCAGGCGGGAACGCAATTATCCCCTGCCTGCGAAAACCGGCCGGGAGAAGGCTCTGGCCCATCTCAACCTGCTGGACGACGGCAACCCCACCCATGCGGCCGTGCTGTTGTTCGGCAAGGAGCCGCAGCGCTTTTTGCCGACTTCGGAAGTCAAGTGCATGCACTTTCACGGAACCAAGGTCCGTAAGCCCATTCCTTCCTACCAGATCTACAAGGGGACGGCTTTTGAACTGGTGGATCAGGCGGTCGATTTTGTCCTTTCCAGAATCGACAGACACATCGGAACCCGCGCGGAGAGCGTGCAGGCCCCGGCGACATATGAACTGCCAAAAGAGGCCGTGACCGAGGCCATCGTCAACGCCGTGGCCCATCGCGACTACACCAGCAACGCCGGCGTACAGGTCATGCTCTTTGCCGACCGGCTTGAAGTCTGGAATCCGGGCGAGCTTCCGCCATCCCTCACACCGGAACGCCTCAGAGAGCCCCACGCCTCCATTCCGCGCAATCCCCTGATTGCAGAGATGCTTTATCTAACCCGTTACATCGAAAAAGCCGGCAGCGGCACGCTGGACATGATTGAGCGCTGCAGCGAGGCCGGACTTCCGTCTCCTAATTTCGAGGAACGGGCCGGTCAGTTCGTAACCACCATTTGGCGGAACTGGCTGACCGAGGAGGTGATGGCGCGTCTGGATCTCAACGAACGACAAATAAAAGCCGTCGCCCATGTGAAAGCGCATGCCCGGATTTCAAACAAAGATTACCGTGAGTTGACAGGGGCCATCATCCGCACCGCCTCGCGGGACCTTGAGGAACTGGTATCAAAGGGGGTCCTGCGCAGAATCGGCGCGACGGGTCGAAGCGCCCACTATGTTCTGGCTGGTAAACAGGACGTAATGAAGACAAACAGGACATGAATGCCGCCCACGTTGAAACGGGACATAAACCGGACCAACAGGACAATTTTCCAGTATTGATCAGCGAAGGAATCTGATTGGCCGGAGGAGTCACCCGATGCCCGAGTCGACGAGAATGCCACGTCGCATCGGGGATCGGATGATTGAAGATGAGAACGTCCGGTTTTTTGAATTTTCTTTTTTCAATCGATCATGTTGATCCATCACCATGCCGGCGTGATTTGTTCAATTCTGAAAGCTGCAAATCGGCCTTTTCATCCGTTCAGCCTATCGAACCCCAGCGAAAGGTGTCCAATGAAACGGGTCCCGTGCCTCTTATGACTTCTCATTTCGTGGGTAGAGGGTCCACATGCGAGCCAACTCATCCTGTTCGCACAGAATTTGGCGATAGTGATCGGTTTTTCCCCTGCTCAAGATGCGTACACCCGCCCCGTCCGTGACTTGCCCCACATCGGCCCAAAGCACCCCGATTTCGTTCAAGGCAGCCGTTGCCTCCGCCAGGCTTTCGGGCGGAACGGTTGCGGCCAATGTCCCGGAAGAAATCATCCGAAGCGGATCAAACCGGAACGCCCGGGCGAAACTATCGACAACCGGGTGGATCGGCAACCGGGAGGTATCCACCTCGATACCGATGTTTGATGGAATGGAGATTTCCAGGAGGGTCTCCAAGAGCCCACCCCGGGTAACATCGTGCATGGCTGTTGCTCCGTGCTTTGCCAGCGCCAACGCCTCAGGAAGAACACTCACCTCATGGATCAGGTCTTTCGCTTTGTCTACTTCCTCTTTTCCCAACCCCAACGCTTGTGCCACGTCGCTGAAATCGTGAGCCAGAATGGCGGTTCCCTCCATTGCAATTCCTTTGGTAACCAGCACATGGTCACCGATTTTGGCACCGGAGGTCCGCAAAAGTTTTCGTTCGGATGCGAATCCGAGAGCGGTGACGGCGACCAGCGGTCGAGATAGCCCGGAAGAATAACCGGTGTGTCCGCCAATGATGGAAGCTCCCACCTCTCCGACCGCCCGATGGGCATCGCGCATGATTTGCTTCAATAGGTCCTCGTCATCCATCGAGGGAACCAGGACCAGCAGCAAAATCCAGCGGGGAGGGGCTCCGGTGGTTGCGATATCATTGCAGGCCACGTGTACGGCCAGCCAACCGATGTTCTCAATCGCGCCGACGATTGGATCCACATGAGAAACGAGAATATCGCCTCCGACCCGGGTCAATGCAACATCTTCACCGAAGGCAGCCCCCAGGATAACATCCGGATCATTTGTTTCGACGAATGGATACACGCACCTTTTTAAAACGTCCAAAGAAAATTTTGACATGGCAAACTCAATATTTGTAAAGGTTGTTGTTCCCTCGGATCATCGACGGATCGTCAGCGGAATCCCGAACACCCGTTCCAGCGCTTCTGAATCCCCGATCGGCTTACGGTAAGATTTCCAGTCGATGACTGGACAGGGATGCGGAGGGCGCGGAGGCGGCCCCATGTATTACTTTCAATTTCAACACCAAATACGGTTTTTACCTTATATCAGATTGTTATCCCCTTTGATATACAGAAAATAAAACAGCTTGTCATGACGTATCGTGAATTCGAACGCCATCCGGATTGGATGAAATATCCATCAGCGGACAGCATGCAAAATGATAAGCGCAATCGCCGGGAAGACAGATCCTCATTTCGACGGACAATGAAGAATTTTGTGGCTGAACCTTTTTCCATCGAAAGACGATTCCGTTTTCAAAGCTTTCATGCGGCCGAACCGCTGGTTTTCAAATGGCCGAAAGGGCCGAGCCGATTCTATGCCATTGTGGTCCCGCCTTATCAATCTTGCTTAAAAAAAGGTCGCTTCTTATTCAAACAATCTCAATTAATCTATAAATTAGGTTGAAAAGCTCAACGTTGATCGGGAACTTTCCCTAAAAAAATAAGTCTTACCACTTATAGACAACCATAAGAAAAAGAATAGAATAAACTATCGTCTCTTTTTTCAAAAATTGTCTTTGTTAAAAAACAGGGAATCCGAATCATTCGTTTGTCCTGTCCTTTCCTGTTCTTTCCTTCCCTTTTTAAGAAATCATTGATCCAAAATTATGTACCCAATTGGAAAATCAAGGAGGAATGGAATATGGAAGCGTTGAACATAAAAACTACTTTTCCCCCCGGCAATTTTTTTTATTTCGCTTTTAAACAAAAAACTCGGATTTTACTTTTTTGTCTCGTTACGTTTTTCATTGTTACGGTAGTCACATTATATCCGGCGATACTTTTCCATTGGATTTTTATTCATGAACCTGCCAGGATGTTCCTTTTCGGCGCCGGACTTGTCGGCATGGCGGGATTTGCACGGAATCTTTCCAAAAAATAATCGGGTTGAAAAAGCATCGCCCCATCGACTGTAACACTTTGAGGTCCAAGTAAAACGATGGTTTAAAAATATGGATTGCTTTGAACCGCAGCAGCAAGGGCATTTCCCACAGCTTACCGCGGGGCTCTTCCATTCCGATCTTTATCCATTTTTATTATTTTATGAAAGGGGACGGGTTGAAAATGAAAAATAATTTTTTCAATATCAAACTTGCCTTGTTGGTTATTATGATTGCACTTGCATTCTTTCTTTTCACCGGAGCGAGTCAGAATAACGAATCGTCTCAGGTCGGCCGGTATCGATTGTGTGTAATAAACAGGGGGAATATTCCGGATCTGTTTGTAATCGATACGGCGACCGGTATTGTGAAATGGCTCGGAAAGGATGAGGGGAAACCGTTTGAGGAAGTAGGCGGACACTGATTTTTAACAATCGCGGCGCTGACTTTTCTATCTACCTCAAGGATCGGGGAGTTTTTTTGATTTGAACGCTTCATGAATTATTCCCCTACCACCGGACAATCTCCCCGACATTTTTTCCCGGTTTCCATGGGTTTTCGGTGAACAGCCGGAGAATGGAGAACGGTTTACAAAGAGTTGCACACGGGCGGCCGAAATACCGGTCAAAAAGAGCTTGGCGAAGTCCATCATGGCGAGGACCGGTCGCGGGTGATGGAATTCATTGCAAATCTCCTCCCAAGCGGCTATGAAGTCGTAAACGGAGGTAACCGGGAAACCCCGGAAACATCACTTTCTCCAGACTTCATCCGGAAAGACTCTCATGCTGTATCTTGAAATACTTGCCGTCGTCCTTCTGACCCTGATCAACGGATTGCTCGCCATGTCCGAACTTGCCGTCGTATCCTCTCGGAAAAGCCGCCTCGAAGATCTGGCCAAACAGGGCAGCCGTGGCGCGAGGGCCGCTCTCCGTCTCATCCACGATCCGAGCCGGTTCCTTTCCACGGTCCAGATCGGCATCACGCTGGTCGGCATCTTCGCCGGTGCATTCAGCGGCGCGACCCTGGGGCAGCGGCTCGGCGGATGGCTCAATACGTTTCCTTCGATTTCGCCGCACGGCATTGCCGTGGGTATCGGCGTCATGGTCGTATGCATAACGTACCTGTCGCTGGTCGTGGGTGAACTCGTGCCGAAGCGAATCGCGCTGGCCCAACCGGAACGGATCGCCTGTTTGGCAGCCGGGCCGATGCGGGGACTCTCCCAGGTCGCCGCTCCGGCGGTATGGTTGCTTCATGTATCGACCGAGAGGGTGCTGAGCGCGTTGGGTTTGCCGAGTACCCGGGAAACATCCGTAACCGAGGAAGAGATCAAGTCGCTGATTGCCGAGGGGACGGTATCGGGCGTTTTTTTCCCGCAGGAACAGGTAATGATTCAAGGCGTGCTCCGCCTGGCGGATCGACCGGTCCGGGTTATCATGACGCCGCGCTCCCGGATTGTTTGGGTCGACGCCGAATCCGACCGAAGCACGATTCTGGATATGGTCGAGTCGAATCGTTTTTCGCGCTTGCTTGTCTGCGACGGAACAGTGGATCGCCCCGTCGGCGTCGTTCACACCAAGGATCTTCTTCCCGAGGCACTGCGCTGCGCCGATATCATTCTTACCGAGCGGATGACGCCCCTGCTTTCCATTCCCGAGGGCACATCGGTCCTCAAACTTCTCAATCGTTTTAAAAAGGAGAAAGTTCATTTCGCCGTCGTGGTGGATGAATATGGCGCAACGGAAGGGCTTGTAACCCTTACCGATGTGATCGAGGCAATCGCCGGGGACCTTCCGGAACAGGGCGAAGAACCCGGACCAGGGATCTTGAAAAGAAATGACGAATCGTGGCTGGCCGACGGGATGTGTCCGACCGACGAGGTGGAAGCCGTCACGGGCATCGGCATGGGAAAGGACGTGAAGATGCTGGCGGGTTTCGTGCTGGAAAATCTGGGAAGAATACCCGAGACCGGCGCGAGTTTCATACACGGGGACGCTCGTTTCGAGGTCGTCGATATGGACGGCAACCGCATCGACAAAGTGCTCATCGAAATCGACCGAAGTCCTTCCGAGCCGAGTGACTTCGGGGCGGTTGATTGATAAATCAGGCCGCCGATTTTTCATGGAATCAAATGATGGAGCAGGGTAATCCACCAATCGATGCGCCGGCAGCACATCGGTTGCGCACGCTTACCGAAAATATCCTGTCCTTTCCGAAATCACCGGATAAGGCAGTGTTATAAAAGACGGAATTCATAATTTCATTATTTGCTTCACCGGGGAACAAAAACCGGCAAACGGTCAGCCGCTTTGGATTTCAGGAAGCTTCATCGGAAACACCTGGTATGATAAATAACCGAACCGGCAAGAGATCAAATTCGGATCCGTCAGATTTGTATTGACAGGCGAGGGGCCTTTTCATAATCTTGCGACAAATACAGGGGAGTAGCACCGGCAATTTCTTCATGCCGGCCCGCGATTCGTCAGCACGATGGTATCGGCCATCCGGATGCGGGGTTGAGACAATCGTGTCGAAATTGCAAGACCTTTATCGGCAGTACGCATCCGTACCGCGGATAAAGGCTTTTTTTTTATGGCACGATCACGTCCATTGTTTTACGCCGATCATTAACAATTGAAATTAAAGGATAGATAAAGACCATGAACAAAAAGACCGGATTTTCCATCCTGATGTTTTTCAGCTTTACACTCTGTCTGCTTTATTTATGGCATGACACGGCGGAGGCGGCTCGTATGGGACGAGGTAGGTTTTTCGGAAGCAAACCGAGCTATCAGCGAAGCGCGCCGTCTCCTTCGCAGGGTTCTGCCGCCTCTTCGACAAAACCAGGTCAGACGGCCCGGCAGCCGGCAGGCCGCTGGGGAGGAATGCTGGGCGGATTGCTCATGGGCAGCCTGATCGGCTCCTTGCTTTTCGGCGGCGCGTTCGGCGGTATCGGATTGCCGGACCTGTTGCTGGTGGGGGGCGGTCTTTTTCTTCTTTTTCGGTTTTTGCACGCCCGACGCGTGACTGCGGCATCGTCATCCGAGGGAGACGCCATGCGGTTTGAACGCGACCCTGCCCAGGCATGGGGTCGTGCGAACTACACACCGACGGAGGAAGCCGCTGCTGCCTTTCAGCAGCCGTCTCTGCCGCCGGGGTTCGACGCGAAGGAGTTTCTCAAAGGGACCAATACCATCTATGTCCGACTCCAGGGTGCATGGGACAAACGGGACCTCGATGACATCCGTTCGTTTACTTCAGCCGAAGTCTTCAGCGAAATCCGACAGCAGGCCGAGGATGATCCCGTACCCGGCAAAACCGAGCTGCTGCGGATCAACCCGAGCATTTTAGAGGTACGAGACACCGGCAGCCAAATCATCGCCTCGGTACTCTACGATGTTCTGCTGCGCGAAAATGAAGACGAGTTTACCCAACAAGTCCGTGAACTTTGGCATTTCAGCCGGGACCGGGCGAACCCGGAATCCTTCTGGATACTGGAGGGAATTCAGCAGGTGGAGCAATAAACGCCTCGTTTTGCTTCAGGTCCCGGTTCCGGCGGATTTTCGCGGATCGCATATAGGTGGCTTCCGGCAAGGAAACATATTTTTGTCGAGTCTGAAAAACCGACAAGACGAGCTCGGGAAAAACATATTTGCGCATCCACCGATTGAAGCCCCATATTTTTTCAGCCGCATGATCGCCTGTTTGAGGGACCTATGGCCGTCTGAGGGAGAGCATTGAAAACCATGAGTGCAAAGGGAAACGGATCGATTAAATGGCACCAGCTGGATCCAAAAGAGGTTCCGGAGAAGCTGCGATCATCCGGCACGGGTCTTACTTCCGAGGAGGCCCACCGGCGTTTCGAGCGTTATGGCCCCAACGAACTGATCGAAAAGAAGCGCAAATCCTTATGGATGATGTTTCTGGATCAGTTCAAGGATTTCATGATCCTGGTGCTGATCGCCGCCGCTATCGTAGCCGGAGTGATCGGAGAGATTTCGGACACCATCGCCATCGCCGTGATTGTGCTGTTGAACGCCGTTCTTGGTTTCGTCCAGGAATATCGGGCCGAAAAAGCCATGGCCGCCCTGAAGAAGCTGGCAGCCCCTTCGGCGAACGTTATCCGGGACGGGCGGCCCGAATCGATGAACGCCGAGCGGCTGGTCCCCGGGGACCTGGTGATCCTTGAGGCCGGCAACGTGGTGCCTGCCGATATCCGGCTGACGGAAGCGGTCCGGATTCGAATCGATGAAGCGGCGTTGACCGGTGAATCCGTGCCGGTGGAGAAGGACAGCGCGGCGCTTCCGGAAGCGGACCCGGCCATCGGAGACCGGAAAAACATGGCCTATAAAGGAACCCTGGTCACCTACGGCCGAGGTCAGGGCCTGGTGGCGGAAACCGGGATGCGGACGGAACTCGGACGGATCGCCGCCCTGCTTCAGGACCAGGATGAGGGGCGGACTCCTCTTCAGAAACGGCTTGCATCTTTCGGGCAGAAGCTTGCTTACGCGGTTCTGGCCATCTGCGTGATCGTTTTTCTGGCCGGTCTCCTTCGGGGAGAGCCTCCGCTCCTGATGCTTCTTACAGCGATCTCTCTGGCGGTGGCTGCGATTCCGGAGGCCCTTCCCGCCGTTATTACCATCTCACTGGCTCTGGGTGCCAAGAAGCTGGTCAAGCAGCAGGCATTGATCCGAAAGCTACCGGCGGTGGAGACCCTCGGATCGGTTACCTACATCTGCTCCGACAAAACCGGGACATTGACCTTGAACCGCATGGCCGTGGAAAAGGTTTATGCAGGCGGGCGGCAGCACCGGACCGATGAATTGACTCTCCCGACCCGGGAGGAAGCCGTGGATGGTTCACTGACCGGCAGGGAGCCCTTCGATCTGCTGCTGATTGCACTGGCACTTTGCAATGATGCCAGACTGGATGCCTCCGGCGGTGTGATCGGCGATCCGACCGAAACGGCCCTTTTCGATCTGGCCCAAGAGAAAGGATATATCCGCGAGAGGCTGGATGAAAAATACCCCAGGCTGGCCGAAATTCCGTTTGACTCGGACCGAAAACTCATGACCACTTTCCATCCCTGGGAAAACGGCCGGATCGTTTCTTTCACCAAGGGCGCGGTTGAGGAAATTCTGGAGCGATCCGAAAAAACCTTATTCCACAAGGGCATGGAAGAAATCGACCGTTCGAAAGTCTTGGAGACCGCCGATCGGATTGCCGGAGACGGCCTGAGGACCCTGGGGTTCGCCATGCGGATCCGGGATGCGGTTCCCGATCCGCTGACTTCGGAACAGGCGGAAACAGGGCTGGTACTGATCGGGATGGTCGGAATGATGGACCCACCCCGGCCGGAGGCGGTGGAGTCGGTTGCCATATGCCGGTCCGCGGGTATCCGGCCGGTGATGATTACGGGAGATCACCTGCTGACAGCCGAGGTGATTGCCAGACGCGTCGGGATTATTCGAGAGAATGGGAAGGCCGTCATTACCGGTCGAGAGCTCGCCCAGCTTCCGCCGGAGGAATTCCAACACCGGGTGGAAAGGATACGGGTCTACGCCCGGGTCGCCCCGGAACAGAAGCTGAGGATCGTTGAGGCGCTTCAGAATAAGGGGCATTTTGTGGCGATGACCGGGGACGGGGTCAACGATGCGCCGGCTTTAAAACGGGCGGATATCGGGGTGGCGATGGGGATTACCGGAACCGATGTGTCCAAGGAAGCTTCCCACATGATTCTTCTGGACGACAATTTCGCCACCATCGTCAAGGCCGTCCGGGAAGGCCGGCGTATTTTTGACAACATTCGCAAGTTCATCAAATACACCATGACCAGTAATTCAGGCGAGATCTTCACCATTTTTCTGGCGCCATTCCTCGGTCTGCCCATTCCGCTGCTGCCGATCCATATCCTGTGGATCAACCTGGTGACCGACGGTCTGCCCGGTTTGGCCCTGGCCGCCGAGCCCGGGGAGAAAGACATCATGAGCCGTTCTCCCAGGGACCCGAAGGAAAGCATTTTCGCCAAAGGTCTCGGCGGGCACATCGTCTGGGTCGGTCTGCTCATGGGAGCCGTTTCCATCATGACCCAGGCCCTGTTCATCGACCGCAGTCAGACCCACTGGCAAACCATGGTATTCACCGTTCTCTGTTTGAGTCAGATGGGGCACGTGCTGGCCATTCGATCCGAACAGGAATCTTTTTTCAGGCAGGGGGTTTTGTCCAACAAACCGCTTCTCGGGGCGGTTTTGCTGACCTTCGTTCTTCAGATGGCCACCATATATGTGCCGTTTTTGAACCCCATTTTCAAGACCGAACCGCTCACCGCCGGAGAATTTGTCATTACGATTCTGCTTTCAACCGTCGTATTTCTGGCGGTGGAAATCGAAAAGGTAATCAAGAGGTCGAGACACAGTTCTTCACCGGCATGACGGATCGAGGGAAATGATACTTTCCGCCGGATTCGGCCCGCGGGGAACGGTCCGTTACCGTCCCTGCACGGATGCGAAATCTGCTCAACGACTCTTCATGGATGGGCTTACCAATAGCGGATCATCCGACGACGAGCGGTTTCGGAGGATACAAACCGAATCCCTTCCGGACAGAACAAACGGAATGGAAACAGCGAACGGAATCCCGCAGCCTGCCGCCGGGTTCTTCAATGAATGGATTCATTGGACGCGGGTGGTGTCGTCAAAAAATGGACCCGGCCGGTATCCTCGTTTGTTCCTTTCTGAAGGGTCAATCGTTCCGCCTCCGTTATCCATCCGCCACCCATGGCCTTATAGATATTGACCAGTGAAATGAAAAGCGAGGTCCGGTAGCGGGAATAATCGAGTTCGGAAGGAAAAAGCTGCTGTTCGGCCTGAAGCACCGTTGAATAGGGCAGATATCCCCCTTCATACTGGAGCCGGGCAAGGCGTACATATTCCCTGTTTGCCTTCACAAGCCGTTCCTGTGCCCGGATCTGCTCAACAAGCTTTTTCCGGGCAACCAGGGCGTTTTCTACGTCGGCGAAAGAGTTCTGAACGGTCTGCGCATAGTTCAGGAGCGCCGCCTTCCGGATTGCCTCGGCCTGTTTCACCTGGCCGTGGATTGCTCCTCCGGTAAAGATCGGTCCGGTTATCGAACCGGCGTAATTCCAGGCACGGGAAGGCCTCTCGAAGAGGTTATGAAGTTCCATGCTCGCAAATCCAAAGGCCCCGGTCAGGGAAATCGTGGGGAAGTAGAGAGCCTTGACCGCTCCGATCCGGGCGTTGGCAGAGATGAGATTCTGTTCCGCCTGTCGTATATCCGGGCGGTTTACGAGAAGATCGGATGGAAGATCCGGGGGGACCGGGGGAAGGTGCAATTGATGAATCGTTTTTCCGCGCTCGACAGGCTCCGGATTTCGAGCGAGCAGGATCGAAAGGGAATTTTCGACCTGTGCAATCTGAGATTCGATCTGCGGGATCGCCGCCGCCGCTGTTTCGTACCGGGAACGGGCCTGTTCAAGGGTCATCTGGGACACCTGTCCATACTGGAAGCGAAGATCGAAGAGTTTGACCGACTCCGCGTAGGTCGCGAGGGTCTCTTCGGATATCCGGAGCTGTTCGTCGAGGCCAAGGAGTTGGATGTAATTGGAGGCCACGGAAGACACGAGGGAGAGAATCACCCCGCGCCATGCCTCTTCGGTTGCCGACAGTTCGGCCTGGGCCGACTCGGAAAGCCGTCGGATGCGGCCCCACAGGTCGATCTCCCAGCTCGCGCCGGCAAATGCCTGGTATGAATTCCGGGGATTCGACAGGATCGAAGAAAACAGTGAGTCTTCAGCCTCGCTTGCGCGCTCTCTTGCTCCGGTTCCGCTGTATCCTGCCTGGGGAAAGAGCGGGGAGCGGGCCTGCATGAGCACTCCAGCGGCCTGTTCGATGTTCGCGGCGGCGATCCCGATATTCCGGTTGTTGGAGAGGGCTTCGGTGATCAGTCGATCGAGCATCGGATCCTGAAACTGTTCCCACCAGTCGATATCGGCGGTCTCCCGGGCCTCCGCATCCTTGTACTGGAAGGCGGCCGGCAGATCGAAATCCGGTCGCGCGTAATCGGGGCCGACCATGCAGCCTCCGAGCAATGCAACGAATGTCAGGACCACAAGGGAGCGCATGTCATCCGTCCTCCGTGTGTCCGGACCGAACATTTTGTTCCATCCCTTTTTCCGCGGGGATTTTGTCACCGGGGGTTGCTTCTTTCTTCGCAATGGATCGTTCGGTCATACGGTCAAAGAGGTAGAACAGCAGCGGTACATAGAGCATGGCCAAGGTGGTCTCTCCGATCATGCCGCCGATGATCCCGGTTCCGATGGAATGCCGGGCGTTGGCGCCCGCACCCATGGCCAATGCCAGGGGCAGTACGCCGAAGGCGAAAGCAAGGGAGGTCATGAGGATCGGTCGCAACCTTTGTTCGCCCGCCTCGATCGTGGCATCCATGATCGACTTGCCCTCTCTGCGCAGTTCAACGGCGAAGGAAACCCTCAGAATCGCGTTTTTTGCTCCCAGACCGATCAGAACGAGAAGACCGATCTGGAAGTAGACGTCGTTTTCGAGACCCCGCAGCCAGTTGGCCGTCAGGGCGCCCAGAACTCCGAAGGGAACCGCCATCATCACGGAACCCGGCAGGGTCCATGATTCATATTGCGCGGCAAGCACGAGAAAGACGATGATGAGGCCGAATACGAACGCCGACATGGAGGTTCCTCCGGATATTTTTTCCTCGAAGGCGAGTCCGGACCACGCATAGGTGTAACCTTTCGGAAGAACTTCCTTCGCAACTTCTTCCATGGCCGTAATCGCCTGGCCGGAGCTGTATCCGAAAGCGGCGTTCCCGTTTATCTTGGCGGCGGGGAAGCCATTGAAATGCGGGAGAAGATCCGGTCCCGTCACCCATCGGGTGGTGACAAGAGCGGAGAGAGGGACCATTTCGCCCCGGTTCGATCTCGTGTACAGGCGCGCCGGATCCCCGGGGTCTTGACGGTATTTCGGTTCGGACTGTAGAATCACCCACCAGACTCTGCTGAATTCGTTAAACTGGCTGACCGTGAGAGACCCGAACTGCGCCTGAATGGTGCTGTAGATATCCTGAACCGATACGCCGAGAAGATCGGCCTTTTCGCGGTTCACTTCCGCGCTCAACTGCTGGGTGGTTGCCCGGAACGTGGTATTCAAACCGGCAAGTTCCGGACGCAGGCGAGCCTTGCGGAGGAATTGACGGGTAATCTCCTCCAATCCGGCAGGTTTACCCGCCTCGGTATCCTGGATCCAGAATTCAAAACCGCCGGTTGTTCCGATCCCCGGGATCGGAGGCGGCGCCATGGGAATCACCAGACTTTCCCGTATCCCCCTTGCCTCCTTGTTCAGTTCGGCCAACACAGCCCGGGCGTTTTCCGTTCGTGCCTTTTTTCCCGAGGAATAGCGCTCCTCAAAGGGTTTGAGCGTCACGAAAAATGTCCCCGCATTCGTTTTGTATCCGCTGTCGAGCAGACTGTAGCCCGTGATCTGGGTGCGGGTTTCAACGCCGGGAATGTTTTTGAAGAAACCTTCCACACGATCGGAAACAACCCCGGTGCGGTTGAGACTTGCGCCGTCCGGCATGATGATCGCTGCCATGACATATCCTTGATCCTCGTTGGGAACAAAGCTTGCCGGAATGACGCGGAAGAGATGGATGATCGCCCAGGCAAGGACGGCCAGGACGAGGAAGGCGATTATCATCCGTTTGATGACGAACGTTACGGCGTGACCAAAGCCACGGGTGACGGCATCGACCTGACGATTGAACCAGGCGAAAATTCCGTGCGTGGGAGCCGTGGCGTGTTTCAGAAAAACCCCGCACATGGCGGGTGTAAGGGTAAGGGCCACGAATCCGGAGACCGCTACCGAAATAACGATGGTGATCGCAAACTGTTTGTAAAGCTGGCCCGTGGTGCCGGGCAGAAATGCGGCGGGGATGAAAACCGAAGCCATCACCAGCACGACCGCGACGAGGGAACCGGAGATCTCCCCCATGGCCCGGATCGTGGCATCTTTTGGAACCAGATGAAATCGGACCATGTTGCGTTCAACATTTTCAACCACAACGATAGCGTCGTCCACCACCATTCCGATCGCAAGAACCAGACCGAAGAGGGTGAGAAGGTTGATGGAAAAACCCAACGCAAGCATCCCCGTAAATGTGCTGACGAGGGCGACCACGACGGCAACGGAGCAGATGATGGTGGTGCGGAAGCTTTGAAGAAAGATGTAGACAACCAATATGACGAGCAGGATCGCCTCAAACAAAGTGTGAACCACCTCTTTGATCGATAGCCGTACGAAGTCATTGGTGTCGAGGGAGATCATGTAGTCCAGGCCGCTGGGAAAATAGGGCTTCATCTCTTCAAGAGTCTTGCGTACGGCCTTCGATACATCGAGTCCATTTGCCCCCGGCTGCTGGTAAACCGCAATAAAGGTCGCGGGACTGCCGTTCAACTTGCTTTCGGTCACATATTGTTTCAGACCCACATCGGCACGCGCCACATCCTTTAATCGAACAATCCCGCTGCCGTCGGGGTTCGATCGCAAAATGATATTTTCGTACTGCGACGGTTCGGTAAACGGCCTCTGCGGGACCACCGGAATCGTCAACTCTACGGGTCCGGACGTTGGCTCCTGCCCGATCTGCCCGGTTCCGTACATGGCATTTTGACTTCGAACGGCCTGCTGAATGTCGCTGGTGGTGATTCCCAGAGAAGCCATCCGGTCCGGGTCCATCCAGATGCGCATTGCCTGATCGGCGATCCCCATGATTTGGGCCTGGCCGGCACCCGGCACCCGCTTGATTGCATCAAGGACATAGACATTTGCGTAATTCGCAATATATTCACTGCTGTATCGCTCCGCCTCCGCAAAGATCCCGATCAGCATCATGATGGACGAGGCCTTTTTCTGTACGGAAACACCCTGTTGAACCACGGCTTCGGGCAACTGAGGCTGGGAGAGATTGACACGGTTCTGGACCTGCATCTGTGCGATGTCCGGATCGGTATCCAGCGTAAAATAGACGGTGAGCATCAATTGTCCGTTCGAGGAACTCGTCGAAGTCATATAGAGCATGTTGTCCACGCCGTTGATCTGTGCTTCGATCGGCGCTGCAACGGAATCGGCAAGGGTCTGGGAATCGGCACCGGGATATACCGCCGATACCGTAACCTGCACGGGTGTAATCGTCGGATACTGTTCGACCGGCAGAGCGGTCATGGAGACGATTCCCGCAAGGCAGATGAGGATCGAAATAACGGTGGCGAAGATCGGTCGATCAATAAAAAACCTGGAGAACACGGATCATGTCTCCTTTATTTGTAACCCTTTGCCGCATCGGTTTTCAATTCGATCGGGTCGGCTGTTCCTGATGCATGATCGACACCATATGGTTCGGTAGAGACGGTTGCGCCTGGACTGAGCATGAGACCCCCGTCAACCACAACCTGCTCGCCACTTTTCAGGCCTTCGAATATGAACCAATCGTCTCCATGCCATTCCCCAACCGTTACGGGTCGTAACTCGACTTTTCCTTCCTTTCCCACTACCCAGACAAAGTGGCCTTTCGAGCCCTGTTGCACCGCGCGTTGGGGCACCAGAATCGCCCCGGGTCGAATTGCGCCTTTCAGGCGCGCCCGGACGAACTGGTTCGGGTGCAATACTCCGTCCGGATTATCCACACTTGCCCGGACGAGGAACGTTCCGGTCTGGGGATTATAGGACGGATCGGCGAACGTCATCCGGCCCGTATGAGGATAGACTGAACCGTCCACAAGGATGATTTCAACCTCATATTCATTGTTTTTGAGCGGACGCAACCGCCCCCTGGCGATTTGATTCCGGTACTTTTGCATATCGTTCTCGGACAGGCTGAAATTTACCCAAATCGGAGAGAGAACCGCGACGGTCGTAAGGAGGCTGTTCTGGGGGTTGATATAGGTGCCGTCTGCCTGGCGGGCCGAGCTGCTGACACCGGTGACCGGAGACCGGATCGTCGTATAGGAAAGTTTGAGCCTTGCCGTTTCGACCTGTGCCTTGGCCTGTTCCACCGCGGCGGCGGCGGACTGGTACCTGCCGGTCGCATCGTCAAGGTCCTTCCGGGAAAGGGCGTTTCGTTCCGTAAGGGGTTTGGTGCGGGCAAGATTCCGGCGGGCTGTTTCAAGGGCGGCCTCCTGCCTGGCAAGGGCGGCTTTTGCCTGATCAAGCTGGACCTGGAACGGTTTGGCATCGATCTGAAAAAGTACCTGGCCCTCCTTGACCAGGGCGCCCTCGGTGTACATACGCTTGTCGAGGAATCCGCTTACCCGTGCCTGAATGTTTACGAGATGGGAACTCTGTGTTTGCGCAACATACTCGAAGAAAACCGGCACATCCCGCTGGACGATTTCCATGACCGAGACAGCCGGCAATGACGGCGTCGATGCACCCTTTTCGCTTCGGCATGCCGGGGTGAGTAAGGCCACCACTGCGATGATGGGGGCAATCCGAGATCGAGCGAATCGTAAAGGATCCATTTTGCCGTTCGGACCCATCGGCAAGTCTCCCTTTTCTCAGGCGTTGCGCCGTATGAATGAAATTATCGTATCCGTCTTTCTCAAAGGCTGCAAGAATTTTTTCGTACAGGTCAGATTATCAGAATGGATTCGACAGGTTGCTCGATTTCAAGTCGGCCGGGACATTTGTAAGAAGGCGGGTTAAAAACATTTTTGAATCGATGGAAACAATGCTATAATGCATTCTACAATCATTTCCGCCTGGGTGCGTTCCCTGTTTTTCGATCACATCCTCATCACATTCCTTGACGGAATGCTTTTTCTGCCTTTCATGGAAGATATCCGGTGGATATCATGACTCAAACTTTTTTTCATGACGAGTGGAGGTTGGCATGGGTAGAAAACCTGCTCACAAAGCGCACGCTGCCGATGATAAAACGGAACTCCGAGATGTTCGGGGCGGACTATCGCCGAAAGAGATGTGGCGCGCCTACGTGGAAAATCTTATCTGCGTGCAGGGAAGAGGCATGCCTTCGATCGCCACGATGAATGATCGGTACATGGCCTTTGCCTATACCGTGCGGGACCGAATGATGTTTCGAGCCGCGCATGCACTTCACGCATACCTGGATAAAGATTTCAGGATTGTCTGCTACCTTTCGGCTGAATTTCTCATGGGTCCCCAGCTCGGCAACAATTTGATCAACCTCGGTATCTACGATGAAGTATGCGATGCCCTGAAGATCGCCGGTTTCGATATGGAGGAACTGCTTGAAATGGAAGCCGAACCGGGGCTCGGCAACGGGGGGCTCGGTCGGCTTGCGGCATGTTATCTCGATTCCTTGGCCACCCTGGAAATCCCCGGCATGGGATACGGGATACGATATGAGTTCGGCATTTTTGAACAGGAGCTGCGCGACGGATGGCAGGTGGAACGGACGGATAAGTGGCTCCGGTTCGGCAATCCCTGGGAAATCGTTCGTCCGGAAATCCTTTGTGATGTCAAAATCGGCGGCCGCACCGAATCCGATTTCGACGATCAAGGACGTTATCGCGTTCGCTGGATTCCGCATCATATTGTCAGGGGGATCGCCTATGATACGCCGGTGCTGGGTTACCGGGTCAATTCCTGCAACACCCTTCGTCTCTGGAAGGCGGAAGCGACGGAGTCTTTCGATCTCCAGGCTTTCAACCACGGGGATTATTACCGTGCGGTTGAGGAAAAAATCGTATCCGAGAACGTGACCAAGGTGCTTTACCCGAACGATGAGCAACTTCCCGGCAAGCGACTTCGACTGGAACAGCAGTATTTCTTTGTCTCCTGTTCACTCCAGGATATGATCCGGATCCACCTTGTCAGAGGGAAAAGCCTTGACTCATTTCACGAGACCTATGCCGTCCAACTCAACGACACCCATCCTTCCATCGCGATCGCCGAGCTCATGCGTCTGTTGGTGGATGACCACCGGATGGAGTGGGAAAAGGCATGGCACATTACCAGGAACACTTTCAGTTACACAAACCACACGCTTTTACCGGAAGCTTTGGAGAAATGGCCTCTCCGGTTGTTTGAACTGCTCCTTCCGCGGCATCTCGAGATCCTGTTCGAGATCAACCGAAGGTTTCTCGACAAATTGAGAAAAAGGTATCCCGGCGATGAAGAACGGGTTGCAAGGCTTTCCCTGATTGACGAAACCGGAGAGCGTTCGATTCGGATGGCGCACCTGGCGTGTATGGGAAGTCATGCGGTGAACGGTGTTGCGCAATTACACACCGAGCTTCTGAAAGATACGGTTCTGCGGGATTTCTACGAGATCCACCCGGACCGGTTCAGCAACAAGACCAATGGCGTCACGCCGCGTCGCTGGATCGTTCTGAGCAATCCGGGTCTGACGGACCTGATTACGCGGAAAATCGGTGATGGGTGGATCAAGAACCTGGATGAGCTCCGCGGAATCGAGGGCTTTGCGAATGATCCTGAGTTTCTATCCGAGTGGCGTCGGGTGAAGCGTGAAAACAAGAAAAGGCTTGCTTTGCGTATCGAGAGGAAGACCGGGATCAATGTAAACCCGGACAGCCTCTTCGATATACAGGTGAAGCGTTTTCATGAGTATAAACGGCAACACCTCCATCTCTTTCACATCATCGATCTCTATCGACGCATCCAGGCGAACCCGGGGATGGATATCCTCCCCCGGACATTCATTTTCGGAGGGAAGGCTGCACCCGGGTATTTCATGGCAAAACTGATCATCAAGCTGATTACCTCCGTGGCGGAGGTGATCAATAACGACCCGGATGTACGTGGCCGACTAAAAGTGATCTTTTTCCCCGATTTCAATGTTACGAATGCGCAGAAAATATATCCGGCGGCGGACCTGTCGGAGCAGATTTCAACGGCGGGAAAAGAAGCCTCCGGGACGGGAAACATGAAATTCGCCATGAACGGTGCCCTTACGATCGGTACGCTGGACGGTGCGAACGTCGAGATCAGAAAGGAAGTCGGGGAAGAAAATTTTTTTCTATTCGGGCTCACCACGGCGGAAGTGCGGGAGATGAAATCACGCGGGTACAGACCCTCTGATTTCTACGACTCAAATCCGCGACTGCGAGGAGTCATTGAAAGCATTCGAAGCGGACTGTTTTCGCGGGGAAATCTCAAACGTTTCCAGCCCCTTTTGGATGCACTGATGGAACGGGACGAGTACATGGTCTTGGCGGATTTTCAGTCATACATCGACTGCCAGGCCAAGGTCGAAACGGCGTACCGGGACCAGGATCGTTGGACCAGGATGTCGATCCTGAACACGGCCCGAATGGGAAAATTCTCGTCCGATCGCGCTGTACGGGAATACTGTCGGGACATATGGAAGGCGGAACCCGTTCCGGTTGATATGTCAAAGCATCTGATTTGGAAGTTAAACAAACGATCCGATGATTCCCCGCATGGGAGAAATCGGATTCGGAGGTTGAAGAAGAAAAACGACGGAATCGTTATGCCGCCGAAATGAGATGATCGATATCATTTGCAGGAGCCGAGGGGAACCGACCGGAAGAATGTTTCCATGGCGTATGGATTTGCGCCGGCAAGCAGGGGCTGACAGAACCCGTTTCGGTACAATCTGGACCCGGGGACAGCCACGGCGTTTTTGGAAAAAAGGCGGGCCGTCATCGATGTCGCCCTATGCGGCGACCGATCGGTTCCGGTGATGAGGAAAATGATGATTCGCAGCGAACCGATGGAAATGATGAATACTGCAAGGGCGGACAAATACCGCCGCCAGGCCGAAATGCTGGCTAACAAGGTGATGAAGCGTTATCGCCAGCTTCGCAGGCGTTTTGCCCGGCAAAACATCGAGGTTTTCAGACTGTATGACTGGGACATTCCTGAAATACGGGCGGTTGTGGATTGGTATGCCGGTCATCTGGTGATCGGGGAGTACACGCGCAACCAGTCCACCTCCGAGTGGCTCCCCATTATGGGGGCGGCGGTTGCCGGGGTCTTGGAGGTCCCTCCCGAAAAATTGCATCTCAAGGAAAGGCGTGCCGGATTTCAAGGCGGCAGGCGATATCGGCGACTGGATTTTACCGATCGAAAGATCATTGTGGCGGAACGGGACCTTCGCTTCTACGTAAACCCCTATGACTATGTGGATACCGGTCTTTTCTCCGATCATCGCAACACGCGTCAGATGGTACGGGAAGCGGCGGCGGGGAAGGATTTTCTCAACCTCTACTGCTATACCGGGACCTTCACCTGCTATGCGGCCAAAGGCGGCGCCCGTACCACCGTTTCGGTTGACCGGGCGGAAACCGCGGTCAACTGGGCCCGCCGGAATTTCGATCTCAATGGGATTTCCAGGGCGGACAATACCCTGGTCCATGCGCATACGTTCGATTTTTTAAAGCGCGCCGGAGCTCGTCATCAGCGGTTCGACCTTGCGGTCGTGGACCCTCCGTCGTATTCCACTACCCGGGATCGGGATTCGGATTTCGACATCCTGCGGGATCATCCGGCCCTTTTAACCGCCGTCATGGCGCTGATGCGCAAAGGCGCCACCGTTTTTTTTTCCACCAATCACCAGGGGTTTATTCCACGCCTGGACAAGCTCGGCGTTTCCGAGGCGGCTGAAATCACCGCCGCCACCATCCCCGAAGACTACCGCAGCAAACGAAAAACCATCCACCGCTGCTGGAAAATCAGGGTATAAAACCGCAAACGCCGGGATGGTTTTGTCGGATGAGAGGGTAAATCCCCCGACTCCGATATTCGTGCCGGGGCGCGTCTTTTCATCTTCGGAATACTTCATGGGCTTCTTCGGAAAAATTTTTCGTTCCGGTTGAATCCCGGATCCTCTGGAAAATTTCCAAATCGATTCTAAAAAAACGCAGCTTCATGCACGGCAGCAAACGAATCTCGCCTTGATTTATGACAAGGAACCGTGCGCTTGAAGACCGGCAAGAATAAAACAGTTTCAATCGCAGGAGTCCCCAAAAAACGTTTTACTCACAAAAAATGGAGGTATTACCATGAAAAAGAGAAAAATAAGGGAAAAGATTTTCTGGCTGGGTGCCGTCGACTGGGACAGACGTCTTTTTGACTCACTCATTCCGCTTCCGGACGGTACAAGCTATAATGCATACCTGATTGAAGGGACCGAGAAGACCGCTTTGCTGGATACGGTCGATCCGCCCATGGCCGAAAACTGGATGGCGGAACTGTCCGAGGTTCCCAAAATTGACTTTATCGTTTCTCACCATGCGGAGCAGGATCATTCCGGATCCATCCCCCGCGTGCTGGAGCGCTTTCCGGAAGCGAAAGTGGTGGTGAGCCCCAAAGCCAAAGGGCTGCTCATCGATCATCTGAGAATCCCCGAAACCAGGTTTGTCACCGTTGAAGACGGCGAGACATTGTCTCTCGGAGGCAAGACCCTCCAGTTCATTTATACCCCCTGGGTACACTGGCCGGAAACAATGGTGACCTATCTGGAAGAAGAGAAAATTCTGTTCAGTTGCGATTTTTTTGGTTCTCATATCGCGACCTCCGATCTTTTCGTAAACGATCCGGGCCGGGTTTACGAAGCCGCAAAACGGTACTTCGCGGAGATCATGATGCCTTTTCGCAGCATCATTGAAAAGAATATACAGAAGCTTAAGGGGTATGACATTCAAATGATCGCACCCAGTCACGGTCAGATTTACGATCAACCGGCCTGGATTATGGATGCCTACCGGGATTGGGTAGCCGGCGATCCTCACAATCTGGTTGTTTTACCCTTTGTGTCCATGCACGGCAGCACCATGCAAATGGTTGATCATCTGACCGCCGCCATTGTCGGGAACGGGGTTCGTGTCGAACGGTTCAACCTGGCGGTCACCGATATCGGAAAACTTGCCATGGCGCTGGTCGATGCGGCGACCGTTGTCGTAGGCACGCCGACGGTCCTGGCAGGGCCGCATCCCCTGGCCGCTTATGCAACGTTTCTGGCCAATGCCCTGAGGCCCAAGGCCAAGTTTCTTTCCATCATCGGATCCTACGGATGGGGGGGAAAGACTGTGGAAATACTCGCGGGAATGGTTCCCAATTTGAAAGTGGAAGTACTGGCGCCTGTTCTGTGCAAGGGGGTTCCTTCCGAGGCCGATTTCGGTGCCCTGGATCGGCTGGCCGGCGCGATCGCGCAGAAGCACAAGGAAAACGGTTTCACATAGGATCGGATCGGAGCAAAAACGTTGCCGAGGCGCCAAGAGCGCTATCGTATCGGACGCCAAATCCACGGATAAGATAAGAAAAGCGAAAATGTTTTAGGGATTGCATGAAAATTCAAACGAAACGAGTGTATGATGCGCACGAAAAGGAAGACGGGATTCGCATCCTTGTCGACCGGATATGGCCCCGGGGAATGACAAAAGAGAAACTGCGGGCGGATTTTTGGATAAAGGATGCGGCGCCGAGTTCCGCCCTGAGAAAATGGTTCGGTCATGATCCATCCCGGTGGGTAACGTTCAAAGAGCATTATTTTTCCGAACTCGACGGGAAACCGCATGTAGCCGATCAGTTTTTTGAGCTTGCGGCAAAAGGACGACTTACCCTCCTTTTTTCCGCTCGAGACATCCGGTATAATCAGGCGGTTGCTTTAAAAGACTATTTGATCTCAAAATTCAAAAAAGGAGGAAACAAAGAATGAAAACGAGGTTGATCGGTTGTTTGATAGCAGCGTTTTTTCTTGCATGCAGCCGCAGCGAGGTAAAGGCCGAAGGCTCGTAACGCGAGGAATGCCATCTTCAAGGTGTTACCGAAACAAGTTTTGCACTTTCAGAAGGGCATAAATAGATTTTTTCATTCCAAGTATCCTGTTTTTCTATAAACTCATCATCCGGTCGGATAACCTATGTAAATGAATACATATAAGCACATATAACTTATGTAAAAAATTCCTTATTTCGGCAATATGAATATCTATGAATTTCTTAACCATCCAGAATCATTAGAAAAAGATTCAAGGCGCCAAATATGGCATATGATTTGCTTGCAATCAGTGGCAGTTCAATAAGTACCCGATTAAATATGCAAAAATTAGATGGAGGATATGCCGTAATCTGGATCAAGGTCAGCGGGAGGATGCCCGGTAATTCGAAAATCTAAGGAGAACCGAGGAACCATTCCACCAAGTTTGGTACAAAGCAGTTCAGAAATGGCACCGTCATTCTCAAAAGCGAAAGCTGACCCTGTAACCGAAAGTAACGAGCGATTACTTGCGGAAGCCTTACATCGCGGATGATTCGCCTTTTTAAAATTTGTTTTAATGATTTTTTAACTAAGTTTTCTAAATAATGTATTCGCTATTGCTGAACCTGCATAACATGGTCCGGACCCGGTTTACCAATTGGTCCGGTTTCCAGCATATAGCTTACCGAGGGATAATGTTTTATCCCGATGTTGTACCCAATAAGCCTCGACGGAGTGTCTGACCGCTCCGTTCGGGGCTTTTTGCGTTTCTTATGCTTCGATAAAACCAAACCATCCGCGAGGGTGGGACGGAAAGCCATGGGTCTGGAAGCAGACAGCCGGGTTGCCGAAGTTAAAGGTGACCCGGCTTTTTTCATGCCGTGTATTTCAAACCAGGGAAGGGAAGATTCCCCGAACCCCGCCTTTTTGAAGCAAAGGGAGGAAAACGATATGTGTCGCCGCCACGTCTTGCTGATCGCATCTGTCCTGGTGGTTTTTACTTCTCTTTTTACCATTTTTCCCGTTACTCAAGTGACGGTACATGCCGACACGATTTACGGCACACCAGGAGATGATGTCATCACCTTGGATTTTAACTGCGACGGGATCATCGGAGGTGCGGGTAACGATATTATCATGATAGAAGGTTGGGCATCGATCCATGCGGAAGATTACATATCCGACGAAGCACTTGGGGTTTCTTGGATCATTGATGGCGCCGTAGCAGGAGACGCTTCGGGAACCGCTTTGAGTGACTCCGGGGTTTCGGCGAGTGCGGAAGCAACGGGGATCAGCGGGGGGGCCGGAACCGATGGAATAATCAATTTTGGGGAAATCGTTGCGAATGCCGCGGCGGATATAACCGCTGTCGGAGTGAGTGTGGACATCGGAATTACCGCGGAGGGCACAGCCGAAGGTGGGGCATTGAGTGACGCCGGCGTAACGGCTGCGTCCATGGCCACCGGGATTGACGGAGGTGATGACAGCGACGATATTGACAACCGTGGTGCCATCACGCTTTTTTCATCCTCCGAGGCGACCGGTGCGGCGGTCTCCCTGGATGTGGCCGGAACGATGAAAGGCGATGTGCAAGGCAAGGCGGTAAGTGACGCGAGCGTGACGGCCGATGCAACGGCCACCGGAATCGATGGTGGGGCCGGTGACGATACGATTGTCAATGAAGGCACAATCACCTTGATGAATGGGGCCGGCGACGATGCGGTTGATGCGAGTGCAACGGCGGTGAGTGTCGGTCTGGAGGTTGCGGGAACGCTGGAAGGCGAATCGGAGGGTTCCGCACTCAGCGACTCCAGTGCCGTAGCGAATGCTACGGCCATCGGGATTGAAGGCGGACTTGGAAGCGATACAATCACCAACTACGGCGGCATTTTTGCGGCAGTTGGTTCAGATGCAACTGCCGTCAGTGCGGATTTGAATGTTGGTCTGTCTATCAAAGAAGGAGGAAACGCCACCGGCGCCGCACTGAGTGACGCCGGCGTAACGGCTGCGTCCGTGGCTACCGGGATAGACGGCGGGGGCGACGCGGACGATATCGGCAATGGTGGAGCCATCCGCCTTGTTGCCCAATCGGATGCCGTCGGGGTCGCCGCCGGACTGGATATAGCCGGGTCCGCCACTTTCGAAGGGAAAGCGACCGGTGACGTCGAGGGTAAAGCGGCGAGTGACACCCATGTCAAATCGGCGGCAACGGTCACGGGAATGGTCGGTGGTGACGGTAACGATACCATCAACAACGAGGGCGGCCTCGACCTTTTTCAGGCGGAAGCGAATGCCACGGGAGTATCGGCTTCTCTGAATATTGCTGCCACAGGATCATTCAAGGGTGACTCGGAAGGCAATGCCGCGGGACAGGCCCTCAGCGATAGCAGTGTGACGGCCATGGCTGCGGCTACGGCAATCGAAGGCGATGCGGGAAACGACATCATCGGCAACACGAGCAACTTCGTTGCAGTCCTAAGCAATTCAGACGCTACCGGAGTATCGGCTTCCCTCGATATCGCCGGAAGCGTTGCTTTTAAGGGTGACGTATCCGGAGAAGTCGAGGGAACGGCACTGAGCGATGCCGATACGGCATCGTATTCAGGAGCCAAAGGAATTGACGGTGGCGATGGAAACGATATCATCGTAAACGACGGCAACTTCAATCTCCTGCGGGCGGAATCGGACGCCACGGGGGTAGCGGCTTCCCTGAATGTGGCGGCGGGATTGGCTGTTCAAGGAGGCGCAAATGTGGATGTCTCGGGTGCGGCAATCAGTGACGCCAAGGTCACCGCCCAGGCCGTTACCGTTGCTATCGAGGGTGGCGCGGGGGATGACGAGATCACCAACACCGGCGACTTCATCAATCTTACATCGGACTCAACCGCGACAGGCGTAGCCGCTTCCCTGGATATTGCCGGATCCGTTGCTTTCAAGGGTGAAAACGAAGGGGATATCTCAGGAGCGGCCTTGAGCGACACCAGCGTCACGGCGGAAGTAGCGGCCGTGGGGATTGACGGTGGTGAAGGCCGTGACACGATTATCAACGAGGGGGACATCGCTTCGCTATCGGCGAAATCCGATGTAACCGGAGTTGCGGCGTCCCTCAGCACCACGGCGGGTGTGTCATTCAAGGATGATGCAAAGGTGAACGCCACGGGTAAAGCCGTAAGCAAGGCCGATGTGAGGGCGGACTCGCTTGCTGTTGGAATCGCGGCCGGTGAAGGAAATGATACGATCATCAATACGGGAGACATTGTCGGGCTTGAGGCGGGTTCCTCCGCGACAGGTGTGGCCGCCGGCTTGAATTTTACCTCGGTTCTCGCCATCAATGGAAATGCACAGGCGGACATAGAAGGCGGGGCGATCGGCGACAGCAGTGTAACCGCCCGGGCAACGGCGCTGGGACTTGATGGGGGTCTGGGTGATGACCAGATCGACAATGAAGGAGATATTCGCCTTCTCTCGACAGCAGATGCCACGGGGGTGACGGCAGAACTCAATGTCTCAGCCGCACTCAGTTTCAAAGGCGCATCAACCGCGGACGTTTCCGGCTCTGCGGCGAGCAACACCGGCGTGGCCGCCCGGGCGATTGCCACCGGTATCGAAGGTGACGGCGGGAAGGACAAGATCCGCAACAGCGGCAACATCACCCTGATGGATCAGGATACGGGAGTCGACGAAGTCGATGCGAGTGCCCTAGGTGTCTCTGCGAGCCTGAATGTTTCGGGAAACGTGGCCATCAAGGGGGTTGCCGCCGGCGACGTCACGGGTACCGCTGCGAGTAATGCCACGGTCCTGGCCGAAGCCGAGGCAACCGGAATCGATGGTGGCGGAGATAATGACGACATTGCCAATAGCGGGATCATAAAACTTTTGCCGTCATCGAGTGCGGACGGTATCGCGGCATCTTTAAATGTATCAGGCAACATGGTCGGCGAATCGGAAGGATCGTCGATGAGCGACGCCGGCGCAACGGCTCTTTCGACAGCCATCGGTATCGACGGGGGTGAAGGAAACGACATCATCTCCAATGAAGGAGCCATCATCCTGATGAAACAGGAACTCGGGGAAGATGAAGTCGATGCAAAAGCGATAGGGGTTGCCGCTTCACTGGACATCACCGGCAACCTCAACGGCTCGTCAGAGGGGCAGGCACTGAGCAAAGCCATTACCACGGCCGGAGCCGAGGCAACCGGGATCGACGGTGCAGGCGGTTCGGATATTATCACCAACACGGCCGGCATTACAGCAGACGTGGATTCTCATGCCGAGGGGGTGGCAGTTGCCGCAGAAGTTACTGTTGGCCTCAATGGCACAGCCGAAGGATCGTCTCTGAGTGACGTCTCCACAACGGCGAATTCCGAGGCTACGGGTATTGAGGGCGGTGATGACGACGACATCATCGACAACAGCGGTCTGATCCGACTCTTTTCGGATGCGGATGCGACCAGTACGGCGGTCTCCGTAACGGTCGCGGGGACCTTGCGGGGCCAGGCCGGTGGAGAAGCGCTGAGCAAAGCCACTACCACGGCCGAAGCCGAGGCAACCGGGATCAGCGGCGATGACGGCATGGATGAGATTACCAACCGGGGAAAGATATCGGCTGCCGCTCATGCCGACACAGACACCGTCGCGGTTACCGTGGGAATAACGGTGGCTGCGGAGGGTGAGGCCGAGGGAGCCGCATTGAGCGATTCTAGCTCCGTCTCGCTTGCCCGGTCGACCGGGATCGACGGCGGAGGAAATGATGACGCCATCATCAACGAAGGTGAGATCGATATCAATTCTCTCGCGGATGCACAGGCAACCGCCGTCGGTGTAGGATTGGCCGGAGCCATGAAGGGCCTGGCGGAGGGCAAATCGGTTGCCGACAGTTCCGCGGAGGCGATATCGCAGAGCATCGGCATATATGGCGGCGAAGGCGACGATACGATCACTTCCTCGGCTAACCCCATATCGACGTGTGCCAGGTCGCTTACCGACGCGGAAAGCGTTTCGGTCCAGGGAACCGGTGCCGTGGGTATGGCGAGCGGTGCCGCAGTGGCTGAATCTTCCGCTTCGAGCATTGCCTGTTCGGCCGGTATCGATGGCGGTTTCGGAAACGACACCATCGACAACGCCAGCGAAATCAAATCCACCGCAAAAGCGGAGGCACGATCCGACAGTACTTCGGTAGGCGTTACCATAGGAGCGGGAGCGGCCGACACGATCGGTGTGGGCGACTCATCCGCCACCGCCCGTGCGATTGCCACCGGTATCGAAGGTGGTGGCGATGACGACGATATCACCAATACGGCGGCAATTACCGTCGGAGGGCTCGAAACAATGGGCCTGATGGCCGATGCCGGGGCCGAATCCACGACCGTGACCGTCGGTATCGCCGCAGGGCTGAATATGAGTGAAGCCTCCTCAGACGCCTCCGCCCTGGCCGAGGCGGAAGCCGCCGGCATAAGCGGCGGGTCGGGCGATGACCGGATCATCAACTCCGGTGACATTACCGTCGGAGGCGATCCCATGGGGACGGGAGGCATGGCAAATGCCGATTCCAGGAGCACTACCGTAGATATCTCAGTGACCGCCGGAGCCAGTCTGGGCGAGTCTTCCTCAGACACGTCGGCTACCGCGGTTGTGACAGCCGCCGGCATCAGGGGCGGTTCCGGCAATGACGACATCATCAACACCGGCAGCATTACCGTGGGCTGTGACTTTTCCGATCCGGCAAAGACGGATGCAATGGCCAAAGCCAGAGCAGCAAGTGAAACGATTGATATCGGGATCACCATCGGCGGGAGTTTCGGTGATGCTTCCTCAGACGCTTCAGCCACGGCGATGACGACTGTCGCCGGTATAGAAACCGGCCGAGGCGGAGACCGGATCTTCAACGCCGGTCCTATCAACGCTTTTTCGAGTTCCGAAGCCGTGGGCATAGGCGAAACCACCTCGGTTTCCCTGACGTTGGGGGCCTCGGAAGGAGGAGCGGAGTCCGATGCCTCCGCACTCGCCACATCGCTTGCCACGGGAATCGACGGCGGTGGAGATGGCGATGAGATCACGACCGATAACGCAATCGCCGTCAAGGCACGCTCGAAAAGTACGGCGGTAAGCACTGCGAGTAACTACAACATCTTATCCGTCGGAGCGGCACTTCAGTCGGCCTCGGCAGACAGTTCATCGACAGCAGAGACCATCGCACGAGGCATTGACGGCGGCACTGGCGGTGACATCATCACGGCCGGGGGTACGCTTGACGTCACCGCGGATTCTTTTGTGACCGGTTCGTCGCGTTCCTCGACCGTCACCGGACTTGGCCTCGGCGTGAATGTACAGGAGGCGCGGGCAAAAACGGAAACAGTCGCTGATTCTCTTGCTATTGGAATCGACGGCGGTGAGGGAGACGACTATATTCACAGTACGGTGGCCATGTCTCTGAACGCTTATTCCGGTGCTTCTACCCAAGCCATCTCGGCAACCAACACGGGGTTCAATATTGCAGGAGCGAGTTCGGGAGAATCCGTGGCGGGCGCCGCGACCGATGTAATTGCCGCCGCTATCGGCATACGGGGTGGAGAATCAGGCATGGATTCCAATGAGACCGATGCGGACGTGATCATCAGCGATGGCCCGATTACCGTAGCCGCTACTACCTCGGCAACCACTGAATCGACCTCCACTGCCGACAGTATAACCGCATTCGGTTCAGCTGCCGGGAAGGCCGTATCCGATGCCTCCGCAACGGTGAGGGCCGATGCAACAGGAATCGAAAGCGGTGCCGACAATGATACGATAACCAGCAGTAACACCCTCACGGTAACCGCCACGGCCAACGGCTCGGTTACTTCCACATCGAATGTAGATTCAGACGTGGTCTTCGGCGGTGTATCCAGCAAGGGCGTATCCGATGCCTCGGCCGACGTGGCCGGGGAGGCCACCGGAATTGACGGCGGCGACGGCATGGACGTGATCACCAACGCGGGCCTCATCACTGTGGACGCCACCTCCACCGGTTCGGTTTCGGCAACTTCTAATGTGAATGCGGACGTCACGTTCGGGAGCGCCTCGAGCAAGGCCGTATCCGATGCCTCGGCTGTCAGGCGGATGGAATCCACCGGAATGGACGGCGGCGACGGTATGGACGTGATCATCAACAACGGCGCTCTTATGGTGACAGCCACATCGGACGGCACGGTATCCTCAAGCTCATACTCCAATGCGGACGCAACGTTCGGGAGCGCGAGAAGCGCTGCGTTTGCGACCGCCGGTGCCGAGGGATCCGCATTCACCACAGGCATCACGGGCGGAGGCGATAGCGACATGATCGAAAACGTGGGGTATCTTGATTCAATCGCCGAAAGCACACTTATCGTCGCATCTTCCTCAGTGTCCATTTCGGATTCCACGTTTGGAGATGCGTATGCCGCTGCATTCACTGCGTCCTCAGCACAGGGTAAAGCCGCGGCAACGGGGATCAGCGGCGATGCCGGAAATGATATCATCGAAAACGATGGCGCTGTCAACGCAACAGCGACTGCCGATACGACCGTGCGTTCAACTACTATTGCCCTCGCGGATTCCATCTTTGGTGACGCACACACCGTGGCCGCTTCATCCAATTTCGCAGCCGCCGACAGCTGCGCCAAGGGGATCACGGCGGGATCAGGCAATGACGAAATAATGAACACCAGCCTGGTAACCGTCGAGGCAGGCGGGACGGTGACCGTTCATTCTCTCACGGTGAGCGGCTCGGGACCGGCTTACTCAGATGCCAGAACTCTGGCCCTGGCCCATGCGAGCGGGGTCGACACCGGTGCCGGCGACGATGAAATCGCGAATACGGACACGGTCTTCGTGGAAGCCGCCCCTCGTGTCGTTTCGGCGACTCGAACCTTCGGCAGCGGCGGAAACGTTGATGGAAAAGTGGGAATCCTGCTTAACGCCGGTGCGACGGGCCTCACGGGCGGTGAAGGTAACGATACCATCAACAATGAAGGAAACGTACTTGTATTCGCCGGAGGTCCGGAGACTGCGTCGACTGTTTCGGAACAGGCGGGCAGTGGATTACGGACACTGGTCGATCAATCACTCGTCACGGAATCTGCCCAGGAACTGGAAGGCAAGTGGATTCGTATCTCTGGAGGAGAGAATCCGGATTTCTTTACTCAGATCATGGCGTTCGATCCGCTGACCGGACGGTTAACCTTACGAGACCCGCTCACCTGTGATCTGTCCCCGGGCGCCACATATACCATCTATGACTACGGAGACAAGGAGGCAGATATTACCGAGGTAACCGTAACCGTCGGAGGGCGTACGACAGTGGATGCCTCTACAACCGCTTCGGTCCGGGCAAAGGGAATGGTGGGAGGCAGCGGCGATGACGAGATCGTGAATTCGGGTTCGGTCTCCGTTTCGGCCAACAACTTGATTGAATCGGTCACCGTCACCCTCGGCGGAAATATCGATGTGGATACCCGTATCGCATCCGGAGCGGATGCCGTCGGCATCGAGGGGAGCGACCGGGCATGTGTCTCGGACTCCAGTAACGGGGGTACCAACACGTTTACCGATATCTCACGCAAGGGGGAAGATCCGGCGGCAATCATCGGCCGGCCGGTCCTTATCCAATCAGGCGCGTCTGCCGGTTTTCTCACCACCGTGGAAGCATTTGATTCTGAAACGGGAACGTTTACCCTGGCAGAATCGCTTCCTTCCGGGGGAATCTTGATAGGCGATATCTACACCTTGGGCGGGGGAAGCGACACCATTATCAATCTGGGTACAATCGATGTCGCGGCGAACAGCGCCATCGACGCTACCCGTTGGTCCCTCAATTTCGGGGAGGCGGATATCCAGGCAAGAGGAAGAGCAGATGCGGTATCTGTCGGCATGAGGGGGGGGCAGTCCGGTGACTCATTCGGCAACTATGGCGATATCCTTACCCAATCCACGGCCGGTGTCTCATCCACGGATCGAGTGTATGTGGTCTTCGGAAACGCCGAGCAGAATCTTTTTTTCGAGGCCTCCAGCGATTCTTTGGGGGTCGATATGGGTTCCGGTGATGATGAGTTTTTCAATGCCGAGGAGGGTTCCATTCATGCCGAAGCGGTCTCCACGGCAGATGTGGATGGCGTAACGGCCGTCTTTTTTTCCTCGACGACGAATTCGGTCGATGCCATTGCCGATGCTATTGCCTGGAGCCTGGATCTTGGCCAAGGGAACAATGTGGCTTTCAACGCAGGTGATCTCCTGGTATCCTCACAGTCGACCGTTGCTGCGACGGCCGCAGCCGAGTATGATCGGTCTGAAACCGACGCGGACGCGGATGCAATAGCCCAGGCATATGGTTGGGGCGTGCAGGCGGGGGACGAGGAAGATCACGTTTTTAACAGCGGAATCATCCGGGTAGAGGCCTCGGCGGATTCAACCTCCTATGCCCGGGGAGCCGTAATCGGATCACCGGACGATACTTCGACCGTTACGGGAGACAGCGCGAGCGGATCGACAACGTTCGTGGACGCATCCCTCATCGGTCAACCCTCGGGCAACGTGGTCGGGAAATGGGTCCGTTTCCTTACGGGTGACAACGCGGATTTTTACACCCGCATCGAGGCCTTTGATTCCGGCACCGGCACGATCACCCTGACCCAGGGACTTCCCGGTGACCTGAAGGCGCTGGAGGTAGACGATGAGGGAGAAGTCATCACTCCGGCCGATCAATACACGTTTTCTGCTGCGAGAGACGGAAGCTCGTCGGCGGTTGCGACGGCGGTTGCCAAGGGGATCGAACTGGGAAACGGTAACGCGATTGTGGAAAATTCGGGGCAGCTTGTCGTAAAAGCCAGTGCCGATGCGGATACGACGGCGGCTTCTTACTGCGGAGCGGCGGCGGCGGAGGCAGAGGCAAGGGCCGAGGCCGGTGGAATTGTAACGGGCGACGGAAATGACGTTGTTCGAAACGAAGGCACCATCCGGGTCGAGGCGGAAGCGGTTACCAGCGCCTCGGGATCGAGCGTAAGACAGAGTTTTACAGCGACTGCTGCAGGGATTGATACCGGTGGAGGAGATGATACCATCCGGAACGACGGCAGCATCATCACCACCGTCTCGTCGAACGACGCCGACCCGGTGCCCGGCATCGGTATCACCTCCGGCGACGGCAACGATGAGGTCATTCTCGGCGATGGGTCATTGGTGGACGGGAGCATTGATCTCGGAATAGACGATGATTCGCTGATGTTTATCGGCGGTGCCGGGGTAACCCGGGCCGTGGATGCGGGGACGGGAACCGACGATCTCATCTTTGACGGAGAAGGTGCGGTCGATGTCGATCTTCTGGCCTTTGAAACCGCCACCAAACAGGGAGCCGGAACCTTTACCCTGGCTGATCTGACTACCATGCATCGCATCACCGTCCACCAGGGAACACTCGCGATCAACGACGGATATGGAGACGGCTACCGGTTTGCCGATGACGGGCTTTTCGAAATCCGGATAAACGGCGACGGAACCCACGGAAAACTCGTTTTCGCCGGCGACACGGACCTTGGAGGCACCTTGCGGGTGTTCAGGGGACCGGGCGTCTACATTAACGGAATCACTTTTGATGTCCTGGAGGCGGGCAACTACATGGAGGGAGACAGGTTCAGCGCGGAACTTCTTCCAGAACCCACCGCATTGTTGAGCTTCGGAACCAACTACCTCGAAGACGACACATCCGACATCGTGGAAGTGGAGGTGCAAGCCAAGAGTTTCACCACGGTGGCTACAAATGACGTAGAACTGAAGATTGCGCGATACTTGGACCAGATTGCACCTTCCGCAACCGGAGACCTCTCACTGGTGCTGGGCGAGATCCAGCTTTTATCGGGGGATGAATTCAGTGAGGCATTTTCAAGCCTGAGTCCCGATCTTTACGACAAAGGCGCTCAGGTAACCTTTGCCAATGTCCGTAACTATGTCCAGGTGCTGCAGCAGCGGATGAATCATGTTCGTGAAAGCTCGTCCCCTGTTGAGTCGGGTTCGGATCATCCGCTTCTGGCCTACAACGGATCGGATGCCGAACTTGGTCGGTTTTTGAGCGTCAGGGAACGAACTTCCGAGCCCAGAAGATACGACCTGTGGTTGCAGGGTTTTCGTCAGTGGGGAGATCAGGACGGGGATGTGGCACACACCGGCTATGACTACTGGATGGGAGGCGCAACGCTTGGATTGGATTATCTTCTGACCGACTGGTTGCTCGCCGGCATCAACATCGGATATTCCTACACCGACATAAACCTGGACAGCAATCGGGGTGACGGTGACATCAGGAGTACCTATGGATCACTGTACGGGATGTTTTTCAAGGATCGCTTCTATGCGGAAGGCGCATTAACCTGCGGCGTAAACGATTATAACAATGATCGGGTGATTCAAATCGGCGGCATACGTCGCAACGCCAACAGCGACTACGACGGAAACGTATGGTCCGCCTTCCTCGGAGCCGGGTATACTGTTCCTTTGAATGCCTGGATGCTGCGATTTTTTGGTTCCTTGCAGTATGCGCGCCTTGAAGAGGAGAGCTTTGAGGAATCCGGAGCGGATGACCTCAACTTACGAATCGGCGATCGTCAGACCGACTTTCTCGTATCCGAGTTGGGACTGCGCCTGAGCAGGGAATTTTCCACTCAAAACGGCCGTTTTCTTCCTGAAGTAAGTGTTGGGTGGAAATATGACTATGATATCGACGATCAGATTATCACGACCTCTTTTGCGGGTTCGCCGAACGTGGCCTTCCGTATCGAGGGGCAGGATGCGGAACAGAACGCCCTCGTACTGGGTGCGGGCCTGAGCTTTCAGCATAAGGGTGGACTCGGTACTTCCCTAAGATACAACGGAGAGCTGCGCGACGATTATTGCGCCCACGGTATCATCGGGGAGATCATGTACAGGTTCTGATCTTTCCGAAGGCTCTCCGCACGGAATCGCGAAGAAAGAAGCCTGAATTTATTCCGCCGATTTCAGCGGTTTCTACTTAGCACAAGACCCCGTGGGTTGATTCCATCGGGGTCTTGTTATTTTATGTCCGACCTTTCAGCAGATGTGTCCGTTTCCATGTCAATTTGCTGCAAGTCCGGTCTGTGCGCAAGTTCCAGGTTGAATGGATGCATTACGATACCGATCCGATTCACTTTGTGGATGGGTGAAAAGCCCGTCGGCAATAGAGATTGACCTGCCTATAACAGAATCAACTTGACGAAAAAAAGGGGATTGTAGTAAATTGTTTAAACAGGAGCGATTCAGGCATACGAAGGATTCTCGGAGAAGAGTTTTTTTGAAAAGAATCGAAGCAACGCATGAATTGCTTCACGGAAAAACTCCATAACCCATCAACCACTGGAGATTTTTCAATCTTATGATTTTCCTCAAAAAAAGAATCATGCGAACATCGACTTCTTGATTTCATCTCATGTTTATGTCCTGCCGGAGGAACGTAACCTGGTATCGAATGTTTTCTCCGGTGCTTATTACACATCATGATATATTCAAAGATCGAGTAAACGGCGTTTTCAGAAACCTTATATCGCTTTCGTTAAATCCGCTCGGATTGGAAAACGCCGGATAACGGTTCCGTTATCGTATTATCGCGGCGGTTTGCCTCGCGCGATTCTTTATCAACCCATGGTTTGGGTTAGTTACGGAGTTTTCGTTTTCATCATCCTACAAAATCCTGCATTGATACATGCCGGCCAGCGGTTCGGATTGTCTGTTATTTTGTGAGAGAGAGGGCACAGGCGCTTGAATTAATTCTCGAACAAGGTTTGATGCCAATGTCGGCATTTTCTCTTCGATTGATGTATTCGAGTTGCGGCATACCCATCGATTTTTACAGTGCATGGTTCGATCTGCCTGATATTCAGGAGTATTACAAGGAATTGGGTGCCATGAAAAAATGCAAGTACGGATTAGAGGCATCTGCGCGCAATGCGCAAATAAAACAGAACACAAACAAAAAAATAAAATGATTTGAAAGGAGACATTACCATGACGGACGATAAGAAAACCCTGACCACCGGATTCGGAATGCCGGTCGATAATGATCTGAACTCGGTGACCGCGGGCCCGAAGGGACCGATCCTCATGCAGGATATACACCTGCTGGATAAGCTGTCTCATTTCGACCGAGAGCGGATTCCCGAACGCGTGGTGCACGCCAAAGGTGCAGGTGCGCACGGTTATTTTGAAGTGACCCATGACGTAACCAAGTATACCCGAGCCAGGTTCCTTTCGGAGGTGGGAAAGAAAACCGAGGTTTTCGCGCGGTTCTCCACCGTCGGCGGAGAGAAAGGTTCCGCCGACTCGGAGCGTGATCCCCGAGGGTTTGCGCTGAAATTCTATACGGAAGAGGGTAACTATGACATGGTCGGGAACAACACACCCGTATTCTTTATCCGGGATACGCTGAAGTTTCCGGACTTTATTCATACCCAGAAACGGAATCCGGCGACCAACCTCAAGGATGCGGATATGTTCTGGGACTTTCTTTCCCTGACCCCGGAATCCATCCATCAGGTTACCATCCTCTTTTCCGACCGTGGCACGCCAAGCAGTTTCCGGAATATGAACGGTTACAGCAGCCATACCTACATGTGGTACAGCAAAAAAGGTGAATACTACTGGGTGCAGCTGCATTTTAAGACCGAGCAGGGGATTCGGAATTTTTCGGGCCCGGAAGCGGAACAGATGCGCGGCATCGATCCGGATGTTGCCACCCGCGACCTCTATGAGGCGATTGCGAAGGGGGATTTTCCGTCCTGGCGGCTTGAAGTCCAGATCATGACCCCGGAGCAGGCGAAGGATTACCGTTTCGATCCCTTTGATATTACGAAGGTCTGGCCGCATGGTGACTTTCCGCCCATGGATGTCGGCCGATTGGTGTTGAATCGGAATCCGGAGAACTATTTTGCAGAGGTGGAACAAGCGGCTTTCTCGCCCGGCAATTTCGTTCCCGGAATCGGCCCGTCACCGGACAAAATGCTGCAGGGCCGCCTATTCAGCTACCATGACACGCATCGTCACAGACTCGGCTCGAATTACCATCTTCTTCCGATCAATGCTCCCAAGGCCTGCGCCATGAACAGCTATCAGCGGGACGGCCACATGCGGTTCGACAACAACGGTGGGGGTGGACCGAACTACTGGCCGAACAGCTTCGGAGGTCCGGATCCGAATCCCGAGGTGGCTCCCCCGCCTATCGACGTGGCCGGAATGGCGGCCCGTCATGCATACACACTTGGCGATGTGGACTTTGTTCAGCCGGGTGATCTTTATCGCAAGGTTATGACCGACGTGGATCGAGAGCATCTGGTGAATAACATTGTATCGCATCTGAAGAATGCGCAGAAGCGTATTCAACTCCGGCAGACCGCCCTGTTTTACAAAGCGGACGCGGATTACGGCCGGCGCGTCGGTAATGGCCTCGGGCTCGATATGGAACAAGTCGAACGCCTTGCCGCCATGTCCCAGGAAGAGCGCGTAGCGGCAACACGCAAATGACTTGCATGTGTATGTATGCCCGGAGCACGAACCTCCATTTGCACCCTCCACGATCTCCGGCGAAGCGGATGTTTCGCCACTGCCCGGTTCTTACGGTACAACCGGGAGGCGGGTTGAGAATCCGACGACTGATGCCATGATAAGGAACGAAAGGTTTGATTGAATTCGTGGGTTTGCCCGTTCCGGCTGAAAACAAGACCCCAAGGATCTCATACCATGGGGTCTTGTCGTTTCAATTCCTGCCTCCTTCCCCGCCGATCAACTCAAAATCCTCTATCCATATAAAGCAAACGATCGAAATCCGCTTTTCGATCGGCCCGGTTCGACAATTCGCCCGAGAACGATCTTCTGCTTGAGATGGATGAAAGATCATCCATAGTTCGCTTCATTTCCCGGCGATAGCGAAATTCTCCATTCCGCTCGATTCGAGGATTGTCGATGAAAATTCCCTCTTCCCTCCGATTTTTTCCTTTAAAAATAATTTGTGGCGGGATGATAAATATAATATAATATTGTGAAAAATTGCCTTGCGGGACAGGGGCGTTTATGGGCGAAAATCAGAAAAACCGGTATGTTGGTGGTTACCTGCCATGTCATTTTTAATAAAGCGGAAAAATACCCGTCAAATCCATGTCGGAAATGTAAAAATCGGTGGAATGGCGCCTGTTGCCGTGCAATCCATGACGAATACGGCAACTCAGGATGTTCCGGCAACCGTATCCCAGATTAAACGCCTGGAAGAGGCGGGTTGCGAAATTGTTCGGGTTGCGGTTCCGGATACGGAAGCTGCGGCGGCAATTTCGTCCATAAAAGAAAAAATTTCAATTCCCCTGATTGCGGATATACATTTTGATTATCGTTTGGCGATCGCCTCGGCAAAAGCAGGGGCTGACGGATTGAGATTAAATCCGGGAAATATCGGAAGCGAAAAAAAAGTAAAAGCGGTCGTTGAATGTGCAAAAGATTATAACGTCCCCATCCGCATCGGAGTGAATTCGGGATCCCTTGAAAAGGACCTGTTAAAAAAATATAACGGACCATGTGCGGAAGCGATGGTAGAGAGCGCGATCCGGCATATCGAACGGGTAACGTCACTGGACTTCGGGCAGATAAAAGTTTCCATTAAAGCCTCGGATGTGGATCGCACCCTGGATGCCTACCGGCTCCTTTCTTCCAGGATCGATTTTCCGCTTCATCTGGGTGTCACCGAGGCCGGTTCGCTTTATTCAGGAATCGTAAAATCTTCTCTGGGAATCGGGATGCTTCTTGCGGAGGGGATCGGTGATACGATTCGGGTTTCTCTGACCCGGGATCCCGTTGAAGAAGTCCGGGTGGGATTTGAAATTCTGAAAGCGCTGGATATCCGGCGGCGTGGGCCTGAAATTATATCCTGCCCTACCTGCGGTCGATGCAAAATCAACCTGTTCGAAATCGTCGAGCAAGTTGAGAGAGCCATTTTTTTAAAGACGATGCCCCTGAAAATTGCGATCATGGGATGCGCCGTCAACGGCCCGGGGGAAGCCAAAGAAGCCGACATCGGAATTGCGGGCGGGGACGGTGCAGGGATACTTTTCAAGAAGGGAAAAGTGGTAAAGAGTTTTCCTCAGGAGAAACTGGTTGACGTTTTGCTGCAAGAGGTTGAAAAATACGAGCAGATGAAGGGACGAAACGGTTAAGAATTGCCTGATTGCCTGTCTTCGGTCCCCGGCCTTTTAGAAAGGAACAATATGAAAGCACAAGAAAAAACAGCCATCACACCGACAAGGGTTGAAGATTATCCGGAATGGTATCAGGAGGTGGTCAAAGCTTCGCAGTTGGCTGAAAGATCCTCGGTAAGAGGTTGTATGGTGATAAAGCCATGGGGATATGCGCTTTGGGAAAATATGGTGCGGGTACTGGATGATATGTTCAAACAGACAGGGGTTAAGAATGCGTATTTTCCTCTTTTTATCCCTTTGAGTTTCCTCGAAAAAGAGGCCGAGCATGTCGAAGGCTTTGCAAAGGAATGTGCGGTTGTTTCCCACCACAGACTTGAAAAAGGGCCTGACGGGAGGCTTGAGCCGGCAGGTCCATTGAATGAACCTTTAATCGTTCGCCCGACTTCGGAAACGATCATAGGAGATTCATTTTCAAATTGGATCAACAGTTATCGGGATCTTCCAATGCTGATTAACCAATGGGCCAATGTGGTTCGATGGGAGATGCGGACCCGGATATTTTTGAGAACCAGCGAATTTTTATGGCAGGAAGGCCATACGGCGCATGCTACCAAAGAAGAGGCCATCGAGCGAACGCAAATGATGCTCGAAATTTATACCCGATTTGCTGAAGAATACCTGGCAATGCCGGTGATCAAGGGAAGCAAGACGCCTTCCGAAAGATTCCCGGGAGCGATCGATACATTGTCAATCGAAGCCATGATGCAGGACAGGAAAGCGCTTCAGTCGGGAACATCCCATTTCCTGGGGCAAAATTTCGCAAGAGCATCCGGAATCAAGTTTCAGAATGCGGAAGAAATCGAGGAATTCGCATGGACGACATCCTGGGGATCATCCACCCGGCTCATTGGAGGATTGGTCATGACCCATGGAGACGATGACGGGATCATTCTTCCTCCCAGAGTGGCATCCGCGCATATCGTGCTTTTACCGATTATCCGTAAGCCGGAAGACCGGTCCAGAGTGATGGAGTATACGGAAAATCTGGCAAAGGAATTAAAGGAAAAATCATACCATTACCGGAAATTGGATGTGGAGATTGATGATCGTGAGATCGGGGGCGCCAGAGGGTGGGATTGGATCAGAAAAGGGATACCGTTGCGTGTTGAAATCGGTATAAGAGACATCGGCGACGAATCCGTTTTTGTCGGCAGAAGAGACAAGAGCCATAAGGACAAGATATCAATAAAAAAAGATCGTTTTGTCGGTGAAATCACGGATCTTCTCGATGATATTCAACAAGGTCTCTTTGAGCGGGCGGTGTCATTCAGAGAAGCGCATACAAAACGTATCGACGACAAGAAAAAATTTTACGAATTTTTTACTCCGGAAAATCAGGAAAAACCTGAAATTCACGGAGGTTTTGCATTATCTCACTGGTGCGGGTCAGAGGAATGCGAGTCAAAATTCAAGGAGGATCTCAGCGTTACGATTCGTTGCATTCCGTTTGACAGTGACAGCGAAAAAGGAAAATGTATATTTTGCGGAAGACCCAGCTCTCGCCGGGTTGTTTTTGCGAAGGCTTATTGATCGTAACGGATTTCCGGTTTCGGATTCGGGGTTTCATTTTATTCTTTTTTACGGAGAATCATTCATCGTTACCAATGCAATTCAGATGATTCGGATCAATGACATAATAGAAAAGATCGCCGCGTACAACCCGGAGGCGGATATGGATATCATAGAGCGAGCCTATGTGTATTCAGCCAGGGTTCATGAGGGACAGGTGCGCCTATCCGGAGAACCTTACCTGTCTCATCCTCTTGAAGTGGCCGGCATTCTTTCAGACATGGGTCTCGATGTCGTGAGTATCGCAGCCGGGTTGCTGCACGATGTGATTGAAGATACCCATGCCACATCGCAAGAGATCAATGACATGTTCGGTCAGGAAATCTGTCATATTGTATCCGGGGTCACCAAGCTCAGCAAGCTGCCTTTTCCGACTTCTCAAGCCCGCCAGGCGGAGAGTATCAGAAAAATGATTCTTGCCATGGCGGACGATATCCGCGTGATTTTGATCAAGCTGGCTGACCGGCTTCACAACATGAGAACGCTGCAGTATCACAAAAGCGAAGAAAAAAGGAGAAAGATTTCTCAAGAGACACTCGATATTTACTCGCCGATTGCTGCGCGTTTAGGAATTTACTGGATAAAAAAGGAGCTCCAGGACGCCTCCTTCATGCATTTACAGCCGGAAGAATTTAAAAAGATCAAAGATCTCGTTAGCAAGGATCAAGAGGATCGAGAAAATTACATCGAAAGCGTTAAGAGTTATATTAAAAAGAAGATGGATGAAAACAATATGAAATGCGAAGTTCTGGGAAGGTACAAGAACTTTTACAGCATCTTTCAGAAAATGGTTGCTCAGAACCTCGCATTCGAAGATGTCTACGATATTATTGCCTTCCGAATCATTCTTGACACCATACCACAATGTTACGAAGCGTTGGGTTTAATCCATTCCCTATGGAAACCGGTTGCCAAAAAATTCAAGGATTATATCGGAATGCCGAAGCCCAACATGTATCAATCCCTCCACACAACCGTTATCGGACCGGTTGGAGAACGTATCGAAATACAGATCCGGACCTGGGAAATGGATAAGGTCGCCAAATCCGGTATCGCTGCACATTGGAGCTACAAGGAGGGTAAAAGCGCGGATGATAATATCAATAAAAAATTTGCCTGGATTCAGAACCTGGTTGAAAATCAGGAAAATTTCAGGGATCCGGATGAATTTTTGGAAAATGTCCGAATCGATCTTTACCCGGATGAAGTATATATTTTTACCCCTCAGGGAGAGATAAAATCCCTTCCAAAAGGCGCCACTCCCGTTGATTTTGCCTATTCCATACATTCGGAAGTCGGACACCAGTGCACGGGAGCCAAAGTCAATGGGCACATGGTTCAACTGCAGTATGAGCTGAAAACCGGAAATATCGTTGAAATCGTAACGACGAAGGGACACACCCCAAGCAAGGATTGGCTAAAGTTCGTTAAGACCGTCAAGGCTCGATCCAAGATCAGGCAATGGATAAAAACTCAGGAAAAAGACCGAAGCATTCAACTGGGGCGGGAGATATGTGAAAAGGCTTTCCGCAAGTATCGCCTTAACTTCAATGTCTTGTCGAAGTCGGAAAAAATGGCGGAAGTTGTAGCAGAACTCGGTTTTAAAACCACGGAGGATCTGATTGCAAGCATTGGTTACGGTAAAATTACGCCTTTGCAGATCGTTCGCAAGTTTGTCCCGCAATCCGAATCCGAAGAAGCGGTCGGATCCATATTAAACAAGATAATCGAACGGGTCCGAAAAAAGAAACCTAAAACAGGCGTAATCGTAAAGGGAATTGATGATATCCTCATACGATTTGGAAAATGCTGCCAACCGGTGCCGGGCGATTCGATAACAGGTTACATAACCAGAGGCCATGGCGTTACCATACACCGCACAACCTGTATCAACGCCTTAAAAATGAATCCTGAAAGGCAGATCGACGTGGAGTGGAGCAGGGAGGTTAAAGAAACATATCCCGTTAAGATATGCGTGCGTTCCTATGATCGGGTTGGATTGCTGGCCGATGTCGCGACTGAAATCAGTAAAACCGGCGCAAATATCCTGAATGCAAAAAGTGAAACCAGGCCAAACGAAATCGTCGATGAATTTTTTACAATCGCTGTTGAAAATACCGAGCACTTAAACCGCGTGATGTCGGCGGTAAAGAAAGTTCGGCATGTTCAGAAAGTTCATCGTGTGGACACTTCACCCTGAATTCAGAGTTCAAGGTGCTTTGACCACCTTACCCGCCTTTATACAGCTGGTGCAGACCAGCATCTTTCTGACTCTTCCGTCCTTCAAAACCCTTATTTTCTGGAGATTTGGATTAAAGCGGCGTTTTGTTAAATTGTGGGCATGGCTGACATTATTTCCAACGAGCGGTTTCTTGCCGCATATTTCACACATTCTAGACATGATTGTTTTTCCTTCAAATGGTTCAATTTTCAGACAAACTTCCAGATAGTTGCAATATGATGTCTGTTATTAAAAATTGATCTTAATACGCCATATTTCTGAATGTGTAAAGCTTTTTCTATTCCGCCGACGCGGATTTTTTCAACTCGGTTTCACACAGGGAAATATATTTTAGGGCTTCATGATGAATTCCGACATCGGGATAGTTCAAAATAACCGCCTTGAAGCGTTTCAAGGCTGCTTCATAACGCTTGCTTTTGTAATAGAACATCCCGACATAGAGTTCATGTCCCGCAAGACTTGCAAGGCATTCTTTGATATGTGACTGAGCTTTTATTGTATGAGGATCGGAAGGGAATTGCCTTTCTAATCGTCTGAATGTGTCCAGCGCTTTTTGAGCGGATGTCTGATCCCGGTCCACGGTAAGGATTTGCTCGAAATAGCAACGTCCGATCTGGTAAATCACATAAGGAATCGCCTCATTTCTGGGATGCAGATTTTCAAAATCTTCATAGGCGAAGATGGCTTCTTCGTATTCATGCAGCATATAGTGTGAATCCGCGATCTTTAGTTCTGCCAATATGCTGTATTTGCTAAATGGATACCAATTTTTCAGTTTCTCAAAGGATTCGATCGCGTTTCGATAATTTCCGTTCTTAAATTCATCCATTCCGTCACTGGCAAGTTCGACTGCCGATTTTTCTTCTCGACTCTGAAACCATGCGCAGCCTGAGCAAAGAAACAAAAAAATGAAGCAGATGATGAAATGGCGTTTCATTTTTCCACTGTGTGAATATAATGTTCCGCCGAGTATGCGGCAATCGCGCCGTCCCCTTCCGCAGTCGTCAGTTGGCGCAAGGGGGTGTTGCGTACGTCGCCGGCGGCAAATACCCCGGGTACCGAGGTTTCCATTTTTAAATTTGTAATAATAAAGCCGTTCTCGTCCTGTTTGACGGCATTGTCGATGAAATCGGTATTCGGCGAAACACCAACCCATATAAAGCAACCGTCTACGAGGATTTCCTTTGTTTCCCCGGTTTTCAGATTTTTTATGGATATTTTTTCAACACCTTCCGAACCGTCGATGCGAGTTACCGCGGAATCCCAAATGATTTCTATTTTTTCATTGGAAAAGGCGCGTTCCTGAATAATCTTGTCTGCTCTGAGTTGATCCCTCCGGTGGATCAAATAGACTTTTTTTGCAAATTTGGTTAGAAACACCGCCTCTTGAACGGCTGTATCACCCCCCCCAACGGCGGCGAGAATGCAGTTCCGGAAAAATGGCCCGTCACAAGTGGCGCAAGATGATACGCCTTTGCCAAAAAAAGTGTCTTCACCAGGAACCGCCAATTTTTGAGGAGAAGCTCCGGTTGCGATAATAATGGCGTACGCGGTGATCGTTTTATCACTTAAATTGATTTTCTTGACCGGCTTTGACAGGTCCATGGAAATTACCGAATTGGTTTCGATCTTGAGATCGAACCGTTTTACCTGCTCGGTCATTCTTTGCACAAAATCAGCTCCGCTGATTCCCTCGGGAAACCCGGGATAATTTTCAATCCAGTCGGTTACGAGGATCTGTCCGCCAAGCACCATTTTTTCGATCAGTATAACATTTAACCGGGCCCTTGCGGAATAGAGTCCCGCAGTAAGCCCAGCGGGACCTCCCCCGATGATCACCAGATCATAATCAGGTCTTTTCATTGAAAAATTCTCTATATGACCTTCTTTATCGTTTCTTCGAGCTTTGCCTTTGCAACCAGCCCTGTAATTTTTTCAACAAGTTCTCCATCTTTAAAAAAAAGCAGGGTGGGGATTGCTTTGATCCCGTATGTTTGAGGAACGTTGGGGTTGTTATCGATATTGAATTTTGCGAACTTCATTTTATCGCCATAAGAAGAAACCAACTCTTCGATAACGGGCCCGATTGCCTTACATGGGCCACACCACGGGGCCCAGAAATCCACCAGAACCGGTTTTGTCGCTTGCAATACCTCTACGTCAAAGCTGCTCTCGTCAATTTCCAAAAGACCTTCTGCCATGATATTTCCTCCTTGATAAGTTAATGGAAACTATTTTGTATTCAGGAACGGTCTTTTTCTGCACCCCTCTCTTTCCTATATTTCCTCTCATCTATAATATTATACGGATTTATTGTCAACCTCGTCTCCGACGCCAAATGCTTATTCATGATATTTCAGCCGCTCATTTTCGATTCGATATATTTTAATAATGCTCCATTTCGGTCCGGTTCAAAGAAGCGGATAATTTTCTTCGCGGAAATACGTTGCGTATTTTGAAGAGCAAAATGTGACAAAACAATAAAAAGTCTCAAAACTGTATGATAATGAAAACGACTTTGAAAAAGGTTTCAGAGCCGGGGGGCACGAATTTCAAGAAATGAAGCCGTCCGTATTGCAGCACCTCGTAATGATGGAGCCTGAAGCGAGGCGTATAGGGATGTTTTTTTACGAAGCCGTCGAAATGTGGGCCTGGCCTCAGGTGGAAAAAGGCTGGAATCGGACGTTATGCGATGGTATTTCTGGGAACCGGCGATGAATCGTTAAGAAAATCGAAATCACGAAATCCGTTAAATAGACGGCTTTGTCTGGACCGGCGTGGGTTGCGTCCACTTGTTTTTTCGGCTATCGTAGAACCATTTGTCTGGAAATCCACGGCGCCTTACGAAAGTCGGATTCTTTGCCCAAATGATCATTTCTTCGTAAGCCTGATGTATCTTTCTGAAAAAAGCTGCATCGCCTCCCTGGTCCGGGTGATGTTTTTTTGCCTGTTTTCGATAGGCGCTCTTAATCGTTTGATTCAATTCCGAAGATTCCAATTCCGACTTGCCGAGCTTCAGATAAATCAATGATTTTCCGTTGATGGCCGGCTTTTTTATTTCCAACGGTTTAAGCGAATGTGTGCATATATTATTCTTCAAGGCTTTTTCCAATAAACAACTTGAAGCCAGATAGCGTCGACTGGTTCGTCTTTTTTCAGCCCACCAGGCATTTCCTAATTTGTCGGCCATTCTGCCGAAATCAGCAGCCGGTTTTTTATCTTGCGAACGCGGGTAAATAAAACTGAATATATCATCCGAATCATAAGGCAGAATATCCAAAACGAGCATGGTTTCGGTAAAATAAAAGGCGGCATAACGCGTATTCAGTGCTTTCAGTAATCCGGTTCTCATATCGAGCTGATAGCGCAGTTTCTGCCGGCAATTTATGGAGCAATATCGGCGCTTTCCCATGTTTACGCTTGTTCCGCAGGACAGGCATCGGTTTGTTTCAATACCTTTTTGAACCGTTATGTTTTTTCTCCTGAATCCTTTCATAGCTCCATTTTTCAATCTTGATTTCAAAAACTATTTACTCTTTTAAGATTATGGATTCAAGTTTAATATTTCCCAAATCAGAGCCAACAAAAAGAAATGTATATCGGCGGCAGTAGTGATTTCGGGAAAATGGTTTTTCTTATCGAACTAGAAACGGCCTGAATTCAGACATTAAAAATGTGAAAATCCCAAAATTTTTGGGCAAAAACGATTACAGACGTTTTCCAGTCGGAAATTTGTATTTTTTCGTGAGGTTAAAAACTGGAACAATGCGAGGAAGGCATTTGCGGGCGCAAAGGGAATGGTGAAGATTATTGCAGGGATGGGGTGAGAAGGCCGTTTATGAATTGAATGGAAACCAGACTCGGATGGCTTTGGAAAAACGCTCCTTAAAGAATTGTGAGCCTTGATAGAAGGAAGAGCAGAGGGAAATCGGCGCTGAAATTTTAATAAGTCAAAATAGAAATCGGCACGTTTTTATAATTCAGGGAAGAAATAGAAAGGCGGATTGTCTTTGAACCGCAATATGGATCGTATCCATCGTGATTGCCGCCGGCTTGGAGAGCGAATCATGGTATCGAAAAGAAGTTCTTTCGCTTGAAAACACCGGCTCCTATCGGCGGAGAGTTTTTGTTTTTGGGGATTGTTGTTGATTCACGTTTTCAAGGATACGAAAAATCATATCACAATCAACCAATCCCCATCAGACGTTTCAGCAGAGGTTTGTCTTTCCGAATATTTTGCCGCCCGCGGTATGGTGTTGAATCGGCTATCATTCATGCGGAAATCGGACATGCGGCATCAGCAAGCCTGTCTGCTGTTTATGCTGAATCGTCCTTCCTCGGCATAGTCGATTGCAGGGGTAAACCAATCCTCCCCGTCCTCTTTGATCGATATGTGAATATCCTGGATTGCCTGGAGCAGCCGGCATTCCTTCAAACACTTATCCTTCGGTTGATTTCTTTTGGGGCAGTTTTTGCAAGGTGATGAAATCATGATTTTCTCCTTTTCCTCATCGACGGGCATTTTTTTAGATCTGCGACCTGTTCCGGCACCACCTATATTGCATCCTTGGTTCGTAATTTAAATATCACCATTTATTTTGTTTTGTATATAGGGATAAGTCTCAATTTTTATAGGGAAAAACCCCATTCTCATTTTGCATATCGGGAAAACGGGTTTGTAAAAAATCTTTTTTTGTGAAGAATTCCCGAAAAAATCCGGGAAAAAGCATCCGTTGATTTTAAAAATATACAAGAAGTGAATCCATAGGGTAGGAAGCAAAGCATAAAATGGGAGAACATCGGACGGTTTTTCAAGGCCGCCTCTATGCTTTATGGCATTTCCCGCTTCGGATAAGCGGGGCGAGGTGATTCAATGAACCGGGAGGTCGGTATGGACTGAAAAATTTAGATTCCTTTCTTTATTCTAAAAAACGTATGGGATCGGCGGCTATCGATTCGAATATAAAAGCTTGGAAGTGGTATCAAAAGCAATATTGAAAAGAAAATATAATGCTTTCGTTTTTATGATCGGATAAAAAATTGATCCGGGTGTTTTGTTTCAATTTTTCGATAAAATCCGTCTCCTTTACTTTGTTGTATTTATGTGCCCCTGAAACTGCGCCATGAATATTGCCCGCATAAAAACCCAATTCAACAAAACTAATGACGCCCCCGAGAGCATACATTTCCTTATCAAAAGATTCACAGGCAGCAACAATAAGGCCGATGTTCAGAAAAAAAGCCACCAGCGCATCCTGATACCTTTCGCAATAAAATTGCCCCGCGCCTGGAAGAATCGATAAAAATCCCGCCAGCCTCGGGTTTTTTCGGGCGATCTGTTTTTCTTTTTCCAGTTCTTCCGATATCATTTTCAGCCTGTATTTACTTTGGTTTTCAAGGCTTATCTTTTTAAAATATAAACGGGCATTTTCCCACGAGGCCGTTTCAAGGTATATCCAGCCGATTCTGTAATACGCTTCGTCCCTTACTTCGACTTTATCGATGATGGCAATAATGTTGTGAAGATTGGCAACTGCAAAACCGGGTTGGTTAAGAGCCATATGGCATCGGCTGATCATCCAGTAAGATTTTACGGACAGATCGGTTTCCACGTATTTGTCTATAAGCGTCTGGAAAGAATCAATGGCCGCCTTGAAACGTTTGGTGCTCAAATAAGACATTCCGATTTTATACATTGCGATCTCAACTCTCCCATCTTCCGGGAAAAAATAAATAAATCGATGGTATTCGTTGATGGCTTGTTCAAATTCACCGTTTGAAAAATGATGTTCCGCAAAATTGAACTGTTCCTCGGCATCAATTTTAAGAAGAGGGAGGGCGTAGGATTGGGAACAAACTGCCGGAACGATGAAAACCAAGGAAAAAATAAAAAGAAAACGAATTTTCGATTGAAGCGGCAAGAAATTTCGGGGAAAAAAAATCATGGCTGGTACCACCAGAAATCGTTATGACTTACCGGATCATAGCAACGTTTTTCGCCGTTCAGCAAAATGGCATCGGAACGCTTGATTTCATCTCTTCCACACCGGAGCAAGCGATCGCAGGACATTATCCAGCCCTTTATGAATCCATGTTTTCGGACGGCGGAGATGCAGTACTGCGAACAGGACGGATACATCGGGCAACGATCTCCATCCGCGCCGGAAAGAACGTTTCTGAATAATCGGATGGGAAAAAGGATTCCCGAATCAGTACTTCCCTTATCGATCCGATTCTCCTGGGCGAATGCAATGTTGCAAGCCATGCTGAGAATTAGAAATAAAACAATTCGGTGGGAATGGCTTTTTTTTCTTTTCATTTTTAAGTCAGCGTTGTTGCTTTCGTATTTCGAAGCGATTTATTCATACTGTTTTCGTGCTACCTCTGTGTAACTCGAATTACCTCCTCTATCGTGGTAAGGCCTTGTAAAACTTTTTCTATGCCGTCTTGGCGTAAAGTAACCATGTTTTTTTTACGAGCCGCCTCTTTTATCTGTTGAGAATCAAAGGTTTTCAGAATCAAACTTTTTAAAGAGGGGTCCAAAAGCATTATTTCGAAAATACCAATCCGTCCTCGGTAACCGCTGTGAAAACATTTTTCACATCCTTTTGCCTTGAAAAGGTTACGGCTCTTGGTTTGATCCAGAGTGATTCCCAGGCTTTTCAGAGCGATGTCGTCCGGAATGTAAGGCTGCTTGCAGTTGCTGCAAAGCATGCGGACGAGTCGTTGCGCAACGACCGCAAGGACCGATGATGAGATTAAAAAGGGTTCGACACCGATGTCGACAAGACGGGTGATGGCGCTTGCAGAGTCGTTGGTATGAAGTGTTGAAAAAACCAGATGTCCCGTCAGAGCGGACTGTACCGCTATTTCGGCAGTTTCTTGATCCCGAATCTCTCCGACCAGTATCACATCGGGGTCCTGCCTTACAATAGACCGGAGGCCCCTTGCAAATGTAAGGTTGATTTTGGGATTGACCTGTATCTGGCTGATTCCTTTGATCTGGTATTCCACGGGATCTTCAATGGTAATAATATTGATATCCGGGGTATTGATGGACGATAAAATGGCATATAGAGTGGTGGTCTTGCCGCTTCCGGTCGGTCCCGTAACCAGGATGATTCCGTTTGGGGATTGGACCAGATGTTCAAACAACTCCAGTTTTTCGGAACTTAAACCCAGATCGGAAAGCTGGAACAACGTGTTGGTTTTGTTCAACAGTCTGAGCACCACGCGCTCCCCGAAAGTGGTCGGAAGAGTTGAAACCCTGACATCGATGGTATGATCGCCGATTTTGACATCTAAACGTCCGTCTTGGGGAAGGCGTTTTTCCGCGATATTGAGTTTCGCCATAACCTTGATTCTGGAGATCAATGCCGGCTGAATCCATTTCGGAGGTGTAAGAAGGTCATACAGGATCCCGTCCACTCGGTATCGGACCTTGAAATTGTTCTGATAGGGTTCAATATGGATATCGCTTGCATCGGCTTTTACGGATTGAGAAATAATATGGTTTACAAGTTTAATGATGGGCGCGTCACTGGTATCATCCAGAAGATCCGCCGTATCATCAATTTTGCTGATAATTGAAGTTCCGTTTTCTTCCATGTCCTGAACCAGTTGTTCGGCGGAATCCCTGCTTAGATCATAGGCAATGTTAATGGCCGAGATGATGGAAGACTTTGTGGACAGAACGATTTGATATTCCTTCAGTTCGAGAATTCTCACCAGATCGTCGAGGGGTTGAAAGAGAGAAGGATCATGTACGGCGATGGTGCATCCGGCGGGGTGACTCCCTTCCTCTTTTTGAGTGGATGACTTCTGAATGGGAAGCGGAATCTCAGAATTATGATCAGCGACCAAGGGAACCATTGCGTATTTTTTCAGAAATTGGATCGGTACCCGTTGCGTGAAAGAGTTTCCGATATTATTCAACGGGAGATCAGGCCAAAAGGGAATATCATACTGGACGCTTAAAGCCTCGAGGAGTTGTTTTTCAGAAATGATTTTTTTCTGTAACAGTATCTCTCCGGTGCGACCGCCTTTTTCCTTGCCGATATCATTAGCTTCCAGAAGCTCCTCTTCTGAAACACCGAACTTGTCTCTCAAAATCTGTGAAAGCGATTTTTGTATCATGTTGCCGAAGTTATCCAATCGTCAGGGGAGTCTTGGGATTTATGCCCCCTTCGTTTCTTTCCGTTAACTTGCAGGTGCGGATGGTTCGGAATCGGATGGCGCATCTTTCGGAGTTTTTTTATACAGTTTGATGGAGTCTTTCCCGGTTCCGCCTCCTGTGACATTGTCAATTTCATCTTTCTTTTTTCGGTAGACCTCGTCGGCTTCTTCAGGACTTTTGATGACCCTGGGCGTTATGAAGACGTAAAGGTTGGTCTTGTTATCCTTGCTATTCATCGATTTGAAGAGCCATCCCAGGATGGGAACTTCACCCAGACAGGGGACCTTGTTTTCCGAATTATCAATGATATCGTCGATGAGCCCCCCAATGACGACCGTGTGATTATCTTGCACAATGACGGTCGTATCGACGGTTCGCTTGGAGGTTGTCGGCTGCAAATCGCCAACGGCGCTGGTCACGGAGGTGACTTCCAGTGAAATGGCGAGGCGAACGAGGCGATCCTTGCTGATATGCGGCGTAATTTTAAGAATTTTCCCGACATCCCGGTATTCATAGGAATTGAATGTATTATTGCTTTCATCAACGGTCGAACGCGTTTGGAAAGGGATGTTGTCTCCCACCGTGATTCTTGCTTCTTCATTGTCCGTGGTTAAAATTTGCGGCGTCGAAAGAATGTGAAAATCGCTGTCGTTTTTAAATGCCCTTGCAATTGCTGAAATGTTCGAGAAACTGATACCTCCGATGGTGATATTTTCGCTGAAGATTCCGAAGGAAAAACCGCCTGGAGACGGAACGGACGAAACGGGCGGCGACAAAACACCCTCGTTGATATACGTTCCTTCAACGAGTGCGTTTTTGTTATCAACGGTTGTTTTTCCACCGACCTGCCACTCGGTTCCAAGCTCCAGTTCTTTATTCACCGTGACTTCCATGATCAGCGCTTCAATAAAAACCATGGCCCTTGGAATATCCAAATTTTTTATGATTTCCTCGATCACCAGATAATCGTCTGTATCCGCCATAATAATGAGGCTGTTCGTCGCTTTATCCGCCGTGATTTTGACTTTTTCCGAGACAACCGGGGCGGTTGCTTTGCCTTCAGAGGGAGAACTCTGACTCTTGGGCAGTTCCTGAAGAACCTTGGCAAGCTCCTCAGCGGTGGCATATTCGAGATAGTAGACTCGAATCTTACCCTTGCCGCGAGGGGTTTCTTTGTCCAGCAGGGTGATGAGCTTTTTGATTCTTACTGTGTCATCCTCGCTGGCTGTAACCACAATGGTATTGGTTCTTTCATCGGCGATGAATTTGACCTGGTTCAGCGTGTCTCCTTTTGCAGATTTTTGCGTTGTCTGAAAGGCGGACTCCAGAATTTTGACCAGTTTCGTGGCATCCGCGAATTCAAGAGGAATGATCGACAGTTCCTGACCGACACCGGTGATATCAATTATATTCAGAATTCGAACCAGTCGATCGATGTTTGAAGACACATCGGTTATGACCAGCGTATTTGTCGGAGGATAAGATAATATGACGCTGCTTTTTGAAACCAGCGGTGCAAAAAGACGTTTGATTTCATCGGCGTCGGCATACTTCAATGGGATCAATTGAGTGACGATCTTATCTTCGGGAGATCCTGCTTCTTCTCTTATTTTCGTTTCGATATTTTTTGTCCGGGCATCCGGTAATGAAAGGATTTTAATGACTTCACCGGCTCTTACAGCGGCGAACCCGTGAACTTCCAGCACGGATTCAAAGACCCGGTAAGCTTCTTCGATCGAAATTTTCGAAGGAGAGATAATGGTGACTTTGCCTTTTACCCGCTGATCGACGATGAAATTTTTTCCTGTCAGTTCACTGATAAATTTAATGAGAACGTTGATATCGACGTTATTAAAATCTATCGATACAAAACGTGTCGATTCCGACTCATCGCTTGATGTTCGATGAATATTTGACAGGTCCGTTTCCGGGTCTGAATTTCCGGCCCCCTCAGCCGCAGACAAGTACGCGGTCATCATCAGAAAAATGCAAAGAAAGAGCCCGTTGATTGTTTTTGAACGAATGAAGTAGGATTTCATCTATTTGTGCCTTTTATCGTTTCGAAATAGTTTCCGAATCCGAAATAAAAATAATTGAGTCCGGGCGGAAGCTATTCAATACTGTAATCGATTGTTTGAGGCTGTCCCCGCCGGTTCAATTCAAGTTTGACGTTGGAGGACGATTTCAATTTTTCGTAAAACTCCAGCGCATTGTCCACCGATTCGATTTTTTCTCCATCGACGCCGACGATGATATCTCCGTTTCTCAACCCCATTTTTCTGAAGACGGAATTCGGTTTGATCTGGGTTAAAATAAAGCCTTCCGCTTTTCCGTCCCGAATATAGGGATGTATACTGACTTCAGACATGAGATTGTTTGGGTCCTGAACGGCATTTTCTATTTGGGAACGCTCTAAAGGAATCTGTTGAGAAGTTGAAGGAACAGATGTTTCGGGAGAAGGACTGAGGTTTCCGGCACCGGTTGTTTTTTCCATTTCCAATATTTCGTCCATTCCGTTAACATTCAAAACGACTTTTTCTCTCAGTATAATTGCTAACGTGGCGCTTTGAATGGAGTCCCCGACCCTGAAAAGGTTCTGCTTTCCGCCTTCTGTTTCCTCAATAACGGCATAGGCTTTGTTCCTGCCGCCTGTAACCGTCCCCCAGAGTTTGAGTTTTAGATCCGTCTGTTTCAAATTTTCGACATTGATTCGGTTGAATTTTTCACCGGTTTCTATTTTTGTTTTGAAAAGATTGCGTTCAATAATCGGTTGGTAAAAAGACAGAGAATGTGGAGTTGTTTCTTCGACAGGCGTCATTTTTTTGACGGCCGATTTTGCCGTTTCAACCGTATCCAGATTCTCTGTTGCGATCATGTAAAATATAATTACGCCCAAATAAACCGCGGCGGTTATCAGCAGGATGTCTAAAATAATAAGATATCGTTTCATCATGTTAAAAAATAAAAAGTTTATTAAAAATAAAAACTAATTTAAAGAAAATTCCGGATGATCAACCGTGCCTTCAATTCGAAACTCCAACCCGTTTTTCCCGTCCCTTTTTTTTAGAAAAAAACTTGCAGGTGCATTTTTCCGCAGGCTCTCGAGAAATAATGGATGAGGATTCAAGGCTCCATTGAGATCCAGCGAACTGTTTCGACCGGGATATTTGAAAAGGATGGTTCCGTCGATTTTTCCATCCATTTGCATTCCTTTCATAACACATTTTCTGATTTGAAGATTCTGATTTTCAAAGATCACATGGGTATCTATTTTTTCGAAGGTGAAGTCTTTCATACTGAAAACCGGGGTCAGTAGTTCGATTCCGCCGTCAGATATGAAAAATTCGGCCTTTGCGGTGCCTTCCTTTCCCCCGTCTCTGCAATAGTTGATCTCGCCCTGGAGTATTCCGCGGACTTTATGGCTGAATTGATTTTGCAGCGCAGGTATATTCCTTATTTGGATATCGGACAGGCGAACGTCGACTGTAATCCGGCGTTGCGATTGTTTCCGGCTGAAATCGGCAATACCGGATAGAAAACCCTCATAGGCTCTGCCTTGAAGGGAAAAAGCGGTTTTGAGTTTGAAAAGAGGTAAGATCTTGGGGGAAATTTTTATTTCTTTGAAATTCATAAGCGGCATGTTCAGATGGTAAAAATCGACATCATGAAGCCGTATGCCGAAGGGAAACGACGTCTTGACATCGTCGATGGATACACTGAAATCCGAACGAATTTTGTTTAGATGATAGGTGATATATTTTTTCATGACATTTGAAGGAAACAGAACGTATAAAAAAAAAGCAGTAACTGAAAAGAAAAATATGAGAAACAGGATCCTTTTCTTAATGGGATTCATAGCCATAAAATTTTTACCGCCGTCGGAATAAAAATCCCTTTCATCCGGTTGCGGAACACAGGCAGGGTCGCTTGGTATCGACACACTGTATTTGACCCATCAATGGCCGTTTTCGGTGATTTTCGATTGGTTTCGCTTCGCCCGGAGCAAAACGAACTGCTTTCAATGGGTTTCTCTCTTTACCCCCGCTTTTTCGGCTCAACCCTCCTGGTCCCCGCGTCCGTTTATTTTCGGCCCGTGTTTACCTGGAGCCGGTCCGGGCCCGTTTCAGTAACCGATGGAGGTATTCCGCTTTTCAGATTTCAAGAGTTTCGACCTGCAAAACCACGTTGATAGACCCTTCTTCCTTTCCTGTTTTTTGAATGGAAAGCCTGCTTATACTTACCATGTTTTCCGATGTTTCAACCTTGTAAAGATAATCGGCAAGCTGTTTTAAAGTGATTTGCTGAAGTTTCAGCTCAACCATTGAAATTTGATACTTACTGTTGGGTTGCGCGGATTTTGAAGGCTTCATATAGGTGATATGTTTTTTTACATCTGCTTCGCCGGCAAGCTCATCAAGAAAGGAAAAAAGCGTAAAGCCCTTTTTCCTTTTTGAAAAACGTGCCTCTGACCATTCGTTTTTTTCCTTGATGGCCTCGTATTCGGATTTGAGGATATGCATTTCCTCCAGCATTTTTGTTTTGACCTGAAGGCTGTTTTTCAGATGGGTTCTTTTTTCGAAAATCGGAAAAACAATAAACTGGAATAGAACAAAAAGAAACACGCATCCTGTGGCAACGTAAATTGCGTATTTTTCACGACGATTTATCTTTAATGTCATGAGCGCGGGCCTCAAAAGTTTGACAGGTAATGAATTCGACCGGCTGAACGGAATGCAAGCGAAACGTTTCGCTGCCGTTAGAGGTCGATTTTGAGCTTGAAATTGACCCGGTTTCCAGACCTGTCGATGTTTGCGGAACTGATCGTAACTTTTTTAAAAAATTCATTTTGTTCCAGCCGGTTTTTCATATCATCCACGGAATTAAATGTGTCGGTTGTTCCCGAAATCACGGCGCTTTCCTTTCCGATAACAATACCGGTCAATTCAACATCCGTCTGATCCGGTATGAGGCGGCTGATGTGATTCAGTATGTCAATGTTTCGTATATTTTTATCGGGTTCTCCGGGGATCACTGCAAATTTGTTCGAATCTTGTATTTTGATTCTCATCTGCTGCAGCGGGTCGACGATTTTTTTCACATCCGAAAATGCATTTCTCAAAATATCATTCATCTGATGATTCAACCGGTTCAACTTTGTCTCCATAAAATGATTGTCGAGAATGATATGAAAGAATGCCAGGATCAGGACGAGAAATGCAAGAACACCTGTTTTAATGATGCTTTTTTTTTGCTCCGCCCAGGTTTGTTTTGCCGCAAAAGGGCCTCTGCGAAAGTTAAGCCCTTGGATCCCTTCGGTTTTTAAGAGGGCCAGAGCGAATGCATTGTCCATTTGTACCGGTTCCCAAGAGGACGGACGTTCTTTTAGGGGAATGCCGGTATCATGGAGCAGATCCACTCTCCGTACCGGGATTCCCAACATCCGGGGCATGGATTGATCAAGGCCCAAGTCATTTAATCCGCATCCGGTAACCCGGATCTCATCCGGCTTGAAGTTAAAGCCGGACATTTCTTCAAATGCTGAAATCGTACGTTGTATATTGGCGCAAAGTAATTCTGCTCTGGGCGAAACGGACGTTTCAATCGGAAGGGAACGAACAAGAGATATCTGCCCCGATGCAATCGCGAAGATGGTGCTTTTTTGATTATCGATGTCGACGATCAAGGTGTTTTTAGACAAATCGGAAAGTCGGACCAGGCTGAGCACCGTTGAAAAACCGGACGGTGTGACGATTTCAGGGTCGATATGAAACGAGGCAAGCGTCTCCAAATAGGATTGAATAGCGGATTTTTCGACAGCCGCTGTAATCAGATCGGTATGATCGGATAATTTTACAGTCATAAAATCTATTAAAAGATCATCGATTGGAAACGGTAGGGTCGGTTCGAGTTCAAAAGGCAGCATTTGCCTGATTTTATTTTGTTCCTTGAACGGAACGCTGAGATTTCTGAATGATATCCGATCGGAAGGAAAGGACGCGATACACACGGCATGCGTGATATCCAGTTTTTCAACGATTATTTTAAGTGCCGCCCGGATTCCTTCCTCCATGTCTTTGCCGGATACCGGGACATGTATATGGGCTTCGATAGAATTTCCTTTTAGGCTGTGATTCAACAGAACGGCCGATACGGCATCATTCCGAATATCGAGTCCGAGAATCGATCTGCTCATAATTTTTAAGTAATATTTTATTGCGTTGTCAAAAACCATGTCTTTAAGGCCGGGTTGAGGTTAATCAGCGCTCCGGGCAAAGCAGACCGCGGTGCCGGTATCCTGGAACGGCAAGAGAATAGACTTGCATAGAAGTCCTTCGGAGGAATTGAATGTGCATGATTGAAGATGCCTTCCGGTTCCCCGCGGCGATTCTTTCTTTTCAATCGACGGACGTATCTTACGTTTTCCAATGAATCGATTGAAGAGCAAGACATAAAATAACACAATATATTTCATTCCGCCTGCCGACACAAGACCCTGCATGACCATTTTCCCGTTTGACCGGTTTTTTCCCTTTTTACCACTGTAATGATTGTTTTTGTAATTTCGTGTAGGTCCGCAGTGGCTTCAATACGGAAAAAATCACTGGATGTCCGGATCAGCCGGGTGTCGATTTTAAGGTCCTCAAAGCCCGGTATTTTCCTGTACCAATTCGGATCGGACAGATCGTGAATATAGCTTAAATCTTGGGTTTCTTTTCGATAATCATAAATGAACGGAGCAAGGTCGCGGTTTTCTATTTGCAAAAAAGATGCCAACACAGGAAGCTCGGCGGTATTTATATTTATCTTCCCTTCATATGAAGCGACATTTCCCCAAATATCCGATATGCCGTAAACGGTCGTTAAATCGACGATACCGGGTGAGTCGCCAGTGCCGTAATAAAATTCTTTTGTAATTCCCTTGATTCGAAGAAGATCTCCAATATAAGGAATCGGACCGTTACGGCATGGATAGGGAGAAACAAGATCTTGGTAATATTCGGATTCCGCTCCGTTCAAGCCCGTGATGGCTTCATCGTCTCCCGAGTCCAGCCAATCTTTCAGCGGATCGATAATTGTGTTCGGCTCAAAATTTTCCTGGGATTCATGCTGATCGGCTATCAGTCTCAAGAAACGTTCCCACAGGATCATTTGCGGTTGATTAAATTCCCGCCCTTCGGGGAATTTTACCAGCGCGTTGACCTGGATTCTTCCGAGTTCATCACTGATTTTTACCGTTATTTTTCCGTCTTCAAATGGAAAAGATTGCAGAATTTCGTTGATTTTTTCCGAATTCGCCCAGTCTTCCTGCAAAGAATCCACGTTTGATTCCATTTTATCTTTTACAAGCATTGCCATCGCCGCATGAATTCCGGAAGAGGCCATTTGAGTGAGAGTCAGGGTATCACGAGAAGTCGCCGAAAAAATAACGGCTGAACGAACCTTTTTGTTTAATTCCAATGCTACCGTGATAAGGACCGTAATAATCGTCAAGGTTATCAGAAGAGCGATTCCCCGGTTGCTCCGCATCATTTTCTTCAGCATGATGCACCCATTATCCCATTTCATTCCTGAATACCGGCAGGCATACCATTGTTTCGAAAAAAAGAGGGGCTGATTCATTTTCGATTTCAAGTTTAATGCGGACGGCTCGCGGAGTGGCATAATTGAATTCTTCGGAATCGGAGTCCCAGGATTCAAATTCCATTCCCTCTTGATCCAGGTATTTGAATATCAGCGACTTAACATGTTTGCAGAGCACGGGGTCGCTTTTTTTTTCCTCAAAAGGCTCGTAAGGATCTATGCGGTCTGAGCGTTTGAGTGAAAAATTGTTTTCGCCGTCAGGCTGAACATAATAGACGATTTCTGCAATTCCGATCCCTCGGTTTTTCCCGATCGGTGTATGTGCCAAAGAGGTGAATCGGAGTCTCGAAAAATCACTACCTCCAACCGTCGATGTATCTCCTGCAATCCGATAAGGGTCCGGTGGATTATTAAAACCGGGAGGGGAATATTCGGCAGGGGCCGCGATATGGATCGATTGCAGATCCGATATCATTCGATGAAGGCAATGTTGTGCCATTTCGTAAAATTTTGTATCCACCTCAATGGTTTCGGCATTTGACAGTACCGACCGGTAAGAGCCGAAAATAGTAGTTAAAACGATAGCAAAAATGAAGATTGAAATCAGAATTTCAATCAGTGTAAATCCGTATTCCATCTTCTTCTTGTAACTGTTTGGATGGTTGTTTCTTATCCCGGACATGATATTGAACTTTGATCTCCCCAGCGCATTCTTTGAGCTTATCCGTCTTTTTTTATTCTTGTATAAAACGGTAGGTCCGGACGCTGTATGTGAATTCGTCATGGTCCAACATAA
>JAHDSC010000121.1 GCA_018432925.1 Desulfobacterales bacterium | reverse complement strand
TATCCAACCGTCGTCGCCAATCGATAACGGGTTTGAATTCCGGTGCGGAAAAGCTGCAGCGCCGCATCGATTTCCGGGCCCGGCGGCACATATGCCTGGATCGCCACATAGCTTCGTCCGGCTCCTTCATTTTCACCCGACTCCGCCTGCGATAAAAATTTACCCAGCATTTCACCGAGGCTTCCCGCCGCAAATTCGGAATAAACTCGGATTCCTTTGGATCGGAGGGTGGATAATAATTCGGGCAGTTTTCCATCTTTTCGATAACTTTCGACCATCCGGCGCGCCAGTACTTTTGCGGATTCCACATTCGGCTGATCAAACGGATTGATTTTCAAAAGGTAGCCGGCCACCGCCGTGGCCATTTCCCAGCGGAAGATTTCGCCTCCCAGGTCATAGAGGTCGCGCAGGTTAAGCTGTACAACCGGAAAACCGGCTTCCTCCAGCGAATCGATTCCGGAATCGTGCGTGTCGTCACCTTCCAGCCGCAGGTAAACAAAGAACCGATCATCGGCATAGATATCAGGCGCCGCAAGCATCTCCCCGCTCACCGGAAGAATCCCTTTGCCGTCCTTCCCGGTGCTTTCGGCGATCAACTGCTCCACCCAGGCGCCGAAAGGTGAAACCGCCGGGGAGGTGATCAAGGTAAGCTTGTCGCGGCCTCGGTTTGCCAGTCCCCCGATCACCGCGCCCAGCCATGCCCCGGAATTGTCTCCGGAGACCGGGCAGTTGCACCCTTCGCAATTGCAGGCCATCCGGGCAGCTCTCTCGAGAAAAACGGCCAGATCCATTCCGATCAGCCCTGCCGGTACCATACCGAAAAACGACAGGGCGGAGTATCTGCCGCCGATGTCGGGATCATTTAAAAAAGTTCTCCGAAAATTCAATTCCTTCGCCATGGCCTCCAGGCTGCTGCCGGGGTCCGTGATCGCGATAAAATGTTCCCCGGCGGTTGCAATCCCCAGCGTATCCGCGGCATGATTGTAAAAGTATTTCAGGAACGAAAGGGTTTCGACGGTTCCGCCCGATTTCGTGGATACGATGTAAAGGGTTTCGGCCGTTTTGAATTTCCGGGTGTATTTCAATACGGTGCCCGGGTCCGTGCTGTCCAGTATCGCCAGGTCCATATAGCCTTGCTTGACGCCGAAGGTAAAACGAAACATTTCCGGTGCCAGGCTGGATCCTCCCATTCCCAGCAGCAAAGCCCGCGTATACCCGGCGTTTCGGACTTCATCGACCAGGGAGTGGATATCCGGGATGGCATCCGCCATCACTTCCGGACTGTGAAGCCATCCCAATCGATTGCCGATTTCCTTTGGATCCGGCTGCCAGACCGTGTGATCATGCCGCCAGATCCGGTTGATGATCCGATGGTCCCGAATTTTTTCAATCGTCTTTTCCACCGGAGCCTGAAAATCGCCAATCCGGCCCAGGTAGGCTTTTTTCCCTGCTTTCAGGCGGTTCATCTTTTCGAAGATACCCGCGATCATGGATTGAAAAGATCGGGAGAAAGCCTCGACCCCCTCATCCTGAAGCCTGCGCGTGATCGCTTTCAAATCAATCCCGAGGCCGACCAGTCCGGTTAATTGGGATTGCGCGGTTTCCAGCCCCTCCGGAAGGGTGATCGCGACGGTGCCGTGATCCAGGAAACGGTTCAGCGTGGCGGGTGGGATTGTGTTCACCGTATCCGGTCCGATCAGTTGATCCACGTACAGGGTATCGGGATAGACGGGGTTTTTTGTACCGGTGCTTCCCCATAAAAGTCGTTGAACCCGGGCGCCTTTTTCGGCAAGCGCTTTGTACCGGGCATTTCGGAAAATGTCTGTAAATTCAACGTAGGCCGCCTTGGCATTCGCGATGGCGATTTTTCCCCGCAGATCGCGGTTGCCGATTTGATCCAGCTCCCGGTCCACGGCGGTATCCACCCGGCTAATAAAAAAGGACGCGACCGAAGCCACCCGGTCTACGCCATGGCCTCCTTTGACGTTCGGCCCTTTTTCCGACAGCTTTTCCAGCCCTTTCAAATAAGCCGATGCGACGGCTTTGTAATATTCCGTGCTGAACAGCAGGGTTGCATTCACGTTGACTCCCGACCCGATCAACTCGGAGACGGCCGAAATACCGGATAGCGTCGCCGGGACCTTGATCATGACATTAGGTCGATGAAGGGTTTCAAAAAGCCGTTTGGCCTCCTGCACCGTGCCGGCCGCCGCATGGGCCAGCAGCGGGTTCACCTCGATGCTGACATACCCGTCCAACCCATCGGTTTCTTCATAGACCGGCAGGAAAAGGTCCGCCGCCATGGCGATGTCTTCCAGCGCAAGGGTTTCATACACTTCCATCGGCGATTTGTTTTTTCCGGAAAGTCGTTTCAAATCCTCATCATAGTCGGCACTCCCCTGGATTGCCCGTTGGAAAATGGATGGGTTGGACGTCACGCCTCTCAATCCCCTGTCGATCCATCCTTTCAATTCACCGGAGGTGATGAAAAAACGGCGGATATCGTCCAACCAAACGGACTGACCGATCTGAGCCAATTCATTAAGCTTTGACATAACGAATCTCCTTTTGAACCGAAAAGCAAATGCGTTCCCCGCTCCGACCGAACCGAACGGGGTTTCTTCAGTTTCCGAGAACCCGACCGGCAACCGCTCCCGTCAGTTGAGAAGCGGCTTCGCGGTCCATCAGCCAGATCGGCTTCCCGTTGAGGGGCCGGATTCTCCGTGCCGGCAATCTCGCCTCTTTTGTTTGAAAAAGAGTCTTCACGATCCCGGCCTTCTCTTTTCCGGAAATCAGAAACACGACCTGCCTGGCCCGGTTCAGTACCGGGTAGGTCATGGTAACGCGGTTGACCTCCGGATCGCCGCCTTTCACCGGCGTAACCCATCGGCCGGTTTCCTCCATGCCGGGCCGCCCCGGAAACAAAGAGGCGGTGTGCCCGTCTTTTCCGACACCGAGAAATATCAGGTCAAATTCCGGAAAACCTTCTTTTGTTCGATGAAAAACATTTTTCAGATCTTCCTCGTAACGCGCCGCCGCCTCTTCCGGGTCCTCGGTAACGGGGATGGGATGCACCTGGCCGGGAGGAATCGGGACCCGGTCCAGAAAATCCCTTCGGGCCGCGCCGAAATTGCTCCCCGGTTGATCCGGGGGCAGCATGCGCTCGTCCACCCAGAAAAGATGCGTGCAACGCCAGGGAATTTCGGAAAGACGAGGATTCCGGGAAAGCAGCCGATGCATCCTTCTCGGCGTGGTTCCGCCGGAAACGGCCACCGCGAAAAAACCCCGTCGCTCGACGCTCTGTCTTGCGGTTTGGCAAAACATGTCCGCACCGGCGGCGGCCAGATCCTCCGCGTTCGCCCGAATGACAATCCCTCTTTTTTTCAGCCATGACTCATCCGGCGCCGTCATCGTTTTCCTTCTCATGGACCCGGTTTACCGACTTTGATCTTTTGTCGGCCGTTTTATTTTATCCGGATAACAGGCTGCCCGTACCCGGAGGAACCGGTCAACGGTTTTCAGGTTTCGGGGACCCCGACTACCGGATTCATAAAAATGAAGCGATTCGCTCCGATCGTCACAGGTTTCGCATTCCATTAAAATCGGCGTCAGGAAAGCCCAGCAAAGCTCAACGCCATCCTGCCGCCAGAATAACATCTGGTCTCCGATTATGCAATCGATCAGCACTTTTTCGTATGCTTCCGGAAACGGACCGGAAGTATTCGGATGATAGAAAAAATCCATGGTGACCGGCCGCAAGCATACCCTGGCCCCCGGATTTTTGGTTTGAAACGTCAGGGTGATTTTTTCATCCGGATAGATACCCAGGGTCAACTGGTTCGCCATGATGTCTTCCCCGATCACATGCCGGAATATCGAATGAGGGATACCCTTGAAACGAACGACGATTTCAGTCAGCTTCCGGCACATCCTTTTTCCGGATGTCAGGTAAAAAGGAACACCCTGCCAGCGCCAGTTATCGATGAAAACCTTCATCCTCGCGAAAGTCGGTGTCAGGGAATCCGGTTTCACTCCCGGTTCCTCCCGATACGCGGGGACCTTTTCGCCGTCGATGGTTCCCGCGCCGTACTGCCCCAGAACCAGATAATCATTCAGGTTTTCCAGAGGAAAGGGCCTCAGGGAGCGATAGGTTTTCGACTTTTCATCTCTTACCCGTTCGGCCTCGAAAAGAGAGGGAGGCTCCATTGCGATGAGGCTCAGGAGTTGCATCATGTGGTTTTGAAACATATCCCTCAAAACCCCCGCCGTTTCGTAGTACCCGGCCCGATGTCCCACTCCCAGGGATTCCGCGACGGTGATTCGGATCGAATCGATATACCTTCGGTTCCAGACGGGCTCAAAGATGGAATTGGCGAACCGGAACATCAGTATGTTCTGAACGGTTTCCTTGGCCAGATAATGATCGATCCGGAATATCCGGCGCTCCTGAAAATATTCATGAATACTCCGGTCCAGATCCATGGCGGTTTCCACGTCCCTGCCGAATGGCTTTTCCACGACGATTCGCGCCCAGCCCGGCATGTCACGGTTTTCGACGGAAAGACCCGACTGGCCGATCATGCGGACGACCGTTTGATAAAGGGTCGGCGGTATGGCGAGATAAAAGATCCTGTTTCCACCGGTTTGATGTTCCCCGTCCAGTTCTTTCAGGTCTTCCGACAGACGGATAAAAGATGAGGCATCGTCGTAACCGATGGACCGGTAGCAAAGAAACTCGGAAAAAGACGCCCATTTGGAAGGATCCATATTGCCGGCGGCCGATAATGCGGCGTTCATCCGGTTTCTGAAATCCGGGTCGCTGAGCTTTGTCCGTCCGCACCCGACGATCCGGAAACGGTGGGGAAGCAGGTCGTTGCGGAATAAATTAAAAAGCGCGGGCATCAGTTTTCTTGAAGTCAGGTCACCGGTGGCTCCGATAATGATGATGGTGAACGGCTCAAGACCCTGTTCGATCAGGCATTGCCGGGTGGGAATCGCCGGCTGGACCGCAGGCGTTTCTTCCGCCACGGCCTGAACATGGGCGGCGGTTTTGTCGATTTCATCATTCATCTCGATTTACCTCGCCTTTTTTACTCCCGGTCGCCACTTCATGGCCGCCGAACTCCCTGCGAAGAACGGCAACGATTTTATCTGAAAAAGAGTCGGTTTGCCGTGACTGGAAGCGACGGAACAAAGAAAGTGCGATTACCGGGGCAGCCACCCCGCTTTCCACCGCCTGCCGGACGGTCCAGCGCCCTTCCCCCGAGTCCTCCACGTATCCCCGGATTCCGGAAAGCCGGGCATCCGCCGCAAAAGCCTTTTCCGCCAGCTCCAGCAGCCATGACCGGATCACGCTTCCATGATTCCAGAGATGGGCGATCTCGGCGTAGTTAAACGATTCGGCGTAGGGAGAAGCTTCCATGATCTCAAACCCCTCACCGTAAGCCGCCATCATTCCGTATTCAATGCCGTTGTGAACCATTTTCACGAAATGGCCTGCCCCGGTGTCGCCGCAGTAAAGATACCCCTCTTCGGGAGCCAGCGTTTTAAGCATGGGCTCCAGGTATCGGAACGTCTTTTTTTCTCCTCCGATCATCAGGCAGTAACCCTCATCCAGACC
>JAHDSC010000002.1 GCA_018432925.1 Desulfobacterales bacterium | reverse complement strand
GCCGGTGGTAATCCGAGATTCAAGTACTTTGAAGAAGCGGATGAGGAACGATTTGAATCTTTTCTGTCGGTTCCGGTTCAGCGGGGAGTTGAAAAGATCGGCGTCCTTGTCGTCCAGCACGAAGCGCCCGATTATTTTGATCAAACAGACGTTCGAACCCTCCGTGCCACTGCATCCCAACTTCCCGGAGCCATTGAAAATGCCCGTCTCCTGATGGACCTAAACCGGATCAGCGCGAAGCCTCCAGGCGCCGCCGTCTTGGAAAGTCTTTCGTTTGTCAAAGGCAGGGCTGCTGCCGGTGGGTTTGCATATGCACCGGCAACGGTGTTGGAAAGAAGCGATGGAATCCTGGCCAATTTCGATTCCGAATCGGATAACCTGCTTACACTGGAAGATTTGCACCGCGCGATTCAAGCCACCGCCGACCAGTTGAAAGATTTACAAGCCCGCTTTGCCGAGCGTCTTCCTGAAAGTGCGTCGCTGATCTTTACCGCCCATTTTATGATTCTGAAGGACGCGAGATTCATCAGCGAAATGGTCCAACAAATCAAGGAAGGTATTTCACCTCCGGAGGCGGTGCGATCGGTCGCGAGGCGCTATATTGCGATTTTTTCCAAAAACCCTCATGTATATATCCGAGAAAAGGTGAATGATATCGAAGACCTTGCCGGCCGGCTTCTTAAAAATCTTTATCATCCCGCCACCGAAAAATATGGACTGATAGAGAATCGGATTGTAATTGCAAGAGAGCTGTATCCATCGGAGATTCTGAAATTTGCCTCTGAAAACGTCCAAGGAATGATACTTGTCAGCGGCGGTATTACGTCTCATTTAGCGATTCTCGCCCGCTCGATGCAGATTCCTCTTGTCATCGCCGACCGGCCGGAGTTGATGCGTCTGCCGGAGGGGACACCGGTATTAATGGATGGAGAAATCGGAAATATTTATGTAAATCCTAAAAAAAGGATCGTGCGGCAGTTCGATGATCGAAACAAGGCAAAAAGGGCGGCAGTGCCTTTAAGGGAAACAATGTCTCCAACCACCCGGACTCGAGACGGCGAGCGTGTTTATCTTTTTGCCAATATCAATCTTCTGAGCGAGCTTTCGATTGCGCGTGATTTAAAGGCCGAAGGGATCGGCCTTTACCGGACGGAATTTCCTTTTCTCATTCGTTCGACATTTCCTTCCGAAGAAGAGCAGTATCTTGTATACAAGCGGTTGCTTGAAGAAATGCCGGGGAAAATGGTGACATTCAGAACTCTGGATATCGGGGGGGATAAGGTGCTTGCCTACTGCGATGCGATACGGGAGGCAAACCCGGAACTGGGACTTCGATCCATCCGTTTTTCATTACGTCACCAGAATATTTTCGAGCAGCAGCTTCGTGCCATTCTTCGCGCATCGGCTGAAGCTGAAAGTGTCCGAATCATGTTTCCGATGATTTCTTCACTGGATGAATTCCGTGAGGCCAAACAAATCGTCCACAAATGTATGGCTGCATTGATAGAGGAAAACTTGCCGCATCAACCGGGTCCGGCCATCGGAATGATGATTGAACTTCCGTCCGCTGTAGAGATTATCGACGAACTTGTCCACGAGGCGGATTTCATTTCAATCGGAACAAACGATTTTATCCAGTACATGCTTGCGGTGGATCGGGCAAACGAAAAGGTCGCCGATTATTACCGTCCTTATCACCCATCCGTATTGAGGGGAATTGCGAAAATCGTAGCAGCGGCGATTCGGAAGAACAAGGATGTCTCCCTTTGCGGTGAGATGGCTCATGAGCCGGATTACATCCCATTTCTGTTGGGAATCGGCCTCCGAAGCCTGAGCGTTGACCCGAAGTTTCTCCCTGTAGTTCAGGAAAGGATTCAAAATCTTATCATTTCGGATGCGGAAGCGCATGCGAAAGCGCTTCTTTCAGAAACCACGATCAAAGGAATCCGAGAACGAATGAACCTCCACATGAATTCAACGGAATATCTCCAGGCTTAAATCGCATCCTTTCCTTTTTCGCCGGTTCTCACCCGGATGGCTGCTTCCACTGGAGACACAAAAATTTTTCCGTCACCAATCTTGCCGGTTTTTGCCGCCTGCTGAATCGTTTCCACCACCCGTTCCGCCATGGATGAATCGATAACAATTTCGATCTTGATTTTAGGAATGAAGTCGACCTCGTATTCCGCACCGCGATAAATCTCTTTATGCCCCTTCTGCCGACCGTATCCCTTTACCTCCATCACCGTCATTCCCTGGATGCCGATTTCATTCAAGGCTGTTTTCACGTCATCCAACTTAAAGGGCTTAATAATCGCCTCGATTTTTTTCATAATGATTTCTCCTATTCGTTTTCATTGACCTCTTTCGGACTCGGAAGGACTGCAACGTATTACAATTTCTTATAAAAAGTCGCTTCGTGATGGTGCGTTTTAGAATCCGGATCGGCCCATATACATGAAAATGATTTGGCTGGTACTCCCAATCAATCGGTTCAATAAAAGCGGTTGTCATGACGTTATCTCAAAAGCCCTCTCCCCGTGCAGCGAACTGTCAAGACCTTCCATCTCTTTTTCTTCTTCTACACGGAGACCTCCGGTGGCAAAACGCGTTACATAGGCAACAATAACGGTTCCGATTGCTGTGAAAATTGCGGTTGCGAGGATTGATAGAATCTGGATAAACAATTGCTTCGGGTTTCCAAAAAGGAGGCCCTTTCCTGCGCTGTTGACCGCCGGATTCGCAAAAATTCCCGTAGCAAGCGCGCCCCACAGACCGCACATTCCATGGACACCAAAGGCATCCAGGGAATCGTCATAACCCATTTTTTGTTTCAATTTGGATACACAGAAATATCCTAACACCCCCGCGACCGATCCGATAACCAGGGATGCCGGTAAATTTACGAATCCAGCGGCCGGAGTGATTGCAACCAGACCGGCGACAATTCCGGAAGCCAACCCTAAAACCGTCGGCTTTTTGTTGAACATCCATTCAGCGAGCATCCATGAAAGTCCCGCCATGGAAGCGGAGGTGTTCGTCACCAGAAATGCGGATCCTGCGATACCATCCGCCGCAAGCTGACTCCCCGCATTGAAGCCGAACCAGCCGAACCACAGGAGGGCCGCGCCGAGACCGGTTAACGTGATACCGGAAGGGAACATCGCCTCTTTGCCGTAGCCGATTCGTTTTCCGACAATCAGAGCAAGGACAAGGCCGGCGACACCTGCATTGATATGGACAACCGTTCCGCCGGCAAAATCAAGCGCGCCGATCTTAGAAAGCCAACCACCCCCCCACACCCAATGCGCGACGGGAGAATAAATGAAGGTGACCCACAGAATCGTGAATACAATCCATGCCGAAAATTTCATTCTGTCGACAATCGAGCCGAGAACAAGGGCGACCGTAATTGCCGCGAATGTCATCTGAAAAGCAATGAACACGTAGGTCGGAATCGTTCCCGTGAGGCTGTCGGTTCCGATCCCGTTCAAAAAGAGATTTTCCGGACCTCCGATGATACCGGCCTTATCCGGTCCGAAGGCGATCGAATAACCCCACATCATCCATATAATACTTGCCAAGCAGTACGCAACAATTGTCATCGCAAAGGTATTCAACAGGTTCTTATACCTTGACATGCCTCCGTAAAAAAGCGCAAGGCCAGCAGGCGTCATGACCATTACCAGGGCGGTCGAAACCATCATCCAGGCGGTATCTCCGGAGTTTAATGCGTCCGCTGCGAAAACGGAAGAAAACGGTAAAAGGGATAGGGTTGCGGCAATAAGAATACTTTTTACTTTCATTTTTTTAAATATCCTCCTTCATTATGCACCTGTTTGTTAAGCAAACGCCTTCGGTTCGGCTGCGCACTGCGGATCCATCTCAATATTTTTGATTATTTATTCGGAGGCTTCCATCCATCACCGCGAGACATTGAAGGATCGAGGTTCCGGATCGAAATCCGACAGTACTTTGTATAGAGTTTTCCTTATTGTCTCGATATCTTTTGGTGAATCCACCTTTTGCCCATCAAAATCCCGGACGTAAAAAACATCGACCACCTGGTCGACTTTCGTTCCAATTTTCGCCACCCAGATATCCAGTTTGCATCTGAAAAGAATATCCGTAACGGTAAAAAGCAGTCCGGGAAAGTCATAGGTAAAAATTTCGATGATTGTAAAAAAGCTGGAACTGCTATTATCGATGATAATTCGAGGTGGTCTTATCGGAGTGTGAGTTTGAAATAATCGATCCGCAGAGATTTTTTCACGAATGGTAGAGGCAAGATCCAGTTTTCCCGACAAGGCGGATTCAAGATTCTTTTCCGCGCGAGCCCATCTTTCATCTTCGAATAACTGATCCAGGGGTGGTTTGACCTCGAAGATATCAAGGGCGATATGATTTCGCCAAGTATAAACCTGAGCACCAAGAATGTCGAGGTTGTTCAAGGTAAATACCCCCGCGATTTTTGAAAATAATCCGGGACGATCTTTTGCACAGATTTTAACACTCCTCGTGTTTGAGCCGGAGGTCTTGGTTATGTTCCAAACAAACTCTTTGTTTCCAAGACTTTTATATAGTTTGATATCTTCCAGCATTTCTTTCGTTGCTGTATAAACAAGGTACCGGGGGGACATGAAATTGAAAATGACCTCCCGATCCTGTCTGGTCTGCGGCGTGTTTGCGGATTGTAAAATCTCCAATTTTTTCTTTTCAATGTTTTTCACCGCTTCATTGGAAGCCAGTTCTCCCTTTTCCAGAATATTCAGTGTCTTAAGAAAAAGATCCCTCAGAAGCGTAAAAGTCCAGTCATTCCATGCCCTTGGCCCGGTTGCCATGGAATCGGCAATCGTCAGAAGGTAGAGCATTTTTAAGCGTTCGATATCTTTTATCTTCCTCGCGCAAAAAACAGCGGTTTCTTCATCGTTGATATCCCTCCGGGTTGCGGTTTTGATCAGGAACAGATGCTCGTTAACCAGAAAAGACACGGTTTCAACATCTTCGCAGGGGTAGCCTTTATCTGTTAAGATATCCCGGGCGATTTCCGCCCCCTTTTTTGAATGTCCCTCCGCCGTCACTCCCTTGCCGATATCATGAAGAAGCCCTGCCCATTGAAGAAGCTGTGGATCGGCAAGCTCCGCATACAAAGTTCGGCAGAGCGGTTCTTTGCCTTCACCTTCCGGTGTGTTGAAATTTTTAAGAAACTGGACCGTCCGGACCGAATGTTTGTCCACTGGATAGAGATGATATGCATCGTACTGGATTCGATTCACGATCGTTTTAAATTCCGGTATGAATCGTAACAGCAGACCGGTATCCAGCATCTTATTCAGGGCATCGGATCCCCAGCCCGGCGCCGACAAGATTCTTTCGAAAGATTCAATTATGGATGCGCAGGTTCTGAAATCTTCGGTGAACCGATGGAGT
>JAHDSC010000090.1 GCA_018432925.1 Desulfobacterales bacterium | reverse complement strand
TTTCATGCTGGCGGGATCACGGGATGCTGTCCAGACATATCGCAGGCCGGAGGTGTGCAAGGAGGGTGTGCAACCACATAGCCCCCGTCTCCTCGAACATCGATCCCCGGGGCAAAGGCAATTTTATTGTAAATAACGCCGCCCGGATGAGCGTAGTAAATATGCCTCCCGCCTCCGCCAGTGACTGCTTCGATGGTACAGGGCAAAGACCCGTTTTCTTGTTCCAGTCTGCTCAGACTCTGATCTCCGCCGTATTTGGAATCGATATCGATCACAACCGGTCCGGAAATCCGTCCGGTAATGATTCCGATATTGTCTCCCGGCCATCGGTCAAACCATCGACTGATTTCATCTTCCCGGGGCTGGCGGTGCTGATATTCCAACCATCGAACGGCCGGCCGTTTGTCCTTGGGGCGAACCGGGATCACGGACCATCCGAGAGAAAGATAATAGAGCGCGAAGGATTTAAGGTTTTTGGGTTCCATATCACACCCCAGGAATTATCAAGCCTGAATATCAGCAACAGGAACAAGGTTTTTCCAATATTTAAAAATCGAATAATAATAAAATATATGCGTGTTAAAAGTTTACTTCGCAAGAAAGAAAAATCGCAATACAATGGACGAATCACCTTCATACCCGGGATAAAATCCGGATCTTTGGGTTTTTTTCTCTGAAAAATGAACCCTTTTCCCTATAGACAAATCATTTTTCGTTTGTGATATGAATTGTTTTAAAGGCTGAAATCAATTCCAATGAAGCCCGGATTAATCCCGCGAAATTAGACTTTATCAAAATTATGGAGGTGTCATATGACAACCTATTTGATTCTGAGTCGAGTATCGCCGGAAGCCTTTTCAGATCCAAAAGAGTTCAAACAAATGGCTGCCACGGTATCACAAAAGATAAAAAGCCAGTGCCCCGGGGTCATCTGGAAAGACAGTTATGCGACCTTGGGGCGCTTTGACGTCATTGACATTGTCGAGTCGGATGACCCGAAACAGGTTGAAAAAGCAGCCATGATTATCCATGCTTACGGGCATTCTACAACCGAGACGCTGTTGGCAACTCCATGGAAAAAATTTCTTGAAATGCTTTAACCGGAGGGCTTGGCGTTTCATGTCGTAAGCGTCCATTCAGCCGTCTTTATTGAAGCTCCCCTGTGGAAACCTTGGAGAACGGTTCTCTGTTGCGTTTCAACGAGGTTTGTTTTCCGGTTCGATGCGGCATGCACTCCTTGGTTATCGGGAATAGAAACACTTTATAAACGATATTTGCGATGAAGAAGGGGGTGGTTATTCATGCTTAAAAATATCAATTATGACCTTCTGGAAACAATCACCATCATTTCAAAAAGTCTTTATCGATACGAGACCTATGTAAAAGATTGCGAAGGGAATAAGTCTTGTGTGGAAATGTGGACCAAATTTAAAAAGAACCGAGAAAAGGAGCTATCTCTTCTCCTTAAGGAATTGAAAAATCAAATCGACACCGGTATATTTCCTTTAGAATAAAATTTTGCGCAGCAAAACGGGTGTATGCCGCAAAATCGAACGGTCAGGGCGTGGCCATTCGATTTATATTGAAATCCACTCAGGAATCGATTCGCCCCTTCTCCTCTTATTGCTCCTCAAACAGATCGTAAAAACGTGTCGAACTTAAACAATTGGAGCACCCTGCAGCAAGCTGCAGGATATCCTCGACCGTAAAGACTTTTTATCTAATTTTTAATTCGCTCGCTGTTGCGGTTCAAATGAAAAAATCGTACCGGAACCTGTTTTTGATTTCAGCATTTCTTGTTTTTGCCGGATATGCTGATTGTGAACCGTCAAAAATAATGGCGGGGAACGATCCGGCGCCGACGAAGACACCGCTTTCTCCGGATACGCCGGAAGAACTGCCTCAAATCGACGAAAATACGGATTTAAGCGATTACCTTGCCTATGCCGCGCTGAAGAATCCCGGTCTCAGAGCCGCGTTCTTCGGATGGAAAGCCGCATTGGAAAAAGTCCCCGAAGTAACCGCCCTTCCCGATCCCCGGTTTACCTATTCATACTTCATCCAATCGGTGGAAACACGGGTGGGTCCCCAACACCAAAGATTTGCATTGTCCCAGACCTTCCCCTGGTTTGGAAAACTCAAACTGATGAGCAATGCAGCATGGGAAAATGCCCAGGCGGAAAGGCAGCGCTATGAGGTCGTCAAACTGGAACTCTTTTTCCGGGTAAAAGAAGCCTACTACGAATATTATTACCTTGCACAGGCCATTGCAATCGCCCGGGAAAATTTGAACCTGGTCAGTTACCTGGAAAACGTCGCCCGGACGCAATATGCGGCAGGCGTCACTTCCCATGCCGACATTATTCGAGCTCAGGTGGAACTCGGCAAACTTGAAGACCGCCTCAGCACTCTGAACGATCTTCGGGAGCCCATTTCCGCCCGGTTGAATGCCGCCCTGAACAGACCCGCTTCGGATTTGCTCCCCTGGCCCCGGCGGCCCGCCGAGGAGAAGGCTGTTTTCAGCCAGGATGAGCTCCTGGCATGGATGAAAGAAAATAATCCGGAACTCAAGACCGTTGACTTTATGACGGAAAGAGAAAGATGGAACATCGATCTCGCGGGAAAAAATTATTATCCCGACATGACGTTCGAACTGGGAGCCATCGACACCGGAAGAGCCGTGATGCCGGATGTTGAGGACAGTGGGAGAGATCCCTATATAGGAACGCTTTCAATCAATATCCCCATTTGGCGAAATAAGTACCGGGCCATCGAACATCAGGCGCGGTACCGGTACAGGGCCTTCCTGGAGGAACGCCGTGACCGGGAAAATCGTCTGGCGGCCGATATCAAACTGACCTTGTACAAGTATCATGACGCAGAGAGAAAAATCGATCTCTACAAATACACGCTTACTCCAAAAGCAGAGCAGTCCCTCGGCGTCAATACCGAGAGTTACATCGCCGGAAAAAGTTCTTTTTTGGATATTATCGACGCGGAAAGAATCCTGCTCGAATTTCAACTGGCATATGAGCGTGCCTTCGCCGACAGGGCCCAAAGACTCGCCGAGCTGGAAATGCTGGTAGGAAAGGAAATCCCAAAAACAGCCGGGGAAAGAAATACCCGATGAGCGCTTTTGAAAGATTAAACGGGGATTCAGGGGCCTTAAAAATGAAAAACCACGGGCCCCGAATCCGCGCATATATTTCTCTTTTAACATTCTTACCGCTGATTTTCGTGCTTGCCGCCGCTCGCCTCGACAAACACTTCGGCGTCGCTGATTTGTTCGCCCAGGAACATCCGCATGTACACCCTCTTCCCGGAAAGGAAGACAAAGAAATCACCACCCCTCCAGCCTCTCTCCGGGAAATTCAACTCTCCCCCTATGCCCGGAAGCTGGCGGAAATACAGACTCATCCCGTTGAACGAAAATTTGTGACCGCCGAGGTTCGCATGGTGGGAAAAATCGATTACGACGAAACACGGCTCGCCTATATTACGGCGTGGGTTCCGGGCCGCATTGACCGTCTTTACGTCGATTTCACCGGAACCGTCGTTCGCAAAGGCGAACAAATGGTGTACCTTTACAGCCCCGAGCTTCTATCGGCGCAGCAGGAACTGCTCCAGGCGGTCCGGGCCGATGAGAAGTACAAAACGAACGGGTTGAGCATCGTGAAAGAAACCACCCGGGCCACGGTCGCCGCCGCACGGGAAAAGCTCCGGTTATGGGGACTTGCGAGGGAACAGATCGATGCCATCATCAAGCGAGGCAAACCGTCAGACCACATCACCATTCCGGCCCCCACAAGCGGCGTCGTCATTCACAAAAACGGGCTCGAAGGAATGTACGTGCAAACCGGGACCCGTATTTACACTATAGCGGATCTGTCCCGGGTCTGGGTCAAAATGGATGCTTACGAATCCGATGTTCCGTGGATTGAACGCGGACAGGAGGTGGAATTTCAGGTTGAAGCATATCCCGGAGAAATCTTCAAAGGAACCGTGGCGTTTATCGACCCGTTTCTCAATGAAAAAACCCGCACCGTCAAGGTCCGCCTCAACGCTTCCAATTCCGAGGGAAAGCTGAAACCGGAGATGTTCGTCAGTGCCGTGCTCCGGGCGAATTTATCCGAGGAAGAAAGGGTATTCGCCCGGGCCACGGGAAGGGAAAAGCCGCCTTTAGTGATTCCCGCAAGCGCTCCTCTTGTTACCGGAAAGCGGGCTGTCGTCTACGTGGCCGTGCCGGGCAAACCGGGAACCTACGAGGGACGTGAAATCGTGCTGGGCCCGCGGGCCGGTGAATACTACCTGGTGAGACACGGCTTGAAAGAAGGCGAAAGGGTAGTAACCCACGGCAACTTTAAGATCGACAGCGCGATCCAGATTCTTGCCAAACCGAGCATGATGAGCCCCGAAGGCGGCGGTGCGATGGCTCATGAGCACGGTCACGACCAAAGCACGCCGATGAAAAAAGAGTCGCCCCCAATGCCGGGGATGGAGATTTCTGAAACTTTCAAACACCAGCTCATACCCGTCCTTAACTCATACCGGAAAATCGCTGAAGCCCTCCGATCGGGAAAACTGCCCGAGATCAAAAAAGCCTTCTCCTCGCTCGAAGAGGCGCTAAGGGGGGTGGACCGTTCGATTCTCTCCGGTCATTTGCAGATGATGTGGGATGAATTTTTCATGCTCCTTGAAAACGATGCCGTTATTGGAAGTGAGTCTCCAAAGCTGAGCGACGCTGACCAAACCTTTCAAATGTTGACACAGCACATCAATCGGTTACGCCGGCAGTTCGCTTTATATCAGATGGAGCAGGCCGCCGAAACGGAAATCAGGCCGTGACAACGGCCGGAAATAATCTATATGACTTTGCTTAACCTCCCAGAAAATGGACCGAAGGTCAGGCGCTTTTAATTCCATGCATCACGATCATTTCTAAATGCAGTGACCGAGAGTTATGACCGACCCGGAGAATAAAGCCATCACCAGCAAAACCAAGACTTACGCCCCGCCGCCCGGCCCTGAGATGACCTGGATTGACCGCATCATCCGGGCATGTCTCGAAAACAAATTGGTGGTTTTCTTAATGATCATCGCACTGGTCGGATGGGGTATCATGGTAGCGCCCTTTGACTGGAATCTCTGGGGACTGCCGAGAAGTCCCGTTCCGGTGGACGCCATTCCGGATATCGGCGAAAATCAGCAAATTGTTTTTGCGGAATGGATGGGCCGCAGCCCCCAGGACGTCGAAGACCAGGTCACCTATCCCATGACGGTATCCCTGTTGGGCGTCCCGGGAGTGAGAACCATCCGAAGTTACTCTTTTTTCGGTTTTTCGACCATATACGTCATTTTTAAGGAAGACGTCGACTTTTACTGGTCGAGGTCCAGAGTTCTGGAAAAACTAAGCAGTCTGCCTGCAGGCACCCTCCCGGAAGGTGTTCAGCCGGCGCTGGGCCCGGACGCAACGCCATTGGGCCAAATTTTCTGGTATACTTTGGAAGGTCGAGACCCTGAAGGAAATCCCACCGGCGGATGGGACCTGAACGAACTGCGGACCATCCAGGACTGGTATGTCCGCTATGCTCTCCTTTCAGCCGAAGGCGTAAGCGAGGCGGCCTCGGTAGGGGGATTTATCCGGGAATACCAGATCGAGGTGGACCCGGATGCGATGCAGGCATACGGAGTCGGACTGGATGAGATTTTTCAGGCCGTCAGGATGTCCAACCTGGATGTCGGAGCCCGGTCCATTGAAGTAAACAGGGTGGAATATTTCATCCGGGGTCTGGGATTCATCAGAACGCTGGAAGATATCGAGCAATCCGTCATCAAGGTCCGGGAAAACATTCCGGTCCGAATCAGAGACGTCGGCCGGGTAACACTCGGTCCCGCATTGCGCCGCGGCGCCTTGGACAAGCAGGGCGCTGAAGTTGCCGGCGGTGTCGTGGTGGTCCGTTACAGTGAAAACCCCCTTTCCACCATCAAAAACGTCAAGAAAAAAATTGAAGAAATCGCCAAGGGACTGCCCAAAAAAGTGCTTTCAGACGGCACGCTCAGCCAGGTCACGATCGTTCCATTCTATGACCGCACCAAACTGATCTACGAAACCCTGGGGACCCTGAACACCGCCCTGTCGCAGGAGATTCTCGTAACCGTCATCGTTATCCTGCTGATGATGGCCCATCTTCGCAGTTCCCTGCTCATATCGGGCCTTCTTCCGCTGGCGGTCCTCATGTGTTTTATCGCCATGAGGCTTTTCAGGGTGGATGCAAACATTGTCGCTCTCTCAGGGATCGCCATCGCCATCGGCACTATTGTGGACGCGGGAGTGGTCATATGCGTGAACATCCTCAAGCACACAGAGATGGCGCCGCCGGAAGCGGACCGGCTGGAAGTGGTTTTTCGGGCCTCCAGCGAGGTGGGCAGTGCGGTATTGACCGCGGTTTCCACGACCGTTGTGAGCTTTCTTCCCGTGTTTACGATGGTCGGGCCCGAAGGAAAGCTTTTTAAGCCGCTGGCGTTTACCAAGACATTTGCCCTCATCGCCTCCATCGTTGTGGCGCTTACGATCATTCCTGCTCTTGCTCAAATCCTTTTTTTTGCCGGCAAAAACCGGAAACCAGGGAAAACGGAGTGGGTACGCCAGCTTTCCCACCTGGCATTGATGGCAGTCGGGATCTTTCTGGTCTTTAAATCAACATGGTGGATCGGAACGATCGTTTTTTCGATAGGCCTGTACCATCTGGTCGATCCCTGGCTTCCCCAACGCATTCGGCGGATGGTTTCTTATGGATCAAATTGGATCATCGTGCTTCTGGTCGGCCTGGTACTGACCGGGTACTGGCTGCCTCTCGGCCCTGAACGGGGCATGGTGAAAAATTTCATCTTTGTTGCCGTTACAATCGGCGGACTTCTGCTCCTGTTTCATATCTTTCTGCGCCTCTATCCTACCCTGCTCCGTCTTTGCCTTCACTATAAAGTGTTATTTTTCGCCGTACCACTGTTCATCATATTATGCGGCGGGATGGCCTGGTTCGGCTTTTCCGCCTTTTTTGGATGGCTTCCGGATGGCCTGAAAAAAACAGGGGGGTTTTCTTTTCTCGAGGAGACCTTTCCGGGGATGGGGAAAGAATTTATGCCGCCGTTGGACGAGGGTTCTTTTTTATTTATGCCGGTTACCATGCCCCATGCCTCCGTCGGGGAGGCACTTGATGTCCTGCAACTACAGGACAAGGCTATCGGATCGATTCCGGAGATTGAATCGGTTGTCGGAAAATTGGGACGAGTGGACTCCCCCCTGGACCCGGCGCCTATTTCGATGTTTGAAACGGTGATTAATTATAAACCGGAATACCTTGTCGATCGAAGCGGGAAACGGCTGAGGTTTCGATTTGCTTATGACCAAAATGATTACTATCGCGATGAACACGGGAACCCGGTTCTTGCGCCGGATGGAAAACCTTATATGGTCAGGGGACGTTACGAACGGGATGAAAAAGGACGCCTGATTCCGGCTTCCAAGGGCATGCCTTTCCGGCTGTGGCGCCCTCCCCTGGACGTCGCCATCAATGACGGCCGGGACCCGTGGTCCGGAATCCGGAGCCCCGATGATATCTGGGACATGATCACCCGGATTACAAAAGTTCCGGGCACGACCTCGGCACCGAAGCTGCAGCCTATCATTGCCCGTATCGTAATGCTGCAAAGCGGCATGCGCGCGCCGATGGGTATCAAGATCAAGGGCCCTGATCTCGAAACAATCGAAAAGGTTGGATTTCAGGTTGAACAGTACCTTAAAGAAATCCCTTCCATTGAACCTGAGACGGTGGTCGCTGACCGGATTGTCGGAAAGCCTTATCTGGAAATTGTTATCGATCGAGGCGCCATCGCCCGTTACGGCCTCAAAATCAGTCAAATCCAGACCATGATCGAGGTGGCAATCGGCGGCATGCGGATCACCACCACCGTTGAAGGACGGGAACGGTTTCCCGTTCGGGTGCGATATCTACGGGAACTCAGGGATACTATCGAATCTCTCGGAAAAATTCTTATCCCAACTTCCGAAGGCGCACAGGTGCCGATCACACAGCTTGCCGACATTCGGTATGTTCGGGGCCCGCAGGTCATCAAAAGCGAGGATACGTTCCTTGTCGGTTACGTGATTTTTGACAAAAAACCGGGCTACGCAGAGGTGGACGTGGTCGAAGATGCACAGGCCTACCTGGAACAAAAAATCCGGAACGGCGAATGGAAAATTCCGGCAGGAATAAGCTACAATTTTGCAGGCAGTTATGAAAATCAGGTTCGCGCTCAAAAAACGCTTTCCATTGTCTTGCCGCTCGCCCTTTTCATCATTTTCATTATTCTCTATTTCCAGTTTCGTTCGGTCGTGACCACCTTCATGGTTTTTTCAGGCATTTTGGTTGCCTGGTCCGGAGGATTTATCCTTCTCTGGCTCTACGCCAAGCCCTGGTTTTTAAATTTCACGGTGTTTGACGTTTCCATTCGGCAGCTTTTCCAAGTGCATCCCATTAATCTCAGCGTGGCCATCTGGGTTGGGTTCCTCGCGCTTTTCGGGATCGCCTCAGATGACGGCATTCTCATGGCCACCTTTCTCAATCAGAGTTTTGCCCGGCGACCGGCGAATACGATTCAAGAAACAAGAGAAGCCACGGTAGCAGGGGCTATGCAAAGGATCCGCCCCGCCCTTGTGACATCGGCCACAACCATACTGGCTCTTATTCCGGTGATCACCTCCAAGGGACGAGGTGCCGACATCATGGTTCCCATGGCGATACCTTCTTTCGGGGGCATGTTAATCGCCATGTTAACCGTATTTGTAGTTCCGGTGCTTTACTGTGCACGCGAAGAGGCTAAGTTAAGGCAGAAGAGTCGTTCCGCCCGGTTGAAAAATAAAACGCCTGAAGATACACAAAAATCATCCGACAGGCCTTAAGATATCCCAGTGTTCGGGATTCGCTTGACAACATTCCGCTGCTACGAACAGGCAGCGGTATGATCCCAATCGCTCATCCATCCGGGCAAGACGACCTGAAAAATAATTGCACCCTGGTTTCAATCGTTCACCGATCATCGCTTCAGCAGGCAAGAGCGACACGCTGTCGGGACAGTCATGACCGCTAGTTCATGATCAGACGATCGACAAGATCTTTCATGCTACGGGTAAACATACTGTCGGGATAAGAGGTTATCATGGGGACCAGGTTTCTGGCGCTGGCTTCAATCTCAACTTGTTGCTGAATCGATCCGAGATAACGTAGGTTTATCGAAAGCATTTTTCTTGAGACATCCTGCAATCGCTTCACCACTTGGGACACATTGCACTGGCTGGTGACCCGATTAACCAGCAACGATGGACTGAAGCGCTTAATGATTTCTTGAAGAAGATTGATATGCTGAGGATGTTTTTCCCATACTTCTTCCATTAATTCATCGATCATTTTGAACCTTGAACTGATCGGCGAGTGCGTGAACTCTTCCAAAAGCCTTTCCAGTTGAATATCCCTCTTATTTCTCAATTCCGATTCGGGACCGAAGAGCCTGCTTAACTTCCTGAAAAAAGCGACTTTGATAAAATTATATGCCTCAATATAAGATGCGGGATCGCAGGTTGTTAAAATAATCCCCAGATCCGCCATTAGGAAGAAGTCGATAACATTGTATGATGTGTCACCCCCCAGATCCAGGATGATATAATCGGCATTTATTTCTTTTATTGCTCTAACCAGCTTGAGTTTTCGAGAAAAACCGATGTTTGAGGCTCCCAACTGAGAGCTGTCACCTCCGATCAACGAAGGACCGTATTTGCTTGTCACAAGCGTATCCTCTATTGTCGACACCCGTTTATTCAAAAAATCATTAATGTTCCACTTTAAAAAAGTTTCACCAAGATAAAGATGCAGATTTGCGCCTCCGAGATCAAGATCAACAGCCACCGTTTTTTTGCCGAGTCCGGAAAGATATGCCGCAAGATTCGCACTGAATATACTTTTGCCGATCCCCCCTTTCGCACCTCCCACGGCGATGATTCGAGCTCTTTTCTCGTTGGTAACGCTGGGAATCGAATCGGTTTCCGGAACATAAGAACGTAAAACCCGATAGGCCTCTTCTATCCTTACAAACCGCTCTTTTCTCTTCTCAATTTCGAATGGTTCTGCATCTTGGTGGCGATCCGGATGGTATCGTTTGGCTTTAGTCCGGAATGCCCTTTTTATGGTTGACAGGTTAAGATTCTCGATAAATGAATCATCTCTTGCATGGTCCAGTGAAAAAAGATATGCCGAAGCAACTCGTATCTTCTGTAATTCCGATGCCTGCAAAGTGCTGATAGAAATCATTCCGTTTTTCCTGCCCAAGTTTGAAACCTCCGGCTGCAAGCAGCGAGGGATCTTCGACCCAAAGGCTTTTTGTACTATTTGTATGTTCGATCAACCCGGAGGCAAACCATGTGACGCTCGCTGTTGGGGCTCAACATGCTTTTCTGGCTCATGTATCGGCCATAATTCGTAAAATCTTGAAAGGGTTCTTTCATGAGAAACGAAAAGAATCGATATCTTTCTTCCTGTCTATTTTTCCGCCATGCGACAAATTGCCGAAATCGATCATATGAGAACGGAATGGGAATACTTCTTTTCATTTCCGTTTCCATAGACCGGGCTTTCTGACCGTGTAACGGATGCATGAGAAACCCGTTTATCATCGAAGATCTTCTTTCAAAGGCAAAAAAAGCACTCCTTCTGACACGGCCATATTTTTTATCTGAACCGACATCACAAATTTAAATTGGAATGTCGTTACATCCCATGGAACTTACAAGGCAATCTCATAACCCCGACCGATTCTCAAATTGCACGGGTGATAATGGTATGCCTTGGATATTCCGTCTGGGGCGCTATTCATCCGATAAAAGCATGCCGCGCTTAACTTCCTGATGGTTTGTGCCGATCAGAAATAGCATATTATGGACCATTCCGATACAGGGTGAATCGTGAAAGAACAGGCGGAGATGAAAGCCGTTGTTACATTCTCAGTCGGCCATTACCGTTTTTGCATTTCTGCGCATGAAGTGAAGGCTTTCATCACGGCACCGACGATAAAAAAGCTTCCCGTCGATGCCGGAGAAGTGGAAGGGGTTTTTGACTATCGCGGAAAAATCGTCACTGCTGTTTCTCTTCGTCGGAAACTCGGGTTGACTGACCGTTTCGATGTATCGGACATCTGGATTATATCCTGTGTTGCCTCTGTCCCGGTTGCCTTCCAAGTTGATTCCGTCATGAATGTCATTCCTGTAAACGCCTTCCAATGGCGGCAGATTGAGGCGCTTCCGTCCGATTATATTAATCGATTTGCCCTACACGAAAAAGAAATATTCCTCTTTATCTCTTTTGAAACGCTTCTTGCTATGCCAAACATGCCCGGGAAGAGTATTGATAGAGTAAAGAGAGAGTTTCCGGTCAAAATCAAAACGGCAATACCGGACAGCGCCATGATAGTCGGTGCTGCCGATGATTGCAATATAGTCGAGGTCGAAACCTCTCAAAACGACCCGATGAAATCAGCGATAGACGTGACCGTGCCGGAAGGCGGCCGTGCCATAGATCATCCAACGATACAAGTACAAAGAAACGATAAGGCGTCGCATCACTCATTAACTTCGGTTTCACGAAAAAACCGATTTGCCGCTGATACCCATCCGGCTTTTCGGGAACGCCAAAGAAAGGGTAATCATATACAAACTGTCGACTCGAAAACCGGTTTTCAGCGCTCGGGGGTCGATAACCTGCCGGAAAAACCAATATCGCAGGATGACGCACACCGTGATATCACCGGGTTGTATCAGGGATTCGGGCGAAAGTCCGCTTTGGGAATTGCTGTCATTTTGGCACTTTTGTTGGGGTTTATTCTGTTTCATTTCCGCGGGACGGAGATAAACCTTTCTCGCGCTTCATTTTCTATGACAAAAAAAAAACCCGGTACTGTTAATCCGTTGGCCGTTCCGGATGAAACCGCCGTCATGTCACTGCAGGAGAGACTGAATGACGAAATACCGGAAAAGTCCGCTCTTCCAACCTCAAAAAATTCACCGAAAACCGATCGAACAGTGCCATCGGTGCCGAAAAAGGATGCGGCACCGGAACCAGGACCCGCGATTGCAAAGAACCGAACACAGGATGAAACGATATCTCTCAGCAAAGCAGCAACGGCAAATGATGCATGCTACAATATTGCCCCGAATCAATCAAATAAACCGGTTGAGGTGCTTAGAATAGAAGCAAAAAAATACACCTTCACTGTTGTGCGTTCGTCATCCGGTCCAACAGAACCAGGGACCGAAAGAGCAGGATCGGTTATTCCACTTGATTATACGACTCATATCGTGGTGAAAGGCGATACGCTGTGGGACGTTGCCGAGCGGCACCTGAATGATCCTTTCCGATATCCCGAACTGGCGGAGGTCAGTAACATCCTTGATCCCCATTGGATATATCCGGGGGATATCATCCGAATCATTAAAAACGAGGCGAAGCAGATCCGATAATCGTTTGCTGCAAACGGTAACCCCGGGTAAAATTTCCTGCATATAGTGGTTTTTCCCTATAAAAATGATCCCTTCCCCCTATGGACAAATTAAGAAAAAAAGGTATGATAGCAGCCAGTTCCGTATGAGCGTATCATTTTCACGCTGGAGAAAGGTTTCCCCGGAGTGGTAACAAAAGTTTAATTTTTAAAAGCAAGAATTTTAAAAGGGAGGGCGTAGTTATGTCAACTGGGACAGTAAAATGGTTTAATGAAAAAAAAGGGTATGGGTTTATCAAACAGGAGGAAGGTCAGGATCTGTTTGTTCATTATTCCTCAATTAATATGCCGGGGTTTAAAAGCCTTGCTGAAGGTGACAAAGTGAACTTCGAGATTGAAGAAAGCAATCGAGGACTTGTTGCAAAGAACGTAAGTAAGTTCTAGCACTTGACGATACGCCGTAAAGATCGTCCCATTGAATGAAATGGCCTTTTCCTGATGATATCCGGGTGCAATGCGATACCATAAGCACAAAAGCCAAATTTCTTTGTCATACATAAAGACAATTTTATTACCCGTTGAATTCATTGAAAACAAGAGGAAGGATGGGGAAGATGGCAAAAATTAGGATTTCACCGGAGATGTGCTCTTATGTGGATAGAGATCACTCGATTCTGAATGTCGAAATCACACTTCCCGGGGTAAAAAAGGGGGATATCGAACTGAAAATGCATGAAGACAGCTTCAGTCTGCGCGCATCCAAAGCAGAGATCGAGTATGTCACTACAGGAGTCTTCTGTCATCCGGTAAAACCGGATAAGGCGAAGGCAACTCACGATAACGGTCTTTTAAAAATTGAAGTGCCGTTTAAAACGCCGATGGAGCCGACCATCACGGTCCCGATCCATTAAGTTCAATGGATAATGAAAATCTTTAAATAACGGCTTCGTTAAAAACAAGTAACGAGAGCCTCTTGACTTATTTTCCCCGGGTTCTCGACAGCAATCCCCGAACGTCTAAAGGCAGGGCTGGAAATGGCTCTGCCTTTTTATTTTCTCTTTTTAAGAGGGTTACAATCGGGTTGTTGTTCATTTTTTTAATTCTGAGAGCAGAATAGGCTATGTCTCTTGGAATATTGGAGCAAACGTGCGGCAAACTGACAGGGAAACACCTCAATGAAACGAAATATCTCCAATTTAAGGGCCTATTTTCAGGTGGTCCAGTCGATAATCTTTCCCATCCAATATGTTTTTCTAAAATCGAGGCTGCGCCGCCTTCACTCAGCTGGAAAAGCCGCATATGGGTTTTTTCAATGCCCTTCTCCATATCCGATCCCATTTTTTATTGTTACCCCTGCCTGCTTTGAAATATGAAGGATGCGCCTTGTTTTATGAGGGATTGAAAGAACACGTAAATCAGTATCTCGTTTAACAGGCGATCTCAATGGCCGCGCATTCCGGCTATTCGACAAGATGGAGAGGAGAATTTTTGATGGTATAGAGTAATCTTTATCAGATACGATGTTAATAACTGTCAGGGGATACAAGTACGGAAGCAAATCTCTGGAAGCGAACTTGATGCCCGGTCGGATGATTCAATTTTTTAAAAGGGTCATTTTCAATGTTGTATGCAAATCATCCTTCCAGGGACAAAACATGGCAATAACGATTACATCCTGAAAGACTTTTCCATATAAGATCTGTTCCAAGCGGATGCCTCCGGAATCTCTTGTCAAATTCAAATCATCCACAGCAGGCTTAACGCCGGCGGGTTTTTTCGCGGGGCCCAAGATACCGGAAAATATCTTTTTCCATTCTTCGATTTCCTTGTTATAGAAAACGATCTCAACATAGTCCTCCATGGCACATCGTTTTTCACGAATGCTCAATCCGCCGCATTTATCAATAATTTCTTTCAAATTCATAACTAATCTTGTGCTTGTGATCTCTTTCTCCTCATCGAAGGCCGAATACGAGTCATCATTTCATCGTTGGATGTAGTACAACAAAAATGGGTTTTTGTCAAAAAAAAGTATTTTCCGAGTAATTAAAGAAACAGCCTCTTCGCCCCTCACTAACTTTGAAACGAAACAGCAATCAGATTCTCTCTTACAAGCCAATGGGGTTATAAACAACATGAATATTCGAATGAATTTTTGTTATTGCCATATGAATTGCTGAATTATATAATAAAATTAAAGGTTCGAATTCCGGCCGGCAACATTATTGAATCTTTTTAAGTCGTTATATTTTTTCCGAAGTCTTTTCAACATTCTAATTGACCTTTATTTTTGAAGTGTCTAAAAACCATTAAGAAGGTTTACGATCAAGGCGGGGAGAGAAGCTCAAACGCGGGAATACATACAGTACTTTGATAATTGAGCCCATCGCCTCCACAAAGATATTTGTCTTGGCAAGAGGTTTTGAAGCCACTCTCAAACCAAGGAAATAAAATAGGCTATCGGTTAGCCAAAGGTTATAATAGTTTCCCGCAATATGCGGGGGCCTTTTGAAAGGAGGGAAAGCATGCCCACATATGAGTTTATGTGTGAAAAATGTAAACACCGGTTTGTCGAGATCATATCAATTTCAGAATATGAAAAGAAAAAGTTTCAATGCCCAAAATGTAAAAGCACCAATGTAAAACAATTGATTACCCCCTTTCAGACAAAAACATCTAAAAAAAGTTAATCGGTTTTCCTTAAAGCTTCCCTGTATCTTAATGATATCCGGATGGATATAATTCACGGCGTGTTCATCGCAATAACGAGAGATGGAACAGAACACCGTGGATGAACTTTTTGTGAAATCGTAAAAATTTCAACCTGGCACAGGAGTCGGGATAAAGAACAGTATCATGCGAAGCTCGTCTCAAACGGAAACGGATGATCTGCCCGCTGCTTCTTCGAAGAACTCCTTTAATTTCCTGAACAAACCGAGTCCTTGCGGGAAAGTATAAACAAGTGCTCCCATTCCGGCGCCGCAAACAATCAACTTGCGAATCAGCTTTTTCTCTTAAAAAACAGACTCGCGTCTTCCGACAAAGCAAGTTCGACAGACGGAATACATCCGTCGACTACTTATTACCAAAATTCCGGTAATGAATTGCGCTGCATGTTTCTTCGAACCCTTCGCTCCCCAAGGTACCTGATAGGGAATGGACCAGACAAGCCGAATTTCCAAACCAGTCGGGGCAAACCTTCCGGCATTATAAGGTAACTTATCAGAATTCTTGACATTTCTCTGAATATCGTCTATACGGTTAAAATAAATAAAAATTCGGAGGTAAACTATGACCAAATTGGAACTCATCGATGCTTTAGGAAAGGAAGCAGGAATATCAAAGAATGAGGCATCGCAGGTTGTGAATCTATTTTTTGGAGAAATATCCAATGCCCTCGCAAGTAACGGTAGAGTAGAGATCCGTGGATTATGCTCTTTTTTCGTCAAGCAGTATGAAGCATACACGGGTAGAAACCCAAAAACGGGGGAACCCACAGGAGTGGCACCTAAAAAGTTGCCGTTTTTTAAATGCGGCAAAGAGCTGAAAGAGCGAGTGAATCAATGAATAATATATTCGGTCGGAAATTCAATAGGAATAAAAAATAAAAAACGATCTGCAATCGGTTTTAAAATCGTTGAAGGAACTGACAACAAATTGGATATAATGGAAAAGTCGCCCGATGATATGCCGGGATAATTGGAGCTTATGTAAGAGTCCGATCGCCCCGGCTCAGCCGAATAAGCGCTGAAATAAAAATAGAAAGGATTTACATATGGCCAGAATTTTGATCATCGGGGCCGGTGGCGTTGGCCAGGTTGTTACCCACAAATGCGCGCAGGTGCCTGAAGTTTTCTCCGAAATCTGTTTGGCGAGCCGAACGATTGATAAATGCAACAAAATCGCGGCTCAATTGGCCATGCCTATTGAAACGGCCCAAGTTGATGCGGACAACGTTCCATCGCTTGTGAAACTGATTCGTTCTTTCAGACCCGAGCTCGTTATTAACGTGGCACTTCCTTACCAAGATCTTCACATCATGGACGCTTGCCTGGAAACAGGGGTTCACTATCTTGATACGGCCAACTACGAACCCGTGGACGAGGCCCGCTTTTGCTATAAATGGCAGTGGGACTATCACGAAAGGTTTAAAGAACGCGGTATCATGGCTCTTCTTGGAAGCGGTTTTGATCCCGGGGTGACCAATGTTTTCTGCGCTTGGGCACAAAAAAAACATTTTGATGAAATTTATGACATCGATATCATCGACTGTAATGCCGGTGAGCATGGCCAACCCTTTGCAACCAACTTTAACCCGGAAATCAATATCCGGGAAGTTACCGCCAAAGGTCGATATTATGAAAACGGCCATTGGGTAGAGACTGAACCTCTGTCTGTTTTCAGGGAATTCGACTTTCCCGAAGGAATCGGTTCAAAAAAAATATATCTATTATTTCATGAAGAGCTCGAATCCCTTGTCAAACATATCAAAGGAATCAGACAAGCCAGATTCTGGATGACATTTTCGGAAAATTATCTCAAACATCTCGAAGTCCTTCAGAATGTCGGCATGACCCGAATTGACCCGGTGGATTACAACGGTCAAAAGATCATTCCTCTCCAGTTTCTAAAAGCCCTCCTTCCGGACCCTGCTTCTCTGGGGCCACTGACCAGGGGTAGAACATGTATCGGCTGTTTGATCGATGGAATACGGGATGGAAAGAAAAAGAGATATTATATCTATAACATTTGCGATCACCAAAAAGCTTACGAAGAGGTCGGGGCCCAAGCCGTTTCATATACCACGGGCGTCCCGGCGATGATTGGTGCCCTTATGATATTGACAGGAAAATGGCAGGGTAAGGGCGTTTTCAATATGGAAGAATTCGATCCCGATCCATTCATGGAAAAATTAAATAAACACGGATTGCCATGGACCGAAGTTATCCTATAAACATCAACCTCAGCAAAATATCCACCCCCTGTTTTGTGGTAAATGAAAGCGCACTGAAACACAACTTGAAAATCCTGGACGAGGTACAGAAGCGAACCGGATGCAAAATTCTTCTCGCTCTGAAAGCCTTTGCCATGTTCAGTGTTTTTCCGTTGTTGCGAGGAACGCTGCATGGAATTTGTGCCAGCTCCCCTCATGAGGCCAGACTGGGAAGGGAGGAGTTTCAGCGGGAAGTTCACGTTTTTGCGGCCGCGTACAGTACGACGGATATGAACGATCTGGTGGGACTTGCAGATTATATTATTTTTAATTCATTTTCTCAGTGGAAACGTTTCAGGGGCTATGTTGAAGCATCTCCCAAAACCATATGCTGCGGCATACGGATCAATCCGGAACACTCTGAGGGCGCCGTACCGATTTACGACCCGTGTGCTCCGTTCTCAAGACTGGGAACGATCAGAAAATATTTTGAACCGAAAAGCCTTGACGGTATCTCCGGCATGCACTTTCACAACTTGTGTGAGCAGAATGCAGACGCCTTGAAAAGAACCCTGAAAAGCCTGGAGGCAAAATTTGGCGAATTCCTCCCTGGCATGAAATGGGTTAACTTCGGAGGCGGGCATCACATCACACGCCGAGGTTATGATTTGGATTTACTCTGCCGGTTGATACAGGATTTTCGAGATCGCTATGATGTGGAAGTTTACCTCGAACCAGGCGAAGCGGTCGCATTGAATGCGGGTATCCTTGTAGCATCGGTTCTTGACATTGTTTTTAATGGTAAAGCAATCGCCATACTGGACACCTCTGCGGCAACCCACATGCCGGATGTACTTGAAATGCCTTACCGGCCTGAAATCGTCGGATCAGGAATGCCGGAAGAATATCCTTACTCTTACCGTCTTGCCGGGATCTCCTGCCTTGCCGGAGATGTCATTGGGGATTACTCCTTTCCCTCCCCGCTTGAAATCGGTCAGAAGCTCATCTTCCTGGACATGGCCCATTACACTATGGTGAAAACGACTACATTCAACGGCATCAATCTTCCTGCAATCGGGTTATATAATTCTGAAACGAATCAGTTTCGAATTATTCGGAAATTCGGATACGAAGATTATAAAAACAGACTTTCATGATAACCGCTTCAAAATTACTGTAGATATCGCAGAAAAATACGGGATGGACGCTTCCTTTTTCCGGGTGCGTATTCCGCTGCAAAGTGACCACTCATTCCGCTGGATTGTGACCACTCTTTAAAGCGAACCGACGCTGGATGAATTGACCTTTTTTACGATAGTCCTACCCAAATTCATTTTTGGGAGGATTTATGGCAACGGAGCGACTATCCATGCGAAAG
>JAHDSC010000025.1 GCA_018432925.1 Desulfobacterales bacterium | reverse complement strand
TCCGGTGCCGGGAAATCAGGGGAGAAAATCGTTTCTCTGGTCGGGTTGGCGGGAAGTGGTTGTGCGAGATGACTTCGGCGTTTATTATCAATGAGTTACGAGGAGCGCGGGCTCTGAGGCTGTTTTGCGGTAGGTCGTCGTTCCCTCCACCATGCGATAGTTTTATAAAGTCCAAAGAAGTTCAAAACCCACTGGAAACAGTGGGTTTTTTATTGCTGTTTGTACGATGAAGTGCTATAAAATCCAACATAATCCAGCAATTTTGGGGGTATATTTCAGACAAAATACCCCCACTGGAAAACCGATACCCCCAAAAAGGAGGAAAACCCGCAATGGCGCTGAATGAAATGAAAATCCGAAACGCAAAACCCTCGAAAAAGCAGTTCAAGCTGTTTGACGGCGATGGACTTTTTCTTTTGGTTACTCCTGCGGGTTCCAGGTTGTGGCGTTTTAAGTACCGGTTTGAGGGCAAAGAAAAGTTGCTTGCCCTTGGGGCATACCCCGCAATCAGTCTTGCCGATGCCAGATTGCGGAAAGATGAATCCCGGAGCCAGATAGCCCATGGAATCGACCCCGGCGCAGTCAAAAAGGCCAAGAAACAGGCAGAAACCGAACAGACGGAAACCTTCGAAGTTATTGGCCGTGAGTGGCAAGATAAATTTTCATCCACCTGGACCGTCGGACATGCGAAAACGATCATGAGTCGGCTTGAGCGCGATCTTTTCCCATGGATCGGCAACCGGCCAATTATAGAAATCAAAGCCCCGGAACTGCTGGCAGTCCTTCGCAGGGTAGAGAGTCGCGGCGCTTTGGAATCAGCCCATAGAATCCGAACCATTGCAGGGCAGGTTTTCCGCTATGCCGTTGCCACGGGAAGAGCTGAGCGCGATCCATCCGGAGATTTGAAAGGCGCGCTGCCTCAGCCTACTGAAAAGCATCATGCCGCTATAACAGACCCCAAGGAGGTTGCCGCCCTTCTCCGGGCAATAGATGGCTATCAAGGGTGTTTTGTAACCAAATGCGCCCTTCGGCTTGCTCCAATGTTTTTTGTTCGTCCTGGCGAGCTTCGCAGTGCTGAGTGGTCTGAAATCGATTTTCCCGGAGCAACGTGGACCATCTCCGGCCACAAGATGAAAACCCGGCAAGATCATATCGTCCCGCTGTGCCGTCAAGCCATAGCGATATTAACGGAACTGAAGGCCCTGACCGGGGAAAGCCGCTATGTTTTCCCTTCAATGCGATCTTCCTCAAGGCCCATGTCGAATAACGCCATACTTGCCGCCCTTCGCCGCATGGGGTATGATAAGGAGATAATGACGTGCCATGGCTTCCGGGCTCTGGCGCGAACGATCCTTGATGAAGTTCTGCATATCCGACCGGATCTGATTGAACACCAACTCGCCCATGCAGTCCGTGACCCGCTGGGAAGGGCGTACAACAGAACAACGCATCTCGAAGAACGACGCAAAATGATGCAAACGTGGGGAGACTACCTGGACGGGATCAAGGCCGGGGCCAAGATCATTCCGATCCGAGCGACGAGTTAAAATGATCATCGCGTTTCGGTGGAATATATCTCTCTGATATCCCGAGCCACCCTTCAGCGCCGCCTCCTTTCCTTTTTATATTCGAGGAAATTTATCCATCCAACCTTCGGATTGCCTGCGTAGTAAGCTTTTTCAAATTATTGATTATCGGTTATTGGGCCAAGTTCCTCCTTGTATCAGCTGGTTTCAGATTGACTGCTTCGTCAGAGAGTGCTATCGAATGTAACTACTCTAAAATTTGACGTTTTAGACGGGGCGACAATAAAAAAAGAAACATGGATCAAGTTCCACTCAAATTGCTTGTCGACTTCATCTGGAATCTCGTCGACTATGTTCTCAGCGACAAGCAGCAGAAGCTCAAGTATTACCTTTACGGCTTTCCCCTCAACTTTTTATTGGATCGAATATAGGCGGCGATGGCTATCAAGAAATCCGAACTTTACTCTTCACTTTGGGCGAGCTGCGATGAATTGCACGGGGCATGGATGCCAGCCAATACAAGGACTATGCACTGTTCATGCGGTTCATCAAATACATCTCCGAATTTCGGGGTTCCCGGAGACCTTTGGGCTTTTACCGAAAATATGATGAACGAAGGGTAGAAATATGGATGAGAGATGGCTGACAGTCGATGACATGTGCAAATATCTCAGTGTGAGCAACGAAACTGTTTATAAGTGGATCGAGCAACGGGATATGCCGGGTCACCGGGTAGGACGCCGATGGATGTTTAAACAAAACGAGGTTGATGAATGGGTTCGCTCTGGTGGTGCGGCGGACAAACCGGAAAAGGGTGAACAATAATCAATGGAACGACCGAACAACAAAGCAGAACTCGGCGCTTATAATACCGCAATTAATGTGATTGGCGGGCTGAGGGATTGCAGTGTCATTTTCAAAGCCATAAATTCTCATTTCAGTCAATCCGACTCGCTGAAAGAGCTCGTCAAGCGGCGTAATGAATTTAATCTGCGTACAGAAAAGAGCCGCACGAGGATTGAGAGAGCAGTCCGAAAGGTTTTTTTACAGTTCAAAAATGAGGAGCATCAGGATCTCATTCAGGAAATTTTCACCGAGCGTGTGCCACTGCAGGCGGAGATGGAAGGTTGAACGCCTGTTTGCTTGGATACAAAATTTCAGGCGCTTGGTTGTAAGGTATGAATATCACGTTGAAAACTTTCTTGGCATGGTGCAGCTCGGGTGCGCGATAATTTTACTTCGTTTATTTTG
>JAHDSC010000111.1 GCA_018432925.1 Desulfobacterales bacterium | reverse complement strand
CGGGCCATATACCCCGTATCTTCAAAAAGTGCGATACAGAAAAAAAGAAGCAAAATATTCGGCAGGAATATGATAACGGAGCCGACGCCTGCGATGATTCCGTTGATTAGAAGATCCTTGATAAGAGTGTCCGGGAGAAGAAGGTCGAACAATGTGGAAAGGAGGTTAATCGCGCTACCAATCCATTCCATCGGGTAACTGCCAAGCGAAAAGGTCAACTGAAACATGGCCCAAATGAAAAAGATGAAAATCGGAAATCCGAAAAAACGATTCGTTAGAACAAGGTCTATGCTTCGGGATATATCCACTCGCTGTCGGGTGGAGGTGGTTTGAACCTCCTTGATAATTCCTGCAATGAACCCATATCTCTCATCGGTCATTACGATTTCCGGATCATCATTGAAGCGAGCTGTCAGATGTTTACGATGGGTCTTAACTTCCTGAAGAATGGCCTGGCAGTTGTTTCCTGTCTTTTCAGCGATACGCTCCGTTACGATCCGATCATTTTCCAGCAGCTTAATGGCTGTCCAGCGGATATTATATGGGATACATTCCGCTCGGTTTTCGATAAAGCCTTGAAGCTGTGTGATTGAATTTTCAATGTCTTTGCTGTATTTGACCTTACGTTGAAGCGGGACATCCGACGCTGATTCTCCCAATTCAATTGCTTTTTTCAGCAGGGCCTCAACCCCTTCGTTTTTGTTTCCGACGGTAAAAACCACCGGCACATCAAGAAGTTCGGACAACTTATCGGCGTCAATCTTAATTCCCCGGGACCGGGCGACATCGGCCATATTCAAGGCGAATAAAACCTTGCAACAATCAAGCTCCCGCAACTGTGTCGCCAGATAAAGGCTACGTTCCAGGTTGGAGGCATCAATGATATCAATAACAACGTCCGGGTACTCGTCGAGAATAAAATTGCGTGCAACGATCTCTTCTATGGAAAAAGGAGTCAGGCTGTAAGTACCCGGCAGATCGATAATTTTTAACTCATACCCATACCTGTTGATGGTTCCTTCTTTTTTTTCAACCGTTACGCCCGGCCAGTTGCCCACTTTCTGACGGGTACCGGTAATGTTGTTGAAAATTGTGGTCTTCCCTGAGTTCGGGTTGCCTGCAAGGGTGATTGTAAGACGCTTTTGATACATTTGTCTGTTTCTTACCTCAAGCTATCGACAGTGATATGCGCCGCCTCTTCAACCCGAAGAGACACATGATAGCCCTTTACGATTAGTTCGATCGGATCCTTAAGGGGTGCGTATTTTTCGACATAGACTTCGGTATCCTTGAGAAGACCCATCTCAAGGATTCTTCTCCTCAATACACCGCTTCCTCCCACTCGAACAATCCGCCCGCTCTGACCTTCCTTCATTTCACTTAACAACATCAAGATTTCTCCGCGACCATTGAAAAAACAATAATACCGTATCAGCCTATTTCACACCTTGAAGCATTTCACGGGCATGTTCCATCGTGGCTTGTGTGATCGTCGTTCCCCCCAGCATTCTAGCGATCTCTTCTACGCGCTCCTTTTCATTTAATGCTTTGATGCGTGTGATGGTTCTCCCGCGGTAAACTTGCTTTGATATACTGAAATGATGATCAGCGAATTTTGCGATCTGAGGCAGGTGGGTGATACAAATGACCTGATGATAACCAGCCAAAGAAAATAGTTTCCGTCCTACAACTTCGGCAACGCTGCCCCCGATTCCGGCATCCACTTCGTCAAATACCGATGTTTCGACCGATTCGGCCTTTGCCAAAATGGCCTTTAATGCGAGCACAACCCTTGAAAGTTCACCTCCCGAAACAATGCTGGCCAAGGGTTTCAGCGGCTCTCCTACGTTTGTTGCAATCAGAAAAGTCGCGAAATCGATTCCTGTCTCATTGATTGCCATACCTCCGGTTTTCAGGTGCGGATCGATATCCCTTTCGGCAGGTAATGGTTGAATAGATACCTGGATCTTGGCCTGAGACATCTTAAGGGTTGAAAGTTCTTCCACAACCTTTTCAGAAAGAATTTCCGCAGTCTCCTTTCTCTTCAAGGAAAGCTGCGAGGAAAGCTTAGCCAACTTTTTATGTAACTCTGAAATTTTTGCCTCGGTCTCGATTATTTTTTCCGAAATATTTTCAATTCCTGAAAGTTCGTGATCAATCGATTCAAGGGTGGAAAAAACCGTCTCAATGGATCCCCCATATTTACGTTTCAGCCGGTTGAGTTCGTCTATTCTTGCCTCAACCGCTTCCAGGTGTTTATCGTCCATTTGGATACGGTTCAAATAGGCCCTGAGCTCCCCCGCGAGATCCTCCATATGAAATGCGGCATCCGCAATACTTTCAGCCCTGGAGCATAACTCGGGATCGATCTGAGACGCTTTATCCAAGTTTTTTTTTACCTCAAAAAGTCGTTCTACGATGGCCCCTTCTGAACTGTAAATTTCCTCAATACTGCTGTTCACCGCATGATACAGTGCTTCCCCATTTTTTAGTCTGATCCTTTCTTGGTCGAGCGCTCTATCTTCATCCGGTGTGATGGAGGCGTTTATAATTTCTTTTTTCTGGAACTTAAGCAATTCAATATGTTCCGCCTGCCGGTCTTCCGTTTCGCGCAATCCGCAAAGCATCCGGATTAAAGGTAATAATTCATGAAAGCACTTATAGATTTCAGCCCGCATGGGAATTAATCCGCCAAACTGATCGAGAACCATAAGTTGTTGATCTTCTTTTAAAAAACCTTGGTGTGCATGCTGTCCGGAAATGCTGGCTAAGTTCTCGGTGACCGCATTAAGAACCTGTATGGTGGATAGCCGCCCATTGATATAAATCCGATGCCTGTCACTATTGGAAATCACCCGTCTTATTAAAAGTTCCTCAGCTGAATCGTAGCCATATTCCTTCATGGTTTCGGCGACATTGCTTCCGGGTTTAATTTCAAATAGAGCCTCCAGCTCGGCATTATCCGCGCCGGTTCGGATTAGGCTGGTTGCAGCTCTGCTTCCAAGCAGCAGATTAACGGCATTGATGATTACAGACTTTCCGGCACCGGTTTCGCCGCTTAATATGGTCAATCCTTCAGAAAAACGAATACAAAGGTCATCGATAATGGCAAAATTTTTTATTGAAAGTTCTCGAAGCATAAACAAAATAAATACAATTAGCTGAGTGCCTTGGCAGCAGAGAATCCAAGATCGAAAGCCTTTATGTTCGTTTCTATATACGCTTTCTTGGTTTTTGTTCGAATTGCCTCTTTTACATGATCGGCCGACAACGGCAGAATACCGGTCTGGAGAAGGGAACCTAACAGAACCATGTTCAAGGCCATGATGTCTCCTGCCTGTTTTGCAAGTGAAAAGGCGTCGAATGCGATTAACCTCGCTACCTTTGCGCGAATCAGATTTTGTAGCTTTGCTAAATCCGGATAATTTCCTTTCCCGATGGCTGCCGTGAATGGTGGAATCGGAGAAAGGTTGGTGATAACGACCGTGCCGGAATTGCATTTATTAAGGGCCCGAAGGGTTTCCGAAGGTTCAAAGCCAAGCAGAACATCCGACTCACCTTCTGATATGATCGTACTCTTAGCGTCTCCGAATAGAATTGCAGATTCCACAACTCCACCTCTTTGGGCCATGCCATGTATTTCACTCATGCGAACCGGGACACCGGCGATCAGGGAAGCCTCCCCCAAAATCTTCGATGCAAGAAGGTTCCCTTGTCCCCCAACCGCTACGATAATCAATCTTATTGTCTTCATCTTGGTTCCTGCTGGTAGGTTAACAAATCCCTTTTTTCCTCTTTCGGCCAAAAGCAAAGATTTTTAATCCTTTACCGGTATAATGGCATTTTCAGGGCATATCTGGGCGCAAACCGCACATCCGACGCACATGTCTTGATTAATTTTTACCCGGTTATCTTCTATGAAAAAAGCAGGGCATCCCAGGTTGTTGATACATTCCCTGTGATTTTTGCATTTTTCACTAACAAAAAAAGGCTTCCGGCTTGGTTTTTTAAGGCTTTTTGCATATAACGCGCACAACTCCTTCGAGATAACGACCGAGACACCCTTGAAATCCAGTGCTTCTTTTATGGTATTGATACTTTTCTTGATATTAAAGGGTCGAATCACGCCTACATGAGAAATGCCGATGGCTTTTACGATATTTTCAATAGACACCCGTTGATAGCCCTCCAGGTTTAATGCTTTCATATCAACACCCGGATTCGGCTGATGCCCGGTCATGGCAGTGATTCCGTTGTCTAAAATAATCAGGGTAAAATTGTGTTGATTAAAAAACGCATTCACCAGACCGGGTATTCCCGAATGAAAGAAGGTGGAATCACCGATAAAGGCGATGACTTTTTTATCCGTGACTTTTGAAAATCCGCAGGATGTTCCGATAGAAGATCCCATACATAGCAGAAAATCTCCCATGGAAAGGGGGGGCAAAAATCCGAGGGTATAGCACCCGATATCGGTCGGACAGATGGTGGTCATTCCCTCTGCCGCCTTTTTCACCGCATAAAAAGTTGCCCGATGAGAACAGCCGGGGCAAAGATTGGGTGGGCGTTGCGGGATCTCGGGAATGTCGGAAAGGTCGGGAATCTCTACCGGAGTATGGTTCAAATTAAAATATTTTGCGATGCATTGTCTGACCAGCCGAGGATTGAATTCATAAAGACGAGAGAAAAGATTTTCTTCTTTACCTTTTATGGAAAACGTCAATCCTTCTTCCTGTGCAAAGGCCTTAATTGCTTCTTCCATGTAAGCTTCGCCTTCCTCGACGACAAGAACTTTTTCGCATCCCTTTAGGAAATTTTTGATTAAAGCCCTTGGCATGGGGTTTGAAAATCCGATACGGAGTATTTTGGCCAAACCTTCCAACTTGAGGTCTTGAACCGCATCATATACATAGTTATAACTGACACCATTGCAAATAATCCCCAGGCTTCCATCTCCGATAATGAAATTATATGGAGACGTTTCAGAAATTTTTTCGGCCTTTTCGATACGTTCCAACAACCTGGCATGAAGATTTCTGGCTACGGCCGGCACGGGGACATACTGAAAAGGATCTTTTTTAAAATCTCCCCGTGTAGTGTGAGACACAAAGGGTTTTAAATTCACTACAGAGGTGGAATGATTGAGTCGCGTTGTGGTCCTGAAAATGACCGGTTCCTCTAATTTTTCGGACAGTTCAAAGGCATCGATCACCATATTTTTGGCCTCTTCCACAGAGGAAGGCTCCAGAATCGGGAGACCGGAAATCTTGCCATAATACCGGTTGTCCTGCTCGTTCTGACTTGAAAACATATAAGGGTCATCTGCGGTAACGATAACCAAGCCCCCTTTGACACCGATATAGGCAAGTGTCAAAAGCGCATCTGCGGCCACATTCAGACCCACATGCTTCATTACACAAATGCTGCGAAGGCCACAATTGGCCGCGGCGGCGGCGAGTTCAAGAGCCACCTTTTCATTTACACTATATTCAAAATAGAGGTCGCTTTCCTGGGAAATCTGAAAAAAGTTCGTTGCAATTTCTGATGACGGGGTACCCGGATAGGTGGTAGCAAAGGCAACACCCGCTTCGACGGCACCTCTGGCAATCGCTTCATTACCGAGGAGCAGCAATTTTTCACCCGAATTATTGATTAACAGCTTATGCATGATATTTTCCTCGAATTCATCATTTTCTTCAAATTTTTCATAAACACGGAAAGGGCGAAACAAAACAAGGATTGATCACTTTTTATTTCAGGTTTGGGAAAATTATTATCCAAACCTTCTTCAAGCCCCTGAACAAAAAAATCATTATACCATTACTTTCTTGGATGTAAAGTAATATCCCAGTATGGTAATATCCATAAAATTACAAGTGGTTAAAAAACTTTACAACAATCGAATCATGTTTTATTATTCACTATTTTCGGTTTTGGTGATCCTGTATTCGCAGCCTGCTACACCTGCGAAATAATCCAGGTGCAGTTTTATCTGGGGCGGGACGCAATTTGTTTTGCTTCTTGCTGCAATATGCCGTTTTTTATTTTACTTTGACACATGCAGATATTCAATGCAGTTGGGGCGTTGTTATGAAAAATTCAGTTACAATTGTTATCGCCTCACGAAATATCGGTAAGAAAGCTGAAATAAAGAATCTTTTAAGCGGATTTCCTGTTATCATCAAAAATTTGGATGATTTTGCAGAAATCGTCTCTGCAGAAGAAGATGGGGAAACCTTTATCGAAAATGCCTGTAAAAAAGCAAAATTTACAGCACGTCTTTTGGGACTGCCGGCTTTGGCAGACGATTCCGGACTCCTGGTAGACGCTCTCGGAGGTGCACCCGGTGTTCGATCCGCCCGCTATGCGGGAGACAACGCATCGGATGAGCAGAAGTGTTCAAAATTGATTAAAGAAATGGAAGGGAAAAGCAACCGGCGGGCTGTATTTAAATGTGCGATATCCATCGCGGTTCCAAACGGATGCGTCCAGACCTATGAAGCGGAATGCGAGGGCAGGATCAGTGAAAACCCCGCCGGCTGCCATGGATTTGGATATGACTCTGTTTTCTTTTATCCGCCGCTTGAAAAGACATTTGCTCAATTGACTATGGAAGAAAAGGGACTTGTAAGCCACAGAGGAAAAGCCCTCAAAAAATTCCGGAATGAATTTGATAAGGTGTTATTCTGGATTCGTCAAAATATGACGACGCAGTAGGAATCTTCAATGATAATGAAAATAATTGAAAATCCGATTAGAAAAAACAGAAGGTGACTTCTGTTGTTGCAAACCCATTCGACAGGTCTTGCGAAGATTCCCGCGCAAGCAGGTGTAATCTAAGGCCCTGAAAACTTATGTTCGTTTTCCGGATTCGTTCGCTAATCTCTTGGCAGGTCATGGAAATGCGCTTGATTATGTGTTGAAAAAAAGCGCGGGCGAGCTTGCGGGGCTGTCCGTTTCAGCAGCGGACCTTCAGCCATTAATTATATATTTTTTTCCGCCGGTTGGATGATTGACGACATCAACCAAAAAACCGCGGTAAAGCCTTAATAATCCACTGTTCGAAATTCTTCCTGTTCACTCAACAAAAAACAGAACGGAAAGGCATTTACAATAAAATAACAATAACCCTGAATGAACGTCTCAATGTCGGTGGACTGAAAAAATCCTCACCGGCCAAAAAGAACTTTAGACGATATCATTTTAAAGAGTTGTTCGATTTACGATTGGCGGTTTCGCAAAAACATGGTAGTAGAACACGACAGCCTTTAACCATATAGACAACATAGGGGAAAACAATGGAATTTAAAACAGCGCTTAACCGCATCATTGCAAATCATAATAATGTTCTGAAGGATCTGGAGAGAAAGGAGATCATCCAACAGGTTATTGATTTAAGGGAGGCTCTCGTAGCAGCAAACGGAAGCCTAGCGACCTGGACACTGCCGGATTCTACCGGCAGATCTCCCCAAGACACGCTGATTGTTCGTCATCCGGAAACCGATAAAAATATTGACTGGGATTCTCCCAACAATTTGCCCCTTGATCCGGAAACCTTTGACATGCTCTGGGAAGATGCCCTGACGGCTCTTCAGAAGAAAGAAAGAATTTTTATTACAAATCGAGTGGTCGGCGCCGATTCATCTTATGCTTTGCCGGTCCAAACCGTTACAGGGAGCGCACTTACCGATCTTTTTACTCTGAACGTATTTCGCCCGGTGCCCGAAGATATCGGACGCAGCATTTTTTTCGACAAAGGATTCACATTGCTGGTATTGCCGTATAATAAGATCGATTCAACCCGTTATAAAGGGCGATTAAGAAGGCTTTCCGATGGAAGGACCTCGAACATGGCAATCGTAATGGATTTTGCCAACCGGGTGGGTCTTGTATTTGGTTCTGCATACGGCGGCAGTGTGAAAAAGCTGATGTTCACAGTCATGAATTATTATCTTCCGTTGGAAAACATTCGCCCCCTTCACTGCTCTGCCAATGAAAACAGCAAGGGTGAACTTTCTTTGTTTTTAGGGCTTTCGGGTACGGGAAAAACCACACTTTCCGCGGATCCCAAAAGGGCTCTTTTGGGAGATGACGAACACGGCTGGAGTGAAAACGGTATCGCAAATTTTGAGTTCGGTTGCTATGCAAAGCTCATTAACCTTGATCCTGAAAAAGAACCGGAAATATATAATGCCGTTTTCCATAAGGATGACTACTTACATCATGGTGCCATTGTTGAAAACACCATGATGTATCCTGATGGAAGTTTTGATCTGTTTGATAAACGCCTCACCGAGAACAGCCGGGCATCTTATCCGCTTTCATTTTTGAGAAACACAAAAGTATCGTCAACCGGTCCCCATCCAAAGACCATAATCTTTCTGACTGCCGATGCAAACGGAGTTCTTCCACCGATTTCGCGCCTGAATCCCGAACAGACCATGCTGTGGTTTCTGATGGGCTATACCAGCAAGCTGGCAGGAACCGAAACCACCGTGATTGAGCCGGTATCCACGTTCTCTCGATTTTTCGGCCAACCGTTCATGCCCTGTCTTCCTCACCTGTATTCCGATCTTCTTGGAAAGAAGATGAAAACGCACAATTCCGATGTTTATCTAATCAATACGGGATGGAGTGGAGGTCCCTATGGGATCGGGAGACGTATGGACATCAACCTGACGAGGACACTGCTGGATGCAGCGATGGGCGGCAAACTCGCGGACGTTGAATATCGTGAAGAAAAATATTTCCATCTGCATATCCCCGGATCCTGCCCCGGCGTGCCGCCCGAAATTCTGAACCCGGAAAACACCTGGGACAATAAAAATGCTTACAAGGAAAGGGCCATCTATCTAGCCGCAGAATTTGGCAAACATTTTGATAAAGCTTATGGCAATAAAAGCATAGATGAAAAGGTCCGCATGCAATGTCCTGGAAAATAGCGGTTTTTTCATTGATTTATAAAAGCTGACTGAAGAGGGCGTGCAACCATACCATCGGAAATCCATACTTGCCGTCATATTGAGTCGTCGCATGCTGGTGGCCCTTTTGATGGGCTTTTCATGTGGCCTGCCTCTTCTCCTGACCATATCCGTCCTGCAAGCATGGATGAAAGAAGAAGGCGTGGATCTGGCCGTTATCGGAATGATGGCGCTGGTGGGTTTGCCCTATACACTGAAATTTGTCTGGGCGCCTTTTTTGGATCGTTTCACCCTTCCCTTTCTTGGGCGCAGAAGAGGATGGTTGCTGGTTGCCCAGGTAGCATTGATTTTTTCAATTTCAAGCTTGGGTTTTTCGGATCCTTCAGGCAATCCCTGGCGGGTCGCACTATGTGCTTTTCTGGTTACTCTGTTCAGCGCTTCCCAGGATATTGTGGCAGATGCTTATCGAAGGGAGGATCTTCCCGATGCCGAGCTGGGACTCGGCTCTTCGCTCTACATTAACGGTTATCGGCTGGGTATGTTACTGGCTTCCGGGGGTGGGCTGATCCTGGCGGACCACATCTCCTTCTCCTTGGTTTATTTAGCCATGGCGGCATGCATGATTCCCGGTGTTTTAACCACGCTGATGACTCCGGAACCTATCGTTGCGGAGGGAAGACCTGAAACCTTAAAGGATGCCATCATCGCCCCTTTGGTTGAATATTTCAACCGTAAAGAGGCGGTTTGGATATTGATTTTTATCCTTCTGTACAAAATCGGCGATACCATGGCTACAGCCATGACCATTCCTTTTTATCTTGATATCGGATTTTCCAAAACAGAAATCGGAACCGTCGTTAAACTTTATGGTTTCTGGGCCACCGTATGTGGCACCATCATCGGTGGTTTAATCATGCTTAGGCTGGGAATCAACCGCAGCCTTTGGGTTTTTGGCTTTCTGCAAGCGTTATCGACTGCCTGTTTTGCCCTATTAGCGAGAATCGGATATAATATATTCGGATTATCAGCAGTTATTTCCTTTGAAAATTTAAGTAGTGGTATGGGAACTGCTGCTTACGCTGCATTCATGGCCAGCATTACAAATAAAAAATTTACAGCAACCCAATATGCGCTCCTCAGCAGCCTCATGGGGGTCCCCAGGGTACTTGCTTCTGCCCCGACCGGATTGATTGCCAAAAATGTCGGTTGGGAAAGTTTTTTTATAACATGTACGATTGTTGCAATTCCAGGCATGTTGATCCTGCTCAAGTTTGCTCCATGGAGTGTAAGGGAAGCCGCTGTGGATCATTAGAAATTTTATCAAGCATTGACCTGTTTGCTTCTGAGGCTGGAAAATTTTCGGACGAAGAGACTTTAATCGAATTTTCGGTTCATACTGCCGTCGCTGTAAAAACAGCGTGTTTCATAACGTTGCGTAAAATGAACGATATAAGTGAAAAACACGGATCAATCCATGAACAACGGTATCGAATCAAGAAAAACAATCAATCAAACCCGATATCTTATTGAGCAAAGGAGAGAAATTCTTTCACTGCCCCCTGACAAAGCTTTAGAGCGGATACTCAATGCTCATCACCCTGGCGCACTCGTGCGTTCATTTCCAAAAGAAGATTTTTATTTTTTAATACACGATATCGGGCCTGAAGACGCGATCTCCTTGCTGTCGCTTGCATCCTACAAGCAATGGGAATATATTTTCGATTTAGAAACTTGGGAAAAAGACAGGGTAGAATTAACATCGGTTACAAATTGGCTGCATTTGCTTCTCAGGGCAAACCCCAACCGCTTGATAAAATGGTTTTTGGATGAAAAAGCAGAATTCATTGAATTCTACCTGTTTAGAAATATCGAGGTAAGGATCCGAGAGCACGATCAGGATCCATCCGATTTCGGCCGGGATTTTTTTACCTTCGATAACACCTACTATGTACGAATTATTGATGAACCTCTTACTGCCGAATCAGAGGCAGCAGGTAATGAGCATAAACGAAAATTTATTTATGAATTTCTCAATAGCCTTTCATCCTACAATCACCTAAAATATCAATCGATTCTTCTTGAAACCGAAAGAATTCTGCCCGCGGAAACTGAAGAAGAAGCCTACCGATTGCGAAATGTTCGGCTTGCCGAAAGCGGCTTTCTGCCGTTCGATGAGGCGATCGGCATCTACCAGCCATTAACCGTCCAGGATCTTCAATCGACAAGTTCAAAGTTTATCGTACACCAAGCTGAGCAAAATTTGTTTTTCCCCGTACCGATTTATCCATCTGTTACCCTCATGGAAGGCGATATTTTTGCCGGAGCGCTAGAAGCGATTGAAACCGATCACGTTCTGCATCAGATTCAAACGGAGTTTGCAGGATTGTGCAATCTAATCATTGCCGCGGATCAAAATAAAATTCGAGATCGGGAGCAATTAAAGGGTATTGTCAAGAAGGCTTGCGGGTATATAAGCATCGGGCTCGAAAGCTTAGCCGAAGGAAATAGTGGCTTGGATATTCACAGAACCGCCGCACTTATTCAAAGATATCCACTCTCCGGAATTTTCAAGGTCGGATACGGACGGGCGTTACAGCTCAAATGGCGAACTGAAAGGTGGAAAGAAAAAGCTTGGTTTGCAAAAGAGGGACTTCCGTTGAGTTTCTGGGGGGAAGAATGGCTGGGAGTTCTTGGCGGATTATTGCTAAAAAAACCGCTGTTTTTCGAAAACTATAAAACCGGCCTGCTTTACCGGGATTTTTCTTCCATTGACGAAATAGAAGAAACGGATGGTGTGCTGAACGAAATTATTGTCTTTGACGATCTGCTTTCCCTGATGCCCATAAATCTTGAAGGTCTACGTCGGCAATTTCTAACCTATAAAAACCTTGTTTTAACTCTCTGGGCACGTCATTATCTGGGCCTTTCACGCGATCCGTTGCCTTTGACTCTTGAAGAATTTAGGAATTTTTTCAATGCGCTTTGGGCAGATGATGAACAGTCTCAAAAAATCAGTTTATGGATGAAGGAAAATTTTTTGAACTGGTTCGCCGGTGAAACCGGTATTGATGTTTTTGACATCAGTCAGCGGCTTGCAAAAAGCCTGGAAAATCTTTTCTCTGAAATATCAAGCGAATATGGTCAGGTTTTGAAAAAGGACTTGGATCCGAGATTTATATATCTTTTTCTGATCGAAAAACCCGAGAGCAAAAAAAACGTCGAGACACGGCTTTAATGAAAAAAGTATCGTAACTGATGAGACATCGATTTAATTTTTAGACTTAAGATGGTACCTCCAACAATTTCTCCACCTCCGTCGTTAGCTTGTTGATTATCTGCCCCGCTTTGCCCATGAGCAGATAATCGCTGATACGACCGGTTAAGGGAGTTTTCTCAGGATTCACCTCTATAATCTTTGCCCCCGATTCTTTGGCAATCATCGGCATAAAGGCGGCAGGCTGGACAATGGCCGATGTTCCGACGACCAGCATGATATCACACTCGGAAGCCACCTCTTGGGAACGCATCAGAGAATAAGAAGGAATCGCTTCACCAAAAAAGACGAACTCGGGTCTGAGAATCCCGCCACATTCGCACCGTGGGGGTATCTCTTTCAGATCAATCTTTAGGGTTTCACACCGCTTATTGCAGTCAAGACATCGATGCCAGGCAAAATTTCCATGAAACTCGATAACATCCGTATTTCCCGCTCTTTGATGGAGTCCATCGATATTTTGGGTTATGATGGTTTTCAATATCCCTAATTTTTCAAGTTTTGCCAATCCCTTATGCGCATCATTCGGCTTTGCTTGCTCAATAATCTCTTTTAGCCCCCTTAAAAGAACGTTCCAAACCTTTTCCGGATTTTCCATAAATGCGTTAATGTGCGCATACTCCATCGGATCGATGGTTTCCCAGATCCCTCCCTTGCCACGAAATGGCGGGATTCCACTCTCAACAGAAATTCCGGCTCCGGTTAAAGCCGCAACGCTTTTTGCGCCGGCAAGATCTTTTGCCGCTTTTATAATCAGATCGTTCATCGTTTTATTCCCCTGTTCCACCGATTCAATCATTTTCCGATAAATTGCTTATATCCCAGTCCATTGGATCAAGCAATGAATAGCCCATCTTCGAGAGTTTTTTCTTTACCTTGCTTACATCTAATGTCAAAAGATATGGAAAAATGACCCGTTTTCCTTCTTCCCAGTGCCTGGCAACAAGGATGCTTCCGAAAGAAATTTTCTCTTCGGTTATCGCGTCAACAACTTTTTTCATCTGTCCGATCTTTTCCTCCACAAGGATGCACAGAAGTGTCCCGGGTTCTTCGATTCCCAAAACATCAATAAATGTCCGGATCAAATCACGGACGGATATGATGCCTTTGACAATGCCATGTTCGTCAACTACCGGAAAAGCACCGACACGGTTTTCCTGTACAAGCAAAAGAACGTCTTGAATGGTATCCAGCGGAGAAACCGTAACTGGATCGATCGTCATGATATCTTTTATTTTATATGCCGAGAGCCTCTCTCTTTCCTTCCGGATGCTATAATCGTGCATTAGAATAGAAGGAAAGGCGCTTCGGATATCTCGATCCGAAACGATGCCGATCAGGCGATTGTTCTTATCGACTACCGGCAGGTGGCGGACAAGATGTCTGTCCATCTTTTCTTTGGCTTGAAGAACATCTGCATCCTTATCAATGGTGATGACATTTCTGGTCATCGATTTGCTGACAAACATTTTATCCTCCGCCATTATAGTCAATAGGAATCGATTTTCCCAACGGTTTTTAACTTCTCAACTTTGGTTTAACCCATTGTATTTATAAAATTTGGCCATGATTTTTTGCATGTTCGGGGAGCCGTAGAAGCGAGTATCCGCTCTCTATCATGGGAATCAACGGACGGACCGTTTGAGGACCGTTTGAATATTGGTCCGCAATATCTACAATTCGTTCCATAATCCATGAAAACCCCATTTTGGAAGGTCTCCTGTCCGATATTTGCTCATCGATATGGGAATCAACGTTCGACGATCATAGACTTCAGGTGCAAACACATTCAAAGCCGGGAAGAAGTTCCGATCCAGAAGGCGAATATATGATTTATCTCCCTGTCCCAGCAGCACCAGTGAATTTAAAATAAAACCATATCCGGTGTCTGAACCTTTTTCGAAATCCCAGCCTGTTTTAGGAAAGCTGGGCGAAGGGTGCGGATGGATCAAGTAATCAATTACCGATGGATATTCCATTCGTTTTGCAAAACCATGCGGCGATGGTCACATTTTTAAAATGGCAAAAACTCAATGGCATCGTCACCTTCGGCATGATGCCCGGGATTTCTCACTGCACAAAAGGAATTGTCGCGTTTTCCTTGCATAACAAGCCCTGCGGTGTCAATAATCCCGCCGATCACCAACAAAGCCGTTTCAAAAGCCGCGGGACACATCTGGTTGTTATGAGTGTTCAATTCGGAATCCCCTTTACCGCACATCGCTTCAAAGCGGTCAATTGATATCGAATGATAGCCCGGATTCACTTGATTTCCGGGCGTCGAATTCGGATCAAGGTTAGCAATCGGATCAGACCTGCTTCTTTTGTTCCATTGTATATGGCCTGGAATTTTAGAGGCGATTCCAGGCGATTCGTACCGGTATCATGAAAAAATATCTTTCGCTGTAAAAAACCGGTTCGTTTCCTATGCCTTGCCTGAACCACCTCAGCCCGATTACGCTGGTTTTAACGCAAATACATGATTGTCAAACATTTAGGTTAGTTGCCCAAAACAGTCAAGAAAGTTTTATATGTCTGAAGGCTCTACCCGATTATTTATGCAACAAAATTCTATGGATGAAGGGATGCAAAAATCTTGCGCAAGACCGGCTGATATGTTAAATAAAAGGCTATCTAACATAATAAAAAAATTGAAAAATATTACAATCGATTCCAGATCGACCTTGACGGCAAAATAATTTTTGCCCTGGCCACTCGGTAAGCTGCTGACATATCCAAACAATTTATACCTTCCGGCCATTCAAAATGAAAGCCCTGTTTCTTGGTGCCGGCTAAAAATATCTTCATGTGTATCAGGAAAATCCTGAAAAACAATGGATAGTGAACGATAGACAAAAGGAGGTTTATGGTGTTTGAATTGATCAAGAAAAGTATGCTGGTAGGAATCGGCTTGGCCCTGAAAACCAAGGATGAAGTGGAGGACTTTGCAAAGGAGCTTGTTAAAACGGAAAAGCTATCTGAAAAGGAAGGGAAAAAATTTTTAGATGAATTGTTAAAAAGGTACGACGAGGCCAAAAACAAATGGGGAGAAATGATCGAACAAAGCGTAAAGGATATGCTTAAAAAAGCAAATGTTATAACTGCGGATCAGCTAGACGAGTTAAGAAAAGAGATAAAGGAACTGAAAGAGGAAATCAGAAAAAAACCGGATACAACCCCGTAATATTTCGGCTGGCCAGGATGCTTAGCATAAAAAAAATAGGTGTGATAAGCCGCACCTACCGACATCTAAACCGGTATCGACAGATACTTGGAATTCTATTCAAATACGGTTTCGGCGATGTACTCGAACTTCTTAGAATCGATCGGTATATTGAAGTCGGTCTTCATTTGATTTCCCGAAGACGGCGAATTGGCGATGAGAAGCTGACAAGAGCGGAAAGATTAAGAATGGCTTTTGAAGAACTGGGCCCGACCTATATAAAGCTCGGGCAGGTTCTTTCCACTCGTCCGGATCTGATTCCTGTTGAATTCATACAGGAACTATCAAAGCTTCAAGATGATGTCCCTCCATTTGCTTTTAGCGAAGCAAAAGAAATCATCGAATCAGAGCTTGGTTGTCCGTTGGAGGCGATATATGGCTTTTTTGATGAAAGACCCATCGCATCCGCTTCCATTGGACAGGTGCATCGCGCCCGATTAAAGGGCGGCGAGGAGGTGGCGGTAAAAGTTCAACGTCCCAACATAAGAAAAATCATAGAAATCGATCTTGAAATCATGCTTTATCTCGCCATGCTGCTGGAAAGGCATGTGGAAGAAATTGCCTTGCAGCGGCCTGTTAAGATAGTTGAGGAGTTTGCCCGGACACTGGAGAAGGAAATCGATTACACGATTGAAGCAAGCAACATGGAGCGTTTCGCACAGCAATTTTTAGATGAGCCCACTATTTATGTTCCAAAAGTTTTTCGGGAATCGACAACCTTGCGTGTTCTTACCATGGAGTTCATCGATGGTATAAAAGTCTCCGAATTAGAACGGCTCCGGGCGGCGGGGCTTGATAAAGAGATAATTAATGCCCGGGGAGCTGAGCTTTTTTTAAAACAAGTCTTCGATCACGGTTTTTTTCATGCCGATCCTCATCCTGGTAATATTTTTATCCTTCCCAACAATGTCCTATGCCTTCTTGACTTCGGAATGATGGGGTCCGTTGACCGGAACAAAAGAGAGGATTTTGTTAATCTGATGGACAGTGTGGTGCATCGTGATGAAACAAAGGCGACGCGGGTACTTCTTAAAATTACCATCTGGGAAGATGAGCCGGATATTCTCTCACTTGAAAGAGAATTGGGAGATTTTATGGGACAGCATCTTTACAAGCCATTGAAAGAGATACAAATCGGCAGACTGATACAGCAACTTCTCGAATTGACATCCCGTCACCATCTAAGGATCCCACCTGATATTTTTCTTATGATGAAAGGGTTTAGCACGGTTGAAGGGGTTGCTCTCATGCTGGATCCGAATTTTAATATGATTGCTGAAATTGCACCCTTTATTGAAAGGGTGAAACTCGAAAGATTTTACCCCGAAAGGATGGCAAGAGATGTGAGCCGGATGGTATCGGATCTGTTTCAATTCATGAGGCAATTCCCCAAAGAAATGCTGGAAATTTCACGTCTGACCCGGCAAAAGAAACTTATATTTCGGTTTGAAAATCAGGGCCTGCAAGTCACGCTTGCAGCTCATGACCGGATCGGCAACCGGATATCCCTATCAATTGTTATTGCCGCTTTGATCATCGGCTCTTCCCTAATCTTTGTTGCCGAAATCCCACCGCTGCTGTTCGGTCTATCCCTGATCGGTATTGTGTTATTCTTTGCGGCTTCCGTGATGGGGACATGGCTGTTGATCGCTATTTTAAAAAGGGGTGGACTTAAATAAATCCAAATCTTTTCGAAGCGTTGAGGCCATCGGAACGCTTGGCACCAAAGGATGTTTCAAGGGTCGAATCCTATCATGAAGAAAGACTGCAATTCATCGAAAAACCGGCATGACGCTCGAGGTTTCCGGTTATCAAACGATCGTATAACCGGGGCCATCTCCTCCTTCCGGACACGTCCAGGTGATATTTTTATACGGATCCTTTATATCACAGGTTTTACAATGAAGGCAGTTGGAAGGATTTAGCTTTAACCGCCTTCGAGATGTTGTTTCTTCCACCTCAATTTCGTATACATTGCCCGGGCAGAATCGCGTGCAGGGAGATCGGAAGTTTTCGAAGCATTCATTTACACAAAGATTCTGATCATGAACCACAATATGGCACGGCTGATCTTCCCTGTGAACAGTCTTTGATAAAAAGACACCGGTCAGTTTGTCCACATACAAGACGCCGTCATAATCTTTTTTGCTGAAGTTTTGGTTGACATCCTCTCCTTCTACTTTCAACTTTTTCAGGGCGAGGTAATCTTCCTTGATCCGCATCCTTTCCCTTATACCGCGTCCTTTTGAGAAATATTGCGCTCCCAGGTGAAAAAGTTTTGCCGTAAGTTTTTTGGATAGGGCTTGAGAGTAATTTCTTCCTTCAAAAATTTCTTCTTTTACCCAGCTGGTTTCGAATAACTGCCGGTAGCGCCCGAGCTTCTCTTGAGTAAAACAGTTCGCTTCCAGTGCTTCCGTAATTGCCTCGGCTGCCAGCATAGCGGATTTCATCGATGCATGGATGCCTTTCAGCCCAGGAATATTTTGCATGGAGGCACTGCCTCCTACAAACATTCCTCCATCGACGGCAAGCCTTGGGATCGTGTAATATCCACCGACACATACCGTTCTTGCCCCTTGCTCGATTATCTGACCGTCCCTGATTATTCCGGCCACAAGCGGATGTCGCTTGAATTTTATGAATTCGTCATATGGATCGAGCCCGGCGTTTTCATAAGAAAGGCCCACCAGAAATCCGATTGCCACTTTGTTGTCTTTCATCTCATATATAAAGCCACCTCCTGGAGTATTCAGGCCAAGGGGGTAGCCAAGCGTATGAATATCGTTGCCTTTGCTGGCAGAAAAATAGCCTGCCTTTGGAAGTTGGATAACCTCTTTAATCCCTGTTTCAAAAATCTGCGGCATCTTCCCGGAGAAGACATCAAGTTTTTTTGCTGCATCCTGCATCAGGCTTCCTCTAGAACCTTCCGCGAAAACGGTGACTTTGGCCGAAAGGTCTATTCCTGGCTCAAAGTTGCCTTTCGGCAATCCGTTTTTATCCAGGCCCTTATCTCCCGTTCGAATCCCTATGATTGTTTTCTGATCCGATGCGTAGAGAATTTCCTTTCCTGCAAAACCCGGAAAAAGATTGACGCCCAGTTCCTCGGCTATTCCGGAAAGCCACTTGGTAAACCGGGAAAGGCTGATGACAAAAAAGCCTTTGTTTTTCATCTGTCGGGGAGTAAATGGAAGCCGAAAAGATCGGTTCCGGGTCAGAAAATAGAATTCGTCCCCTCTTACTGTCGCCTCAATGGGACAACCTTTTTCCAAATAGTCCGGTACGAGTTCCCTCAGGGCGGATGGATCTAAAATAGCGCCGCTCATCGCATGCGCACCTATTTCAGATCCTTTTTCAATCAACGCGACTTCAGGCATGTTCCCTTTTTTTGCGGAAAGCTGCATCAGCCGGATGGCACCCGCAAGCCCTGAAGGTCCACCTCCAACAAATAGTACATCAAAATCGATTTTTTCGCGTTCTTTTGTCATTTTTCACCCTTTTATGGATGTTGTTGCAAAAAAAGTCTATGGTTGGGCGATAAATCCTTTTCCGCGCCATCATATCAATGGCCGACCTTTGAAAAAATAATAGAGGGGGATCGGGAGCATTTTCAGGTATCCCTTCCTATGACATTTCCCTCCTTACATTGTGAGTTTTTTTGCCGTTTGCCGGTTTTGACTGGATCGTTTGGAAATTCATATTATTCTATGAGCGAGATTCTGTCAGCTACTCAGAAAGCTTTCAGCAAAAAAATCTTAAATACCATGGCAAGGGCTTTTTGTAAACTAGAAGGAAGACCTCTATCCGAGGCCTTTCAGCAAAGATCTCAGCTGCTGAAGATTTATGGAGTCCCAGTTTTTCCTATTTCTTTCCTTGGGTGTTTCTATGATCTTGGGAATGTGGCTGAGCCGCGGATCCTTCATGAAGCATTCAAATGACTTTAAACCGATAAATCCCCGTCCAATGTGTTCATGACGGTCCACTCTGGATCCAAGGTCTTTATTTGAGTCATTCAAATGAATCAGCAATAAATGCCTGAGCCCGATAACTGCATCGAAATCATCGATTGTTTGATGATAGCATATGGGTGTTCGGATATCATAGCCTGCGGCGAAAATATGGCATGAATCCAAACAAATTCCAACCCGGTCTCTGTTTTCAATCTGCTCCATAATTGATGCAAGCTGATCAAATGTGTTGCCGAGGACGGAACCCTGTCCCGCTGTCGTTTCAAGAAGAAGACGTGGCGTAGCACCAGCGGTTTCGTAAAGGACTTCATTTATTGATGTGGCAATCCGATGAATTCCTTCCCTTTCCCCTTTTCCCATATGAAAGCCCGGATGCAGGACAACATAGGAAATGCCGAGAATTGAAGACCTGAAAAGTTCTCGCTTGAGTGCTTGACATGATTTGGCGCGCTTTTTCTTTTCAACTGCCGCCAAATTGATCAGATAAGAGGTGTGAGAGGCGATTTCCCTTATGCCGGTTTGGGCTTTGGTCCGTTTGAATCGATCGACTTGGTCTGGCAAAATGGTGGGTTCCTTCCAAGAATTCGGATTTTTTGTAAACATTTGAAGTACGTTACATCCGAATAATTTTGCCTCCAAAACCGCATTGTGAAGTCCCTTTGCAATCGAGAAATGGGCACCTAAAAGGCCACGAAATTGTTTTCCAACCGAACGGCTTGTATTTTTTTTACCCAAGGGATGACCTATGGCAGGAAAGGTTTCAAGCGGAAGATAAATACGCTACAGACGCCCTTTTACTTGTGGACTTTCGGCTTTACGAATGCATATGGGCCGGTTGAAGGTAAAAACGCTCAGGCCATGCAATTAAAATTCACTTAAGGTGGCGCGCTTCACTGCGCTTCTTCCGTACTTTTTTGTAATATTATCCAATATCCTGTCCAACTTTTCCCAGTTGTGGCTTTTCCTGATCCTATTCGTAAAAAGATCCATCTGGACCGGTGTGGCTACAGATGCAAGATTGGACGCCTCAATACCGATCAATCTGATTTTTTTTATCATACGGTAAGCAGTAAGCAACTTTTCAGCCTCGTTATAAATGGTTTCGGTGGATTGACTGGGATGAACCATCGTACTGCTTCTTGTGATCCCGCTGAAATCATCCTGTTTTATCTTCAACGTAACGGTTCTTGCCCGAACCCCCATCTTTCGAAGCGCCCGTCCAACGCTTTCGGCATGAATCAGGAGATAATGATTCAGTAATGTTTTATCATTGGTATTTACAGGCAAGGTCAGTTCACTGCCGACGGATTTGGTCCGCGAAAAAGTCAAAACAGGAAGCTCATCGATGCCTTTCGAAAGCTGGATAAGCCGATCTCCGAACCTGCCGAACCTTCTGATAATCGTTTTTTCCGGAAACTTCTTGACATCAGCCAAAATATTAATCCCAATAAAATGCAGATCCCGGGTTTTTTTTTACCGACGCCTGGAATTTTATCTATGGGAAGCGATTGAACAACCTGCAAGACATTTTCCGGAGTAATTACCGTCAACCCGTCGGGTTTGCCCATTTCTGAGGCAATTTTAGCCAGAAATTTATTCGGCGCGATGCCCACTGTGCACGTAAGATTGATTCGAGCCCTGATCTCGTTTTTTATCTTGGTGCCCAGATCCTCCGGATCTCCATAAAGACGCCGGCAGCCAGTGACGTCTAAATAGGCCTCATCAATGGAAACCGGTTCCACGAGCGGAGAAAACGCCTCAAGTAGGGACATAATCTGTCTCGACACCTCTTTGTATCTCGCCATACGTGGCGATCGGAATATTGCTCCCGGGCACTTCTGTTTTGCCAGGTATACGGGCATAGCGGAGTGGATGCCGAATTTTCGTGCCTCATAGCTGGCCGTTGCGACAACACTTCGATTGGATGATCCCCCCACAATGACGCATTTTCCTTGAAGGCTGGGATTGTCCAGTTGTTCCACCGAGGCAAAAAATGCATCCATATCGATATGAAGAATCATTTTTTCGAAAACTAAATAGATGTTGATTTAATGGATCTTTTTGTTATTTATTGGCTACCATTTGATTTGATTCCGGTGCCTATCCACGATGGATTCGTTAAGCGGATGGGCACCAATAAACATTTTCCATCTAGGGGAATTTTTATACAAAGTCAAGAAAATCAAGTGATTGTGCCGAGACGTAGTTTTGCGCCCAGGACAAATAATGGTATAGATTGGCGCATAGACCGGGCAAAAAGGCCATTTATGAATTGAAACCATCCTAACATATTATCCGTATCCTTTGAAGCCTGAATAAGATATCCGATAGAGAGGAATTCCAACAGCCCGGATTAAAAAGTTATCCAGCGAAACCATTCTGAAGATCAGTGCTCATGGCGGATTATTTTCAATAGAGAATCAAAATCTAAAAAACATGAAATTTGTTGCAGATCTGCACATTCATTCGAAATTTTCGAGAGCCACTGCTAAAAACCTGGATTTTGAAAACCTTTATACGGCCGCCCAGTTAAAGGGTATCACAGTGGTTGGAACCGGCGATTTTACTCATCCTGGCTGGTTCATGGAAATCCGGAACAAATTAGTGCCGTCCGAAAACGGACTTTTCAAGCTGAAAGATGAAATTGCCGCAAAATGCGACGAGAAAGTGCCGTATTCGTGTCGGGCGTGCGTAAGGTTTATTCTGCAAACCGAGGTTAGTACAATTTACAAAAAAGCCGGTAGAACGCGAAAAAACCATAATCTGGTCTTCATGCCCGATCTGTCTTCGGCCGCTGCTTTGAATTCCAAGTTGAATAGGCTCGGAAATATAAAATCCGATGGAAGGCCCATTCTGGGCCTGGATGCAAAAAACCTTCTGGAACTTGTTCTTGAGACCTCGGATCAGGCATTTTTGATCCCTGCCCATATCTGGACTCCCTGGTTTTCCGTTCTTGGTTCAAAATCAGGATTTGATTCCATCGAAGAGTGTTTCGAAGACCTCTCATCGTATATTTTTGCCGCTGAAACCGGCCTTTCATCCGACCCTGCGATGAATTGGCGCGTTTCAAGTCTGGACGGCGTGACGCTTGTATCCAATTCGGATGCCCATTCCCCTCGGAACCTGGGGCGCGAAGCAAATCTGTTTCATACAATCCTCTCATATGCGGAAATAAAATCCGCAATCCAATCCGGCGATCCGGAGCGTTTTCTGGGTACGTTCGAATTTTATCCGGAAGAGGGCAAATATCACCTGGACGGTCATAGGAAATGTAACATTTGTTTCCGTCCTGAAAAATCATTGGCTCATCGAGGCATATGTCCCGTCTGTGGCAAACCATTGACTCTGGGTGTCTTGTACCGGGTTGAGGAATTGGCGGATCGAAAAGAAGGAAAGAAGCCTGATAAAACATATCCTTTTTACAGTATGGTTCCACTTGCAGAAATTCTTTCAGAAATATTTCAGATGGGTCCAAATTCCAAACGAATTAATCAGAGCTATCGAAAAGCACTTGAAATGTTGGGTCCCGAATTAAACATACTGCATACTCTTCCGAAAAATGTAATTGACAAAGCGGGTATCCCGCTATTGAGCGAGGCGGTTGGCCGGACGCGTGAAAAAAAGCTTCATATTTTTCCAGGATACGACGGTGAATATGGGCGAATACAAATCTTCGAAAACGATGAAAGAGAAAAACTGCGCGGACAGCAATCTCTTTTTGTAATTCCTTCGGAAGGTCGGATACAAAAAGAAAGGGCGGGTGAAAAATACGGACGCCTTAACATATCAGGTCAAACGAACCGGAAACAAAAAGCGCCGTCCAACGATAATGTTGATATTAAAAGTAATCAACCGGACATACGGAACGGACTGAATGAAGCGCAGCGCGAAGCGGTTGAACATGAAAAAGGGCCTTTGCTGATCATCGCAGGCCCCGGTACCGGGAAAACACGCACGTTGATTCATAGGATTGCACTTCTTGTTAAGGATAAAAAAGTACCGCCGGAATATATTCTCGCGGTTACTTTTACAAACAAGGCCGCCCGGGAAATGCACGATAGACTCCATTTGCTGATGAACGGTTCAAAATCGACTCCATTGGTTACCACGTTTCATTCGCTTGGTTTCAAAATACTAAAAAATGAGAAAAACGAGGCCGACTACCGCATCATGGACGATGAAGAAAGAAAATTCATGATATCGGAAGCGGTAAAACATCTGGAGAAAAACGATCCTCATCTTTCCATTAAATCCTCCATTCTCTCGGACTGGATCTTATCCGCCAAACAACAGATTATTGATCCGGATGATCATTTCGCCGATGTTGTAAAGGAATCTGAAAAAAAAGTTTTTTATATCGCCTACCGATTTTATCAAAATCTATTATCCATGCAGCGTCTTTATGATTATGAAGATCTCATCTTTAAAACAGTCAAACTCTTGGAATCCGATGAACGGATTCGGCAGAAGTACCAGGAGCTTTTTAAATATATCTTGGTTGATGAGTATCAGGATCTGAACCATGGACAATATCGGTTATTAAAGGCGATTTCAACACCGGAGAAAAATTTTTGCGTTATCGGTGATCCGGATCAGTCTATTTACGGATTTCGAGGCTCGGATGTGCAATATTTTGACCGGTTTCTCGAAGACTTCCCGAATGCAAAAATCGTAAACCTTACCTGCAACTATCGTTCAACCGAAACAATCCTTGAAGCATCTCATCAGGTCATACGAAACAATTACGTTTCCACCTCCGGATTGCGGGTTTATTCGGGAATTCATGGGGTTCAAACGATCACCGTGTTCGAAGCGGTTTCAGAAAAAGCGGAAGCGGTATTCGTAGGCAAAACGATAGAAGAGCATATCGGCGGAACGGGATTTCACTCATTGGATTTCGGCAAAATTTATGACGACGGACCGCCTATCACCAGAGGATTTTCTGATTTTGCTGTCTTATACAGAACCGGCCGGCAATGTGAAGTCATCATCGATGCTTTTGAAAAAGCCGGGATTCCCTATCAAACCGTCAGCAGAGAAATTGCATACGGTCAAAAAGAGATGAAAGCGATCATTTCATTTCTAAGAGTTGTCGAAGGGAAGGGTTCGTATGCCGACATTGAACAATTGATCAACCGGACAGCCGTTCGTATCAGTAAAAAGAGCATGGAGCTGTTTAAAACGTGGGCTTATAAAAAGAGTTTCGTGCTGCAAGAGGCGTTGTTGAAGGCCAAACAATTGCCTATACCGGGTATGGACCATGAGGGTCAAAGGCGTTTTAACAATTTTGTCTCCGCCCTCTATGCAATAAAAAAAGCAATCGAAGGGATTGCGGTTGATAAAAAACTGCTTTACCTTGCTGAAAATACAACAATCAACCCGTCCGTACAATATAATCTAAAGCAAATGGAATTACTTGATCATCTTGTTTCCTATGCCCGGAAATTTGAAGAGCGGCCTCCCGATTTTTTTTCTGATCTTGCTCTGCAGACAGACACCGACATTTATGATTCCCATGCTGAAAAAGTTGCGTTAATGACAATGCATACAGCCAAAGGTCTTGAATTTCCGGTGGTTTTTATAACCGGATGTGAAACCGACTATATTCCCTTTAAGAAGTCGGAAAGCGAAATCATCGATGTCAATGAAGAAAGGAGACTCTTTTATGTGGCTATGACGAGGGCAATGGAGCGCTTATATCTTTCATACGCTAAAAAAAGGAAGATTTTCGGCAGGCCGATGATAAGAAAAATGTCTCCTTTTTTGGATGAGATCGAGAAAAAGTTAAAAAACCATGAAAGAAGCTTTGGGTCTCAGAAAAAGAAAACGGGCCAGGCTCAGCTCAATTTATTTTAAAATCAGGATCCAGAATGAATGAAAAATTGATACGAACGATCACACTTAAAAACCGTCTGATTTTGAAAATTTATGACGGATCAAAAAGGCTCGCCGGTGATAGATGGCTGATCTCCATTATCGCCAGGATTGAAATTCCCGTTCGCGAGTCATTGCTCAGCCTGGCCGTCCAGGCAACCGCGGATGAAATAAGACATGCGCTTGGCGAAAAGGTAATTTTTGAGCAGAAAAGAGTTCGAAATTTCATTGATAACAAAGAAAAAGATGAAACATTTAAAAACTTATATGATTTCTTTTCGGCGAATTCTCTGCCTTACCTTTCTCATCCAATGTTTGCTGAGAAATATATTTTAAAAAAATATAAGGAGCATACGGGTAAAAAGGCATGGCAGGAAAAACCGGATTCATTTTCCAAACATATCGGGGTTGATGAAGGCGATTAAAGGATGCCTGCCAAAAAGACGATAAAAATGTTAAGATCCGATGCGATCGCACCGGACTCTGATTGTTTTTTAAAAAGATGAAGGTGAATTTCAACCGAAACCGGAATGCTCGGGTATCGGCATGAGCGTGAAACAAGGGATTTTTTTGCAAGAGTTCGTGCCGGAAGGATGCTGCCGGAGACCATGATGTTGAGATACTTACGATATATATGCGCCGGCTTTTGGTGTGTCGGTTATGTCCTATTCGCGGCGCTTTCTCCAGTTTGCGCGGATATATACAGGTATATCGACAATGAGGGAGTTATCCATTTTACAAACGCACCTACCTCCTCGGCTTATACGGTTTTTATCCGGGAGCACCCTGAAAAATCTTTGAGCAAGTATTCAACAGACAGATATGATCCTATTATCGCCGAAGCATCAGAAAAGCATGAGGTTTCCTTTTCGTTGCTGAAGGCTCTGATCAAAGTCGAGTCGGATTTTGACCCGCGCGCTGTTAGCAGGGCCGGCGCATTGGGGCTGATGCAGATCATGCCGCAAAATCTCAAAATGCTTCGTATAAAGGATCCCTTTAATCCCAGCGAAAGCATTATGGGGGGAGCGTATTATTTTAAAGAACTTCTCAGGCGCTATGACGGAAAACTGCCGCTGGCGCTGGCCGCATATAATGCAGGGCCGGAGAGGGTTGACCGCTTCAATGCCATTCCTCCCATAAAGGAAACCGAAGATTACGTCCGAAAGGTAATGAAGTATTATTATATTTTTAAAGAATCAAATCGGAGTCTATAACCGTACCTCCCTTGATAACTGCCGCTTTTTGTCGGCTATTTTTAATTGAAACCGTTCCTTTTATTGTCACATTTCTTTCAAAAAAGACATCTCCCTCGATTCGAAGGAATTCGCAGTCAACAAGTGACGGAACGCCGCCTTTAAACCTTTGATTAAAATCGTCAATTTTTTCGTAATATCTCGGATCTAAATCAATCTTTAAGGTATCCAATTTTCGCTTGGGATTGACAATCAAGTTGTATTCCTTTGAAAAAACAAAGCAATCCGAACGCACCGCCAGAAGGTCATTACATTTTTTAACCGGAAAAAACCGGGACCGGGGGACTTTTACCGCCATGGCACCCTCAAAAAGAGATATGGCTGCGCCCATGGCTGTCTCGATTTGATACACGCGGGGACTTTTTGCATCCCTTGGGTCCAGGGTCTTTGGATTTAAAATCATCGGAAGGCGGACTGTTCCGTGCTTTTCAATTAAACGCTTTAAAAACTCCAGATTAACCCAGAGGTTGTTGGTATTGAAGAACCGGAAGCGCTGTATATCCGTAAAAGCCATTCGCTCATCTTCGGGGCACTGCGCAATTTCACGGAGAATCAGGCTACCCTTAACATGTCTCGCCAGATGACCGCCTTTTAAATCTGCAGGGGTTTTCTCCGCTACTTCCATCATGAAAGGATATCTGTTATCAGAAAAACAACCTAGGAGCGATAGATCCATGGTAGCTCCCAAGTTGTCTGAATTGGATATAAAGGCGTAAACGATTCCTTCATCAAGGAGTTGCCGAAGCATGCCGGAAGTATGAAGGGCGGTGTACACATCACCATGTCCGGGAGGATTCCATTCAAGGCCTTTATTTTTTGGCCAGGTTGCGGGTCCAAGTCCATCCTGTAGGATTTTGGGAAACTTATGCTGAAGGAAAATCATGGGAAAGTGGGAAGGACGTATTTTAGAAAGTGCGACAAGAGTATCTTCATGTGTGTTAAAGCTGTTCATTAAAGCAAGCTTTACGCCGCAGGCTTCCGCCTGCCGCAATGTGATATCGATAAATGTCTTTTGGTCTTTGACTTCGATAAGAGACTTGGCCGTGGTAAGGCCCATGCTGGTTCCAAGGCCGCCGTTGAGTATAATCATTACGGCATGTTTGAGGGCTTTTTTACCGGCAGCGGTATAGGATTCCAGAGCGTTGAAATTTTCTATCTCATCCGGATCAACCGGTGTGATATCGCTATCGCAAACCAAACCGGTTTCACCTGAACATACCTTCCGATAGTAGTAGACGAACGTATCGATGACGAGCGGATCCAATTTTTCCGCTTCCATTTTGGCAACAAAAGCGGGAAGGTTGGCTGCCGCATCCGAAATTTTCACCTTGCCTCCATATAAATTCGTGGGATGTCCATCTCAAAAAAATACTCATGTTATCAGAAGCTTTCACTTGTACCAGAGACCCCAAACGTTTTTCTCACCACCAGAAACGATTTCATAAATTAAAGCATTTGGCTTCGTCCTGCCTTGATATCTCGTTCTCTTGTTTTTCGACTGGCAGACGATATCAGGATACCTTTTTGATCCATCCCATGTCGTCTTTTATTCTACCGTACTGGATGTCGGTAATTGCTTCGAAAAACCGATTCGCCACCGGACCTGCTTTGCCGTCGCCGATTTTTATCACTTTATCGTCGCACTTGAGTTCTCCGACCGGCGAAATTACGGCTGCGGTGCCGGAGCCGAAAATTTCCTGTAGTTTCCCGGAATCATGAGCATCCAGAACCTCTTCGATGCTGATTTTTCGTTCCGTAACTTTCATATTCCATTTTTTGCCGAGGGCGATTACGGAATCTCTGGTGATTCCGGGCAGGATGCTTCCGTTTAACATGGGAGTTATGAGTTCATGATCAATGACAAAGAATATGTTCATTGAACCGACTTCCTCAACGTATTTCTGTTCGATTCCATCAAGCCATAAAACCTGAGTATATCCGTTTCTGTGAGCTTCCTCCGCAGCATAAAGGCTTGCTGCATAATTTCCAGGGGTTTTGGCTTCCCCCAATCCACCGCGGACCGCCCGTACATGATTCCGGGTAACCCATATTTTCACCGGATTGAAGCCCTCCGGGTAATAAGCTCCAACGGGAGAGAGGATAATGAAAAAAAGATAGCTTCGCGAAGCCCGTACACCGATATAAGGATCCATCGCGATAATGGTCGGCCGGATATACAATGAAGTTCCTGAACCTTTTGGTACCCAATCCTTTTCGGTGATCAGCAATTGAGTAAGAGCCTCAAAAATAAACGACTCGTCAAATTCGGGGATACACAATGCCCGCGCAGAGCGATTGAGCCTCCTGAAATTATCCATGGGACGGAAAAGTTGAATGTCGCCCGACGTTGTTTTAAATGCTTTCATTCCCTCAAAAACGGCCTGGCTGTAATGCAAAACCGTGGTGGATGGGTCCATTTGAATGGGGCCGTAGGGTTGAATACGCGGATTGTACCATCCTTTTTCAGTCGTGTAGTCCAGCTTAAACATATAATCCGTAAAAATGGTTCCGAAACCGAGTTTGGATTCGTCTGGTTTCTTCTTAAAGTTGTTTGTCTTTTTAAATGTCAGTTGCATTTTTAGCTCCCCGGATAAATTTAAAGATTTAATTTTATTCGTTTTGGATCCGCGCAATATTGAATCGGCATACAGAAAGATCAAAACTTATGAATTTAACTGCTAAAATTTCCAAAGCAAGAGCCCGGTTGTTTCATCGTATGATCGCTCCAGGGGTTCTCCGATTAATTCCTGCAGGTCGATTTCTCCGGCAAAAACAATGGATTCTGAAAAAAGATGTCCTCCGATTGTGTTTCCTTGTTCATCGCCGAGAACAACATGGGCATGCACGATGGGATTCCCATCCTTTATTGAAACATTGCCTTCACATGTTACAATTTCAAAGGGTTTTTCTTTTTTAAACGTAACATAAACCAGTTGTTGTTGATCATATGAACCCAGGGTGACTGAGGAAACAGCGCCGATTGCCGAAAATGTAGCTGTTTGGACCAGGTTTTTATTACAGAATTCTTCAATGGATTTAACCAGGTCCGAGCCGTGCGGAAGACGCCCTAAAAAACGTCGCCCAAGTTTATACTCGCGGAAAAACATATTTTTCAACTCCATAGCCCGATAATCTTGGCGCTGCCTACGTCAGCGCCAAGATTATCGGCGACGCAGTCGCCGTGAACAAGGGGATATTAAAAAGAAATTTAATAATCTTCATAATAAAGCCCTTTCCAGTTTGAAGGGCTGTTTAAACGATCATCGATACTGATACCGAAAAATTCGCTTACCGGTTCGAAAATTTCTGGATTATTGGCCTGAATTTTTCTTGAAGCATCAAGAATTGTTTCAAGGCCATTTTTTGTTATTTTCCCCAGAGGTCTCCTGCATCCTCCGGAAGGCATGCCTAGAATAGACATGAGCACCTTGGTGGCAAGCGGGTTTCTGGCTCTGCATACCACATTTCCAAAAGGTGTTTTTTCAATGGTTTTAACGGTTACGATGTCAAAAAGAGGAGTCAATGCGGTCATCAGCCTGCGAGCCGCCTTCCGATCCCTCTCATTCAGTAAACGGACCATTTCAGATACAGCCCGGGGCGCTATGTTGGAAGCGACAGAAATTACGCCTCCGGCCATTATATGAGGATCCGTCATCATTTCATAGGTGATCGAGTCGTCACCGGAAAGAATTGTAAAAGCGGAACCGCAACAAATCCGGGTTCGCTTCATGTTTTCAAGATCCCCCGTGGCTTCTTTAACCGTATTGACATTTCCGAATTCCTTAGACAGCAGTCCGAGGTCTTCGGGGAGGAGTTGGGTGCCGGTTCTGCCGGGAATAATATAGGGGATGATCCGGATATCAGGAAAAGCACGTGCAATCGGGCCAATATATTCTCTCCGGATCTCAAGGGAACTTGGACCATTGTAATACGGATCCACAAGTAATACCGCATCCACACCGGTATCGACTGCATGTTTAGTGGCTGCGAGCGCTTCACTGGTATTGTTGCTCCCGGTGCCGGCAATGCAGACACATTTGTTTCTGGTTTTTCGTGCAATAAATTCGATAACTTTGTTATGTTCATCCCAGGTTAAAGAAGGGCTTTCTCCCGTGGTTCCAACGGCCAATATTCCACTGATTCCGTTTTTTATCTGGAAATCCACCAGATTGCCAAGGTCTTCATATTCAACCGCATCATCCTTAAATGGCGTAATGAGTGCCGTATGACATCCTCTGATCATAAGCCCCCCCCTCCTTGTAAGGCAACTGTATGGCGCGACGAGCTAACGAATTGAAACCGCAAAGTAAACAAGCGATAAAGAATTAAAGAAAGGATGATAGGATGTCAAGATAAAAGATGCCGAACAAAATTTTAATCGTTCCGAGATGTTCGTACCCCCTCACAGGGGTTTTTAAGTAAGGAAGGGTTTAAAAAGAAAGGTAGGGGCCGACAGAGAACCTCTGGAGCAATAACAACGGCAGGATATCATTTCATTCGAAAAAAAGAGGGCAGACTTCTTATAGAAGAATGCCTGCCCTTCATTTAACTTTCCATACTCGGATTACTTCTTTTGAGGATGGCACTTTGCACAGGATGTCGGCGCATTTTTGGTTCCGGTCTTCGTATTCGATGCCTTATGACAATCGATGCAATTCTTATGAATTGCTTCGGCATGATACTCCAGTTTCTCTTTCGGCGTCAGTTTCGGTGCATCCTTTCCCTTTGGTGCCAGGCCCGCTTTGCTGTGACACTCGGCGCAACTCTGCACGGCGTCCCCTTCTTTCAGATCGAGAGGCTTTCCGGTTGCATCGTGATGACATTCTCCGCAGGTGCCCTTGTAATCCACCACATGTTTCTTGTGGCTAAACTCAACGATGCCTTTGGTGTGCTTGTCATAAATCTTGTTTTCCATCTTGATCACATCCGGAGCCGTGGTTCCGGCGTAAATTCCGGCGGAGATAAACAGGATTGCAATTCCGAGAAGCGACAGCACGAGAAATAAAGATTTCTTGTTCATAACCTTTGTTCACCCCCTTTCATCCTTTTCGGGTTAATAAAAATCCACTTTACAGTGAACATCATTATCAAGCAGGGATAACTCTGTCAATCAAAAAGAATCAATCGGATTGATCCTCATCTTCGCTATCCGATTTCTTTTTGCTGAAAATTCGAGCGCCGATGATGCTGATTTCATACATTGCCATCAGGGGCAACGCCATCATGATCTGCGTGACGACATCCGGCGGGGTTATCAACGCCGCTCCGATAAAGAACAGTAGAATGGCATATTTTCTGTTTTTTTTCAAAAACTCGACCGATATGATGCCCAGTTTAGACAGGAAAGTAAGTACGAGAGGAAGTTCGAAAACCAGTCCGAATGCTATCAACAGTTTGGAAGAAAAGCTTAAATATTCCTTCATGGATGGAAGGGGTCGGATCGTTTCAGTGGCAAAGCTCATGAAAAACTGGAATCCGTAAGGAAAAACAACGAAATATCCAAAAAGTGCGCCTCCGACAAAGAAAAAAGAGGAGAGAAAAACAATCGGAACCAGAAGACGTCGTTCTTTCTGATAAAGACCGGGGGCAATAAACATCCAGAACTGATATAGGATCACCGGAGCAGCCAGGAGAAGGCCGCAAAGAAAAGAAACTTTTAAATAAGTAAAAAAAGCCTCCGGCAGGCCGGTAAAAATAAGCGAGTCGCCTTCCTTCATCACGGAGACCAGGGGCCGGGTTAAAATTTGAAACAGGATTTCCTTGAATCCGTATGAAAGGCAAAATCCCACGCCCACGGCGATAAAACATATAATCAGACGCTTCCTGAGTTCTTCAAGGTGACCGGTAAAAGGAAGCTTTTCCTCTTGATCCATTTTAAAACCCTTCTATTTCTTTCTTTTTCACCTCTTGTTCGGTTTTTTCTGCATCGCCGGATGGTGAAGTGGTCGAGATTTTATTGTCAGGAGCAACATTTTCATCGATGGTCTTGTCGGTTTTCTCATTTAATTCATCGAAACTTTTTTTTACTTCCCTCATTTCACTTTCAACATCCATCGTCTCTTTGAATTCTCGGGTCGCCTTCTTAAATTCGCCCATGGCACGGCCCAGGGATTTTGCGATATCCGGAAGTTTCTTGGGCCCTATGACAATCAGGGCGATTGCTAAGATCAAAATCAATTCAGGCATTCCAATGCCGAACATAAACGTCTCCTCCGTCTGTAAATTTTATTTCACTTGCAAGGCAAATGATGGGTCCATCCCGCCTGTTCTGAAGAGCGGAGAATTTCATGAAGATACTATGAAGTGTTCATTCATACTTTTTTTGACGCAAGGTGTCAAGCTTGCCCGAATTGCCTCATATTAAATGTTACCGAAAGGTTGAATTGAAAAGTATCGTTGACTCATATTTCATGTTACCGAAAAACCACCCCATGAGGAGAAGGAAATATGAGTCCGCAATCCAAACGCGAATATATCGAGACCGTT
>JAHDSC010000044.1 GCA_018432925.1 Desulfobacterales bacterium | reverse complement strand
TCTCCGATATTTTATCCGGATTTTTCTTTCTGATGGATGACGCTTTCCGGATCGGAGAATACCTGAAGTCCGGAAACATTTCCGGGATGGTGGAAAAGATCTCGTTGCGGAATGTTTTTCTGCGTCACCATCGCGGCATGCTCTAGATCGTTCCCTACAGCGACCTTGGGGCCATAACCAACTTCATGCGGGGGGGATTGGTGGAAAAAATCAACCTGCAGCTGCCCTATGATACAGATATCGACAAGGTTCGCAAGATCGTCAAAAAGGTCGGTCAAAAATTGCTTGAAGACGAAGAGCTCGGGCCTAATTTCATTCAGCCGCTGAAGTCCCAGGGAGTAAGAGAAGTGGGAGATTCAGTGATGACGTTTCGGGTAAAATTTACCGCCAAAGCGGGCAAACACTTTCTGATTCGCAGGGAGGCCATCAAGCGCATTACCATGGCTCTGGAAAAAGAAGGCATCCATTATGCCCACCGCAAGGTGATTGTCGAATTCCCGGCTCCGTCACCTTCCGCTCCCCCCGAAGGGAGACCGCAAACCCAATCAGGACCGGACCATGCAACGGCAGGCGCTGCTGCTGCACTGGAAACCATTCTGGAAGAAGAAAAAAAAGAAAAGGAAGCCCAGGAAAAGGAATAAATAGTATTTTATCTCGTTGAAAAAAAGCAAAGCAATTTCATTTCTGATGTGGAAACCGTATTTTCAAATTTGCCCAGGTGATGATTCCCGCCTTCGATGGTGAACAGGGGCAATATCTAAAAATGGTAAAGTTGGGGATTGAAAAACGCTGTAGCTTGCTGCGGGGAATCTTCACCCGTGTGGTGCGGATCGGAAGCGACAACCTGTCAGTTTATGGTCTGCGACGCGATGACCGACGAAGCGATCTTCGTTGCCGAGAATGTGTATCGGGCGGGATTTGCGGAGAGGTTCAGTAAGTGGGGGCCGGCGGAAGAGGCATGTAAATACTGGGCAAAGAGAATCAGAAAAATCTCTGATGAGGGGATGGCAATCGGAAATCAAAATGGCCGGCATTTGTCCAAACCGCTTGTTTTGCCGAAGCGAATTCAAACATCGACCTTGACGGCAGGGACGGCGGGTTTCAGGGCAGTTGCTACCCCTTGGTTATGCTGCGATCATCCGGGGTTGCCAAACGGATCACACGGTACAAAACATACGAAACAGATAAGTGGGTCGGCCATATTGACTGTACCGGATGCTTGAATCGAAAGTTGTGTTTGAGGAATCGGATGTATCCTCCGGGCGATTGCTTCGCAGGCAACCACCCGACATTTTAAACAGCAAAAAAAGATACACACACCATGGCCGAAGAAAACCCAATCGATTTCACAGGCGAGCACCGGAAAGATATTCATTCACATCCACCGCATCGATCTGGGCCGGATCCAGATACTGCTCGGCATAGGCTTGATACACTCCGCTTTGCAGGAACAGATCGAACAGGTCGGCATCGATATGCTGATCGTTGCGCATGGAACTCATGATACGTAAGGCCTCGTTGAGTGTTTTCGGTGTCTTGTACGGCCGATCCGCCGCGGTCAGTGCTTCGAAAATATCGGCAATCGCCAGGATGCGCGCGGGAATCGACATGTCCTCCTTTTTCAGGCCTCGGGGATAGCCGGTGCCGATCATGGTTTCATGATGGGCGCCTGCGAATTCGGGTACGTTCGCCAGATAATCCGGGAATTCCAGACGGTTGAGCATGATAATGGTTTGAATGATATGCTCGTTGATTTTAAAACGGTCCTCCGGCGAGAGCGTTCCCTTGCGGATACTCAAATTGTAAAGCTCGCCCAGGTTATATTGGACATCCGGAATACTCATGGCAAACTCATGCAGGTCGCCTTTAAAGGAGCCCGAATTGACCCGGGGGATGACGTGCCCGGGCTTGTCCGCCAGAAGGGGTTCGATCACCGGCAGTGTCGCTGCCGGTTCGCGGTTCTTGCGCGCCGTCTCATCCGGAGAGATACCGATACGGTCATTCAGATTGCGAACCCACGTCCGGGCGGCGATTTTCCGCAGACACTCGATTTTCTCGTCGGACATGGACTCGGCGCCGATGTTGCACTCGGCGACAAAGGCGAAATCGGATGCGATCTCTTTTTTTCTTTCTTCCAGTTCTTTCGCCAATAAACGTTCGTCGGTATCGCCTGCCAGTCGTCGGCGATAGCAATCGATTTCGGCATCCCTCAGCAGCACTTCGAAACGCATGCGGATTTCATGGATCCGATTGTAGATGGTTTCCAGTTTGGTGGCCTTGTCCACGATGTATTCGGGGGTGGTGATCTTGCCGCAGTCGTGCAACCAGGCGGCCACCTCAAACTCCCGACGCTGATCCACCGAGTCCATGTTGAAACCGGCAAATGGTCCATCTTCGCTCTTACACGCCGCAGCAGCCAGCATTCCGGCAACGACGGGCACCCGTGCACAGTGGCCGCCGGTATAGGAAGACTTGGCGTCAATCGCACCGGCAATCAGTTTGATAAAATCGTCGAACAGTTTGCGCTGCTGTTCCAGCAGACGACGGATTTTGGTTTTCATGAGGAAAAAGGTCTTGATGAGGGAGTGGATTTCCTTGATCCTGGAATCGAAGGGTTTCGATTCGGAAAAGTCGGAACGCTGGATCTTTATGGACTCCCGTTCCAATTCCATAAGGGCGCCTGATATCTTGCGGGCTACAAGCAGGGAAAAGGGAAGTATCGCCAGCAGGACCAACCCGGAGAACAGAAATATACGATGCTGCATCCGCCGGATATGCCCGGTGAAATCGGCGACCGGAGCGATGGATGCTAAAACCTGGTCAAATTTCAACGCCACCCGGATGGGCGTGCACCGCACGAGATAGGTCGCGCCGTCGATCTCGATCTGGCTGGTGCGGTCGAGCATCTCTTTCGGGTATTTGCGATATTCGGCAACGACGGAACGGACGCGTGGATCCTTCGACTGCTCTCCGGCAAGAAAACTCAGTTCTTTGCCGATTCCGGCAATGATCGGATTTTCCGTTGGATGAGCAATGATGCGACCGGTGCGGTCAAAGAGAAAGAGCGTGCCGTGGTCGGAGATTTTCTGCCTTTCAAGGGAGGCGGCGAACTGGTCAAGGGTGATGTCGGCGCCCAAAACCCCGCCGCCGTAGAAAAGCTTTTCGGAACAGGTGATGCCGGGAAGTTTCGTTGAGCTGAAAATATAGGGTTCGGTGAAAAAGGTCGTTTCCTCTCCCTGTGCCCTGATATACCAAGGTCTCACACGGGGATCGTAATCCGGGTCCAGGTCGTCTCGTTCACCGATGACCCGGCGGTTTTGATCCAGAAAGCGCCAGCGCTGTTTTAGCGATCCTGTTGTATCGCCTGCGATAGTCCGCAGGACATAGATCGTCCCCGGAGGCGCCGCGAAAAATTGACGGAATTTCGTCTTGTCCCTTACATCCACGATCTGGATAAAGCCGCCGTCATCATATCCGCAATAGATGGAAAAAAGGAAATGATAAGAGGCAAGAACTTCGAGCATTATCTCCATGCCCGGATGCGCCATACCGTCTTCCGCCGGCGCGCTCGCCATGCCGGGCATGCGCGCAGCGGCCCGTACGATCACCGCAACGGATTCAAGAGCGCTTTCGTAATGTTTCATGGTTTTGGCGTTGATTTCCGTAAAGAGGCGGTCGGCCATCTGAATCGCCGCCGCTTTGCTTTCCCGATGGCTGATCCACAAAAAGAGGCCGCTCAAGGTTGCGACAATGACCACCACCAGGGTGGTGATACCGATATAAAAAGGAAAACGTTTTTTTGTTAAAGCCATATGACCTCCTCCCATCGGTCGCCTTTGATGAAATCGTAAAAAGGGGCGTTGAGAACGTATCGTAAAAAGTCGAGATCAAGGCGCGGCGAGAACATGCTGTTGATTCGGGGCGGTAGTACATTTTATATATTGAACCGGATCACGGCTCATTGCAAGCTTGTGGTATGAAAATAATATGCCATGGAAATCATGAGATTTGCAACCTGTCAGGCATCTTGCCGGAACCTGCAATCCGGCCGACGTACAAACCGGTTTCGTATATTGAACCGTTTTCAACGGGGGCAAAATCCATATGCTCAGTATTCATCTGGAATTGAATTGAGCCGGATTCCATATGCATTGTCAATAATCGCCGAAATGGGGCCATGTCAAATATTCCCGTAAAAGACATTCTTTTTATCCGCAAGTCCCCGGGATTTCCGGATAAAACTTCGCACTGTAAAAAACAGTTACTGTCTATGATAAGCAGCCGTGGTGCGACCATTCACTATGCGGGACATGACATTACTTTTTTGTTTCCCGGTTATGGGAAGAGACAGAGGATTCCTCATCCGGATATAATTGAAAAACTGAATTCAGGAATGATAACCGATATCGTGGATATTGCCGGTGGAGGAGCTTTAGACCCGGAATTAAAAAGAGGCGATCTCATATTAAGTTCGGAAGATATTCCTTTGGATACCTTACAACCCTTACAGGTTAGAAGACGGGAAGAAATAAAGAACATTGTTCAAACGCTGGCAAACGAGAAGAAAAGGCACTTTTTCGAAAGAAAAATATTGACGAGTGATGAAATAATTACTTCCAGGGAAAAGAGAATCGCCCTGTATGAGCAGACGCAATGCTCCATCGTGCAAATGGAGCATTGCTGGTTTCTTCGAGCACTCCGGAATATCATGGATCCCCGATCGTTCCGCAAGTTATATGTCACTCATGTAGAAATTGTTGCGGATGTGGTGCAACAAAGAGATACATTTCTGAATCATTTTTTAGAATTATTTCACGGCATGAAGGATTGTATTTTTCATAATGAACATCACATCGGAAAAATTAAAAGTGATTTCTTGAAACTTTGGTTGAAAAGGGAGGAAAAACCGACGATCGGAACAGCCGATTCATTTCGTCCGGTTATGTAATGTTTTATTATTTCGTTCTTTGCGCGGCAAAATTGGATGCTGCTCCCGAGGCTGATTTCCTTGCATACTTTGCCAAAATCAGAGCCATATAAAAAAGATAATGACAACTCCGGGTTTCCCGTTTTTCACCTTATTCTTTCACGCAGGCGACTATATGCACAGAAGTGGTTTCAAAGCCTGCCCTCGGGCTCAATCTCTGTGTCGTGGCATCACCGCCACGGCCTTTTGTTCATACCCGGGCGGTATCCCGGGCACGGTGGCCGAACCTGGAGATCTCACGGTAAAACCCCGCGGAGCGGTCCACAGCGTATTCCGTTGATGCATCGATTTCCCGGCGTTGCCATCAAGCCGGGTCCGGGGAAAAATTATTTTTTTCGATCGAAAACTTCGGGCGGCGGCTTGGTGTCTCCCGTGGCGTTGGGGTAATCCGGGGCCCTGTATGCCTTCTCGTTTTTTTCGATCAAATCGCGTCCTTCTTTCATGAACAGCACGTAGCGATTCTTGCATTCATAGAAACCGTGCCACCAGGAGTAATCCGGTCCCATCATGGCGGCTCCCATTCGGGCCCGGCGGCCTTCATGATGCCAGAGTTCATAGAACTCCACTTCCATGGGTTCGTCGAGAAACCGGGTTTTGTCCAGAAGCCCCAGGTCGTAAAGTTCATCCAGAAGCGCCTTGGCGGGCGTAAAGTAAACCGTGTTGTATTCCTCCACTGCCTTGTCCATCTTGATATAATGATCGTTGATCCATTTGTCGCCGTGACACTGTCGGCAGATTTCCTTCATTTTCTCCCGTTCCACCCGCCAGCCGGACTTTGCGGGAAAGGGTTCAAATTTTTCCGGACGGATCGTGAACGGAGCCTGGAGTTCCCAGGAAAGGCGCTCGGTCACATCATGGGAGGTTCTCACCGTGCCCGCGCCGCTCATGTGACAGGACGCGCAGGTAGGCCCACGGTAGTCCCTCCCGGCGGACCAGGCCCCAAACGCAGCGTTCCAT
>JAHDSC010000022.1 GCA_018432925.1 Desulfobacterales bacterium | reverse complement strand
GCTGGGACAGATACGAGGCGGCCAAGTGGCTCACCATGCGCCGATGGCTTGAAGCCAACCCCGGCGACGAGTTCGCGAAAGAAGTTCGAGCCCAACTGACCTCGGAACCCGTGCGCTACGCCGCTTACACGCGTGAATACCTGGGCTGGGGCGTGTTCGCGCTGATGCCGCGGTGATGAGGGGATTACCGGGCGACTCAGAAAGTGGGGAAAATCCAATCATGCCTAATCGGGTAAGGGGGGGGTTCTTCCCCCCTCCCCACACCGCCTAACATGCGGGTCCGCACTAGGCGGTTCCCATAAGCTACCGTGCCGTAGCAAGGTAATGAATGTTAACCCACAGTTCTTTGACAGACAGCAAACCCTGATCCTTGAGCCATTTATTGGCCGCTGAAAAGTCCGCTGATGTCAGTGTCGGGCAAGCGGTTCAATTCATTATTCTAAAAGGAGGCTGAAAATGAAAAACATAATGATCATGTTGGGATGCGTCCTGATTTATGGGGGGTGCGCGACAGCGCCCACATCAAACCAGCAGTACATCCCGACTCAGCACGTGGCTAATTTTGAATATTCACCGCCATCCCAGGCGACAGTTCAACAGAGTCCTGTTGTCTTTACCATGGGGCAAGTAATATACAAACATGCCGGCGAGACTCCCTGGTTGTCCAAGCCCCAATTCGCAAATTTGGAAAAGGCCATCGGGGAAGATTTGCCTGAAATACTTGCTGCGAAGGGCTTCGGTGTTCGGGGCCCATTTGATTCTTATGATTTAATCCCCTATGGAGAGAAGAAGGCAATCGATTTTTATTTGCAGCCGATCGTAACGGCGGATATTAGTCCTCCGGATCCTCTCTATCGGTCGGATATTCTCGAAGCCAAAATCAGCCCAATGCTCAAGGTGATTTTCAAAATGGACCTCGAGGCACGAGAAATCATGACGCGAGAGCTGATGTGGTCGAAAAGACTGACCTTTACGGAGTTTGAGTCCCCCCTTCCTCCTCTCATCGGTGGTTTTCAAGAAGATAACGGAAAAGTAAACAAACTCATGTTCCGCCCCGAAAGGTTGGAGAATATGATGGCGGAAGAGGCGGAGAAACAATATCCCGTGTTAATGAAAACAATTCATACGCTTGTTGATTCGGAAGAAATGGCGATCATCAAGAAACAGGCTCAAGAATTGAAAACCAAAAAAGGATATTGAATCTTAGAAGGGACTTCGGGGGCGTCCTGAATTATCTATCAGGGTGTTGAAAAACTGCGCCTGAGGCCGCCATTCAGCGTTGCACGGCTCTCTCCAATGCTCACATATGCTTGAATATGCTGCGCTTGTCGCTTCGCCGCGCGCCTTGCCTTATGGCCTGATTCTTGTTTTTCAACACCCTGTTAAAGTTGATTGTTTTTTTCTCTTTCGATGCGATGAATCTGCTCCGCCCACCATTGTTTTTTGCCTGCCGGGTCGTTTGGGTACCGCAGTCCGGTAATTCGATGTAAAGCTAATTCTGCCGCGGCTGAAACCAATTTCTCATCATCCTCCAACAATTTGAGCAACGGTTTAAGAGCATCAGGGGATTCCATGAATCCCAAAGAGCGGGCCGCCTTTTGTCGAACTCCCATATTTGCATCTTCCAGCGCCTCAATTAAGTGGGGTACAAAAACCGGATCATTACATATGCCGACTGCCTCAACGACAGCTGCGCGTATTTCCCATTCAGCATCTTTGAACCTAAGGAGAAACATATCATATGCCCGTTTGTCACCCATAAATCCCAGGGCGTGTATGGCTGATACCTGCACCTGAATGCTTTTATCGTTGCATGCCTTAACGAGCGAGTCAAACGCTCGGGCGTCATTACTGCAATAAAGGGCATGGGCGACGGTTGCACGTACTTCATCTCTGGAATCGTTCAGGTATGGACTCAACAGGTCATAGGAATCAGGAACGTGGGCATGTCTTAAAAAAATGAACATCAATTTCACTGATTGCGGATCAGTGGAATCAAACATGGGGAGGAGATGGATCAGTGCTTTCCTGCCAGATTGCGCTAAAGCGCTTGCCGTTTCACCGCGGACATTGGGATCGCTGTTTTCATCCATCAGGATTCTGCTTAAAGGTTCAACCACCCTGTCATCCCTGATCCGGCCAAGCGATCGTACAATGACTATTCTAAAATTCCGGTTTTGGTCTCCCCCTATGGATGAGGCGTAACGGTTTTCAAGTAGCGAAAGGAGGAATTCAACAGCTTGTGGATCTTTCAATAAACCAAGGGCGTGGATAATCCGCATTTGGATCTCGGAGCCTTGCTTATCGTATATTTTGATAAGAGGTTCAACAACCTTTGTGAGGTTCAGATTTGCCAGAGCGGAAACGGCTTCTCCCCTGACCTTTTCATTGGAATCGTTCAGGAGTTCAATAAGGGGATCGACAGCCTTTTTATACCGAAGTTTCTTTAAAGATTCAGCTGCGGCAGCCCTGACCTCCCAGTGGGAATCTTTGAGGGCCGAGACCAGGGAGCCGGCGGCGTTTGCATTTTTAATTGCGCCAAGCGCTCCGGCCGCAAAAGCACGTTCATCGGGCTGTCCGTTTTTTAAAAACATTTTCAACGTTTCCGATGATCCAGTGGCTTTGATTTGCCCCATCGCCCAGACGATTTTTTCTCGAACGGCCCTGTCGTTCTCTGCCCTTGCTTTGATAAGGCAGGATATGGCACCGGGGGCTTTCAGGCAACCGAGAGCTTGTGCCGCTTCTAAACGAACTTTAGTATCCGTGTCATTCAAAGCACTGCAAAGCGGTTCAAGGCTTCGACCATCTTTTAATCCACCCAAGGCATGGGCGGCCGCGGCACGGACCACGGGTTCCTCGTCTTCCAGGGCCGCAATTAGCGGCGGAACCGCACTTCTGTCTTCTATCATAACCATAGCGCTTGCAGCATTGCTTCTCGTTTGCGTATCATCATGTTTCAGCGCTGCGACAAGATGGGCCAAAATGTCTTGTTCTCTTGCATAGGCAAACGCTTCAGGGGAGAGTACACTTAATCTGGAAAGCAAAGCACGGGACGAAAAGCGACTGACGATCGGGTCCTTATCACCAATGCTCTTTATGAGGACATCTAAAATTCGGATATCATTAATGTCCCGGTTGCCACTTTGATCCACCAATATTTCAATACAATAGCGTCTTACGATATTATTTGGGTCTTTGGAGGCGGCAATTAATTGATCGAAAATGGTATCGCCAAAGCATTTTAAAGAATTAAGAATGGCGTTATAAGTGCTGCCATTCAATTTGAATTTTGTGGGGTCTTCGTTTCTAATGAACATTAAAATGGCATTTAAAGCCCGTGGCTCTCTCAATTCACCTAAAGATACAGCAGCGTTAAACCGGATATTTTCATTCATATCCCCTAATGCAGTAATTAACGCGTCCACTGCCTGTTTATTTTTAATTTGACCCAAAGCATACGCTGCTTTTTCCCGGACAGCATCGCTGGGGTCATTTTTTAAAAGTTCAAGTAACGTGCCGAATGCCGCGGGATCTTTTAGCAGGCCAAGGGCCTTAGCAAGACCAAATCGGACCTTTGTCGAAGGATCATTTGCCAAGCGAGAAATTATATTAACAGTCCCTGGAGAGTTGATAATACCAAGAGCGTTGACCACCTCGCTTCGTACATCATCAGAAGGGTCATCCAGCAGGCGGGAAAGTGGTTCTACAGCTCGCTCGTCTTTCAAGGCACTCAAAGCTTCCACCGCATTTTTCCTGGCAGAAGATTTTTCGTGTTTGAGAGAATCAATCAAAGGCACCACAGCTTGTGTTCCCATTTCCACCAAAGAGAGGGCCGCCTGATATCCCGCAGTCAAGGTGAAAGTGATATCAGAAGATTCTTCCGGACTATCATGCAGCAATTCGATAAGATAGGGAATTGCCCGGGGATCACGCAGTTGCCCCAGCCTATTGGCCGCTTCAGCTCTTATAAAAGGATTTATAGAATACAGCTGAATAATCTGCTCTTTTACTTCAATTGGGATGTCGGCGGGAATATTTTGATCGGAAATATCCGGTTCAGAACGGTATACCCAAAAAAATGTTCCGGCAATTAAGATGAACGATAGAAAAATTAAAATTAATTTTTTGTTATCCATAAAAATTTTTTGCTATTGCTTTACGCATTAGTGGTATTTGTTTTTCGAAACGGGGTCACACCGAATGCCGGCACTATTCTCTCGAAAATGTCGAAATTGGGTTTCTCCTTGCATCTCAATAGAATCCCAGCGTCAAAGCTATCCGAAGTTGATATCAATAAAACCGGCATAAGTAACTGCAAAGGCATAATGCCCTGTGCCAGCGGGCTGCTTTTTGCTCCGCTGGGCACAGATGTAATCTGTTGTTTTTATTCATCTTCATCATCATATGCAATCGATTTATCGAGAATACGACTCGGTCTCTCGAATAACCGATCAAGTTCCCTCCCCCAATTTTTTTATCATCCGTATGATTAGCCTCTGCCGCGATATATCCGATCAATTCCTCAAGATCATAGGCCGAATATTTTACAATCAGATGCTTTCCTTTGATCTCAGCAATTTGAAGTCTTTTCGTCAGATCCGGCCCGGCAAAGGTATGATTAATTATTAAATCTCTTTCTTCCGGTGTAAATTTGATTTCAACTACATTCATTTCAATTTTCACTTTCACAGATAACAATTAATATACGTACTCCATAATTGCACCGATCCGGTCAAAACCTTTTCATTTGGCCAAAATTTTTCTTCGCCGATATTTCTTTAAAATCAAATAATTATTATCGAACTAATCTATCATAAGTGTTTATTATCAGAAAAAGCGTTATTCATATTATCGGTGATTATCGCCAAATCATGGAAAGCTTGAGCGGCTTTCATCATCGTCGCCGCTCCCGATCCTCCCCGGCATGACTTTTCATATCGATCACACTTAAAAATATGGAAACGCATAATTTCATGCTCGTCCCGATATGCCCTTGCCGATAATGGGTTTTTCCTTGACTCCCGAAGGCCATATTGGAGTGAGAAAGTAACGCGATAGTTCTCAGGATTTCAAGGGCAGCCAGGCAGCACTTTGCCGTCTCGTGTTTTAAATCCGGTTTGCCGGCCGCCTCGAAAGCTGAAAGCGGGCGATCCGGATCCGGCGAGCAATTGCATGATTCTGATGGTTTTCCGGGCCCAAAAATCCGTTGATTGGATATCCAACATTTTTCCTTTTGAATCTCTTGCGCGTAAGAGTTGTTTTTTTACGAATGCGGTGCGGATCGGACCGTGTTCCTTTAATTCGTACCGGACGACGCAGCGAACACGGACGCCGTCGTCTCAATCCCTGCCATAAATCATCCGGTTTTCAGCCGATGCCGCCGCCCCTGGTATAGGGGATTTCAATTAAAATTTTTGTGCCCGCGCCCGGTTGCGAGCGGATTTTGAAGGTGCCGGAGAGCAGTCTGGCCCTTTCCTGCATGCTTTGAAGCCCCATCCGTTTTTCTTCAATCGCGGCGGCTATCCGTTTTTCCGGATCAAAGCCTTTGCCGTCATCTTCGATGCGAAGGATGATTTTGGGAAAAGATGCGGTCAGCCGGATTTTCACATTCCCGGCCTCGGCATGTTTTTTGATGTTGTTCAGACTTTCCTGAACCACGCGGTATAAATTGATCCTGGTGTCGAAATCGAAGGCCAGGTCGTCCATAATACCCGCGGAGAAAAAATCAACGCTCAGGCCGGTCTTTTCGGAAAAATCCTCGCAATATCGAAAAATCGCTTTGACAAGGCCGATTTGCTCCAGACAGGCCGGGCTTAATTCATACGAGATATCCCGGACGATTTTGAGAGACTCTTCAAGGATGCCGGAAAATTCAGAAATCTCCTTACGGATATCATCGGACACTTCCGGGTGATTATAAAGAAGGGTTTCAAAGCCGAGGATCAGGGCGGAAAGATCATTCGCCAGGCGATCGTGCAGGTAAAACGAAAGGCGCTGACGCTCGTTTTCATGGGCTTTGAGCAGTTGCTGGCTCAGGGTCTGAATTTGCGCGGAGGATTCATGAAGCGCTTCCTCCGCCTGCCTGCGTTTCGTGACATCCTGGACCATAACATGCCAGCATGGCTTGCCCTTGACCTGGACGGATCTTAAACTGAGGAGTGCGTCGTAAGGGGTGCCGTCCTTGCGCTTGAACCGGATTTCCGCTTCATCAATGAATCCCTGGTCGCGGACAATTAAAAGTATCTTGAGACATTGCCAGCGCATGTAGCAGAAGTCGATTGTATTCAACTCCGTTATATCCTCCGGTCGATAGCCGCCCGGCTGAAGCAGTGCGTTATTGAATAAAATCAGGCGCCCGTTTTTATCGACAAGTCCAAGGCCGATCGGAGAATTATCAAATAAATTGCGATACTTTTTCTCGCCTTCCCGCAGCGCCTCCTCGATCCGTTCACATTCTTCCAACTGGGCTTTCAACTGGCTGTTCGCAACCGCCAGTTCGAAGGTTTGTTCATCCACCAGTTTCGCCAACTCGGCATGAGCTTTCAGAAGCGCCAACTGGGAGGGATCCAGATCGTTTTGCGCTTTTTCCAGTTCCGCGATCTGCAGGCGCAAGTGGATCAATTCATCAAGCAATCCTATTTTTAAATCTTTTTCGTCCTGCATTTTACACCTCGGGGCAAACGGGTAAGACCTTTCCTCCGAGAGCGGCAGGACAGGCAGTTTTTTTTGATCGTTTTTCGGTGAACATTGAGAACCTTGCGGAGACAAACTTTCATCGTGGTGTCCGGGCGGCTGAGACCCGGGATCTCGGGGGCCGATTTCGAGTCTTCGTCCTCGCCCAAGATCAATGTCGCGAAGGCGTGCCGGAAGGCATACGGCGGAAGACGCCGGGTGAATTCGGCTTTTTGCCTGGTCGAAAAGGTTATCATCAAATTCCTTCGGCTAAGAATATATGGAGGCGGTTACGGCCCGGCACTGCCGTCTTTCCGGCGATTTATGGCCGGAAAAGTCACACCGAGACCGGCTACTGGTTTCCATGAGTCAGACTCTCGCGTTCGCGATGCTCACGGAGCGATCGGGAAATGCCTGGCCGGGGTTCTTCAATGCTTATGTCCTTTCCGGTCCAAGGCGGACCCGAGTGAATGACTATTCATGGCGCATTATTTATAAAATGACATATACAATAAAAAATGCCGTTGTCAAATACTTTCAGATCGAAAAAAGGGTTATTTTCAGTGAGTTAGCTATGCACTGGCAGTGCCTGGAATCTTTTGTTCGCGCGACCTTCAGCCACGTAGAGTCAAACCGGTATTACGTTTCTTAGACCCTGTGCCGAGGCAGGAACCCGGCGGTAAAAGCAAGGGCCGACGCAGCGGGCCTCTCTATCAATCAGAACCCCAGAAAAATAATCCTGGTCGTAATGAGGATCACGAAAACTGTTCAGCAGATCAATTGATTATCCCGGATACCTTTCCGGCCTCGCAGGTTATCCGCCTGCTCAAAACCTTTGATATGTCTGAGATACCAGCGTTTGTCTCCAATTACAGGTATCTGAAATTTGCCCCGATTTATTGACGGGTTGCGGTATCGGCAATGTATATGCCGCTTGTTCTTCTTTGAACCATGGAATTTATTTTGTACGAATACCCGAATCTAAAAAGTAAAGATATTCATACGATAATAATCCGGCGCGCCTGGGAGGATGAAAGAGTAAAGCCCCCGGGGACTTCAATTGCCCCGGGGGCGTTCAGGAAGGGGAGAAATATGGGATGGGCTGAAAAGCCCAAAAGATGTTATATTTATCGGTAGAATCACGGCAAAGCTTAACCCGGTCGAGCAGAAATAAACTGTTTTATGGCAGAAATATCATCCGTCGATCGGAGCCGTCCTGTTCGTGATATGGTGGATGGGCATTCAATCGGTGGAGAAGGGTAGTCGGCTTTAAACAACCCACAGGCCGCCGGGGCATCCCGCGGTGTGAATGCGATCCGGCAGTGCCCGTCATCGAGTCCGGTGCCGGAGGTTTGTTTGCGGAGAGGATGTCATCGGCCGGATGTTTTCGGGGCTGTTATTCCGGATCGAGTTGACCCGTTTGGAAACGGGAACAATGATGAATTCCGTGTGGCCCCGGTATTTGATAATATCCTGAAGTGCCTTGACGTCCTGGTTTTCCGGATCGAGCCAGAAATCAAAGACCTCCGGTTTCAGAATGACCGGCATCCGGTTATGAATGGGCTGGACGGATGCACCGGCCTCCCTGGTAAGGATGGTGCAGGATCGATAGGGAGTCGGCTCCTTTCCATTGTCATCCCAGGTTTCCCACAGTCCGGCAAATGCAAATGGATTGCCGTCCGGCAATGTCAGGAACATCGGCTGTTTCTGCCCGTTGGTCTGTTTCCATTCGTAAAAACCATTGGCGAGGACCAGGCATCTGCGTTTCCGGAGCGCAGCTCGGAAAGCGGGTTTGGTTGCAACGGTTTCATACCGTGCGTTGATCATCCGGCTTCCGATGGTTTTATCCTTTGCCCAGAAAGGTACGAGTCCCCAGTAAAATTTCTCCAGGTGGTTCTGGTCGTCATGCCGGGCAATGGCAGGAATCTCTTGAGTGGGAGCAACGTTGTAGTTGGGTGCGATTTCGACCGCTTCCGCGTCGATGGGAAAGTGTTTTCGCAACGATTCGAGCTTGCTGGATATAACGAATCTGCCGCACATGTCAGCTGCCGTTTATCTTCTTCCTCAGCTTTCCGGAGCAATTGAATGTCACAATCCGTCTTGCCGGCAGGATTGCATCCTCACCGGTGGCCGGATTTCGACCCTTCCGTTCCTTCTTTTCCTTTACACGGAATTTTCCGAAGCCGGAAATCAATACATCCTCACCGGATTCCAGGGATTTCTTAATCTGTTCGATCAGAGATTCGATAATCTCGATGGAACGTTTCTTGGAAAATCCGAGTTCATTAAAAACCTGTTCCGCAATTTCATGTTTTGTCAGTGCCATGAGTGAATCTCCGATTCGGTATGGGTATAAAAATGGAATGGAATAAATGCACGATTGCAGAGATTCCTTTTTCTGTCAAGGGTTTGTGTTGCTTGACAATTACTTCCGTGAGAGATATTCCACAATGGAAGCATCCATTTGAATGACGGATACCGCGCTTAAAAACATGATCCTTTCAGCAGCGAGCAAAGCCTTATGATCCGTCGATTCCACCGAAAGCCCGAAATCGGAAGCGATTCCGGTACGACAATCTGTCCCGCCGGTCATACTGAGTTTCAAATGGATGATCGAAGAGAATTTTTATCCGTCCACACCGATGAACAAGGCTCTCAATCAACGGTTCCTCGGCAGGGAATTCAGACCGGTTCGGCAGGATCGGTGAATTTCCGTTTTTTGCCGCGGCACATCTTTCCGGAAGACGTCACACTCACAAGGGATGTTGAAGAATGCGGATTGGTAAGATTTTAGAAAGGAAACCCATGTCACATAAAACGCAGGTCCTGATTTACCTGATTATTATCGCCATCTTTGACACGATCATCCCGGTTCCGATCACAGCGCTTATTCTCATCCACGTCCTTTTTCAAAAACCTCGGTGGTTCCGGGAATGTGTCGACGAGATCTACCGGTCTTGATTCTCCTGAATTGACATCACAAACAGGCGGCCTTCATTTGAAGATGGCAACCAAATGGACAATGAGGTTCCGCATGGAGCAGCGGGTATTGAAAAAACCTTACATGACCTATTTTCAGGGCATGACGGATGCCCGGCCCGCCCTCTTTATTTCAGAACCCGTATCCGACAGGTTTCCGGTTATGCCTCCCAAATCTTTTACAAGACTTCTCCGATCCTTTCGACATCCTCTTCCGGATGACCGGTGACGCGGATATCGAAGATTTATCGCGGATGGATGACCAAAGGTTGCCCTATGGCAGGCTTCACGCGGACGCTCAGGGTGCCCGAATACATTGTCAAACGACGGATCGCCGACCGGTCGGATATAAAAATCGGCTCCCGAATATTCCTCAGGCAACAATCTCCAGCCGAAAAAAACCGCTTTCCCAATAATACTTCACATCATAGCCGAGGTCCGACAGGATGCGGCGGATGACATGGTTCCGGGGATCCATCATACCCATGAAACGCGAAATGCCATGCTCTTTGGCGATATCGACGACTTTTGCCAGTAACGGTTTGCCAAGGCAGAGATGTTGCCGGTCATCACGAACCGCAACCGCGAGTTCGGTAAGATTTTCATCAGGATCATGGGCGTAACGACCCACCGCTAGAATCGCCTCTTTTTCGTCTTCCCGGATGATGGCGACAAGAGCGAATTCGCTGCTGTAATCGATGTGCGTGAACCTGCGGATCATATCTTCCGGAAGGGCGTTCATGCGTCTTAAAAAACGCATTCGGACCGACTGCGGAGACATCCGGTTGAATAAATCGAGAAGGAGGGGCCCGTCCGTCGGCAAAATGGGCCGGAGAAACACCTCTTCCCCGTTCTTCAGGGTTAGCCGGCTTTCATATCGTCGGGGATAGCCTTTGATGGAAGGGGTCGGCATTTTTTGTTTATCCGGTTTCTTTAAAGTATTCGAGTGCCTTGAGAACGAATCGGGAATAGGCAACCGCCTGCCCGCCGCCCATTTCGACGGCGACGTCAATGGTTTCAAACACTTCTTCATCCGAAGCCCCCGCCTGAAGGGCTTGGCCCAGATGCCATTCCATGCACGGCTCGCACTTTGTCACAATCGATATCGAAAGCGCCATCAATTCTTTTGTCTTTTTGCTCAGCGAACCATCCTGGAACGCCTTTTCCTCCACCTGCAGGAAAGGTTTGTACGTTTGTACGTTTTTCAGGAACCCGGGATGAAGATATTTCCTGTCGATGATGCTTTGTTCGATTTTTTTTCGGGTTAGGTCCGACATCTTTTTTCTCCAATTGAATAATAATGATCAAGATCCCGCAATTCATGCCGGGGCAGGATAAACCTGTTTTTCAAATTGCAACAGATAAGAAATATTGGCAATAAAAATCCTGAAGGCAATCCGCGTGAAGACGATCCGGCGGTAACCAGTCCGGATCGGTTGGTTTATGGCGATGAAAACTTTCCGACCCTCTGAACCGCAACAGCGAACGCTAACGCCGCAGCTTGCCGCGGGGTTCTTTAATTATTATAACCGATAGAAATGATTGTATAATCATGCTTATTCGTTTCATTGTCCGTTATTTTTTCATAAAATGGTGCGGTCCGGTTGCCGATAAGTAATCATAACGCATAAATGTACCGGCGGAAAGCCGTCATGCGTTGACCCTGAACTGATGATAAGAATGGAATTTTATTTACACATGGGGGAAAAATCCGATGAAACCTGGTGTCCTTTTACGATTGATGATTTCTTTGATTTGCGTTTTTATCGCCCTTTCTCTGGGCGCATGCCGAACGGTCGGGGGAGGGGTGCATGTCGAAGACGGCACCGTATCCAGCCATCCTCCGGTTATTCACAAGGTTGAGAAACCGATTCAAAAGGTTGAGATAAAAGGTCCGCCGGCCCATGCGCCGGCTCATGGGTATCGCCTGAAACATTACTACCGGTATTATCCCACTCCCGATGTCTACTTTGACGTTCAGCGAAAGGTGTATTTTTATCTTCAGGGAACCGACTGGAGAATATCCGCCTCCCTGCCTGGTAATTTGCATCTTGGATCGAACGGCTTTGTGAACATCGAGATGGATAGCGATAAGCCCTATACCCGGCATGCGGAACACAGGCAGAAGTACGCTCCCGTCAAAATAAAGAAATATGAAAAAATCCAAAAAGTTAAGCCTCATCTAACCAATTAGATCCGCGGGGTTTGGAGACAAGGGTTCGGCTCATGAAGAATTCTTTAAAATGCAGGCAGCTTTTTCCTGATTCTTTTCGTGCCGTATCTTTGATCCGACCCGGTAAATCCGGCATCGGCGTTTGAGATTGATGCCAGGGTCGGGGCGGCATTGAAAAAACCGTATAAAGAGTCCGATTCCGCCCAAAACCCCGGCGGCAAGTCAAAAGGAATCCCGGCGTTTCCATCGGTCATTGAAGCCGGTTTTGGAATCGGCGGGAAATGCGGTGAAGGGGCTCCGGGAATCAACGGGAAAACGGTGGACGATTACCGCACGGCTGCGGCCTCTATCGGATTACAGCCGGGCGCAAAGTCCAAAACCGTCATTTCGATGTTCATGACCGAAGCCGGGCTGGAAGATTTTCGAAAATGTGACGGCTGGGAGGCTGCCTACTGGGCGAGCTTTTTTGAAGATTTCTTAAACGGATTCTTGAAGTATTGGAATCCGTGTTTTACCCAGGGTTCCATACATCCGGAGGCACGCTTTCAAGCCTCAATAAAAGGATTGAAGATGAAATAGAGACCCATCATGCCGATGAGGAATCCCGCGCCTTTGCGAAACCAGATTCCGGCCCCCTGCCAGAGCCTGTTTTCCATCAGTTTTCTGACCAGCGCCATCGAACTTCCGGCGATGGCGATGGGAATGCAGTGGCCGATTCCGAAGAGGACGATAAATATGATTCCGGTAACGATTTTCTGCTGAACGGTAATAATGGCAAGAATCGGAGCGATAAAGCCGAATGTGCAGGAACCGGAAAGGATCCCGTAAGCCAGGCCCAAAACAAATGCCCCGGAATGACCTTTTAACTTCAGTCGATGCAGCAGGCTTCCAGACATCGAGTATCTTTCGAAGCCCAGCATCCCAAGTGCCACCCAGATCAGTACCAGACCGATCAGGATTTGCAGGTAGTTGCCGCCCAAATCACCCAGCATCCGGCCGAGCATGGCGCAGAGAATACCGATCAGGGCAATGGTAATAAACAGTCCCGTCGTAAAAAGCACGGAGTAAAACCCCGCCTGTCCGGGGTTAACCGTCTTCTCCTGTCCGCCGACATAGGCTACGATCAATGGAATCGAGGCAAGGTGACACGGGCTGAATGCGACGCTGACCATCCCCCATGCGAAACATCCAACGGCGGCGATGACGGTGCCGCCAGCCATCCAGCCGTTGATCGTCACGAAAAACGATTCAAGCATAAGAGATC